>NZ_OY787469.1:1852500-2161250 GCF_963678835.1 uncultured Desulfuromonas sp.
CTCGGTGATGTAAAGCTGGTGTTTTTGCCGCGGCATGGGCGTGGCCATCGCCTGTTGCCCTCGGAAGTGCCGTATCGGGCTAATATTTACGGGATGAAGATGCTCGGGGTAGAACAGATTATCTCGGTGTCTGCGGTTGGCAGTATGAAAGAAGAGATTGTTCCCGGTCATATTGTTATCCCCGATCAGTTTTTCGATCGCACCACCAAGCGGGCATCGACCTTTTTTGGTGACGGCGTTGTCGGCCATATTCAATTTGCCGATCCGGTGTGCCCGTCATTATCTGAGATTATTTACGCTGCCGCGCAAAAAGCAGGGGCGACCGTCCATCATGGGGGAACCTACATCTGCATTGAGGGACCGAACTTTTCCACCCGCGCCGAATCGCTGATATTTCGCAGTTGGGGTGTTGACGTGATCGGTATGACCAATCTTCCCGAAGCACGGTTGGCCCGCGAAGCGGAAATCTGTTATGCCACAGTAGCATTGGCCACCGATTATGACTGCTGGCATCAGGATCACGACGATGTGTCTGTCGAGGCTGTGATCGAAGTGATCCATCAGAATGTGGCCATGGCAAAGAAAATTGTTGCTGAAGCGGCTACGTTGATTGGCCAGAAGAAAAACTGTGGCTGTGGTGAAGCCCTGAAATATGCGGTGATGACCGATCCTAGTCAAATTCCGGCGGCAACCCGCCAACATCTTGATCTGTTGTTGGGACATTATCTGGAGGAAACATCATGAGTATGCTGGTCGTTGGTTCCGTCGCTTTTGACAGTGTTGAGACACCGTTCGGTAAAGCGGATGACGTTTTGGGCGGGTCGGGCACCTATTTTTCGACGTCCGCGAGTTTTTTCACCGATGTGAATCTGGTGGCTGTGGTCGGCGACGATTTTCCTTCTGAACACGTCGATTTTTTGCGTTCGCGAAATATCGATCTGGCCGGACTGACCACGGCACCGGGAAAGACGTTTCGTTGGAGCGGCAGTTACGGTTACGATCTTAATGAAGCGACCACCCTGGACACTCAGCTCAACGTGTTTGCCAGCTTCAGCCCGCAGTTGCCGGAAGCGTATCTCGATGCCGATTACGTGTTTCTGGCCAATATCGATCCGGAATTGCAGCTGGATGTTTTGAAACAGGTGGTGCGGCCCAAACTTGTGGCCTGCGATACCATGAATTTCTGGATTGACGGCAAGCGTGAAGCCTTGATCAATACTTTGAAATATGTCGATGTGCTGCTGATTAACGAAGGTGAAGTGCGCCAGCTCGCTGATGAGGCGAATGTGGTTAAAGCAGCACAAAAAGTTCTGGATATGGGGCCGAAAACCCTGGTGGTAAAACGGGGCGAGTATGGGGCGTTGATGTTTACCGAGCACGGCGTGTTCTCAGCTCCGGCTTATCCTTTGGAAACGGTCTTTGATCCGACCGGTGCCGGTGATACCTTTGCCGGTGGTTTTATGGGGTATCTGGCCGGTGTGCAGGACATATCCGATGCGGCCATGCGGCAGGCGATTATCTTTGGCAGTGTTATGGCATCGTTCAATGTTGAAATGTTCAGCCTGGAGCGGATGAAAAGTCTGGAATATGCCGAAATCGAGGATCGCTACCGTAAATTCCAGTTGTTGACCCGTTTTTCCGGGATTGATGAATAAACATAACAGCTGTGAATGGGCCATGTTATTCAGTCTCTCATTCATGGACGTGGTTCAATCTCATGTGGCATGGGTCCTCTTGGTGTCATCGAAAGTTCGTTAATTGTTCTACCGGAACGGGAGTCATTATGATGCGTCTGATTGTAACAAGTATTCTGTTGGTTGCACTTGTTGTCGGCGGCTGTGGTCCGACGACAAAACCGAAGGATGAGGTGCGTGCCCACCACAAGATGGGGCAATCGTATCTGGCTAGGAAGGAATACAGCAAAGCGCTGAACGAATTGTTGAAGGCAGAAAAACTGGCTCCGGACAATGCGGCTATTCAGGCTAACTTGGCTGAAGCGTATTATGGAAAACGCGCCTACGAGTTGTCGGAAAAACATTTCAAAGAATCACTGCGGTTGGATCCCGACAACCCCAATGTTGAGAACAATCTGGCAGCCCTGTATCTGGATATGCAACGCTGGGATGATGCCGCCCAACTGTTCCGCAAAGTGTCGGGTAACTTGTTGTTTCCCTACCGGGTGCGCTCCTTGACCGGATTGGGTTTGGCCTACCAACGTGACGGTGAGTACATTAAGGCGATCCTGGCGCTCAACGAAGCCCTTGACAGTGCGCCCGGAAATACCGGTATCCTGGCGTTGCAGGCCCAGACCTATATGTGGATGGAGAAATATGACCTAGCCAGCAAGCAGTTGCAAAAGGTTATGAAATTGGCTCCTGAATTCTCTGCAGCGCGCCTGATGCTCGGGGAGTGTTATCTGTATCTGGAGGATAACACGGCGGCGGCTGAACAATTTCGTGAGGTGGCCAACCGCGAAGACGGCACTGAACGCGGTGATAAAGCGCGAGAATATTTGAAAATGTTGCAGGACCCTTCCTGATGTCTACCTCGTTTGCAAAACCCGGTGATTGGCATCCATGTCTGGCCGGGGTCGATCCTTGTGATACGGCGATTATTCTCGGATCCGGTTGGAGCGATTGGGCTGAAACCCTCAATGTCGAGTGCTCTGTGGACTACTCTGAGGTGTTTCGAACCATGGGTGGTCCTGTTGCCAATGTGCCCGGTCATGCCGGTAAGCTGCATGTCGCTACCCGAGGCGGGCATCGTCTGCTGGTGTTGCAAGGCCGGTTTCATCTCTACCAGGGGTTCACTGCGGCACAGGTTGCCCGAACTGTACAACTGGCCGACAGCATGGGCTGTCAGCGCCTGCTTTTGACCAATGCGGTTGGCGGCATTGCCCCGGAGTTGACGGCCGGCAGTTTTGTTGTCATTGAAGATCATCTTAATTTCCAGGGAGATAACCCGCTGCGCGGTCTCTCACCGAGTCCTTTTATTGACCTGTGCAACCTTTACTGCACGGATTTTTACTCGGATTTAAAAGCTTGGGCAGATCAGCAGGCGATTGGCCTACACCGGGGAGTACTTGCCGCGGTTGTCGGTCCCAGCTATGAGACCCCGGCTGAAATTCGTGCCTTGGAACGGTTGGGTGCCGACGTGGTGTCCATGTCCATGGTGCCCGAAGCGATCATGGCCCGTTATCTTGGTCTTGAGGTGGTGGGACTCTCTCTGGTCACCAATCCTGCGGCGGGACGGAGTGTGGAACCTCTTCAACATCAGGACGTGCTGCAGTGCGGTCAAAATGCGCATGCCCACTTCTCTCTTTTGCTTGACCAATTATTGTTGCGCTGGACCGCTGCGCAGTAGTCTCCTCCTGCAAAGATGTTTTTTGCTCATATCCGCCTGTTTTTAATGTCCAAAATCAACACAAACGTACTAAAATTGACCCCAGCAACCCGCATCTTTTTGCGAATGTTCCAGCCCGTTTGAATTGTGGCATCGATCACTGTTAAGTGATCATTCCTTATGAGTTGTTCAATGCTTATGTTTGTTAACCCCTGCTGTTTTTCTTCGCCGCAAAAAATGTCTATTTCTAAAAGGTAACTTGCTGTAACGACAGGAGTAAATCGAACTGTCTTCAACTTGACAGCGAGGTTCTCCGTGCTAACCTTTTCTTAGGCAAACGATGAAGGAGAGTCACACGTGGGATTTGCAAAATATAAAATTCTTGTGGTGGATGATGAAGAAAACAGCCGCGTTTGTCTTGGCAAGTTGTTGACACAGGCAGGCTACGAAGCAACCTGTGTTTCCAGTGGGCATGAAGCGTTAAGCTATCTCGAACATCATCCGGTTAATATTGTTTTAAGTGATATTCGGATGCCGGATATGGATGGGCTGTCCCTGCTTAACGAAATTCACGTGCATTATCCGGAAACCCGTGTTGTCATGGTGACAGCTCATGGCGAAGTTGAAACCTATCTTGAAGCGGTAAATCTTGGCGCGAGTGATTTTGTCCATAAGCCGGTTCGTTTCAACGAATTGAAACTGGTGCTGGAAAAACTGTCGATAACACATGCGCTGCAGTTATTTTGACTGCAGGAGGGAGGGGATTATGAAAGAACTGAAGACCATAGTTTTTGCAACAGATTTTTCTGATTGTTCCAGTAAGGCGTTCGAGTATGCCCAATCAATCAGTCGTGCGGTGGGTGGCAAGCTTGTTTTGGTTCATGTTATTAGTGAACCGGTGGACTTGCGTGGTTTCTATGTACCGCATATCTCGTTTGATGTTCTCGAGAAAGAGATTGAGGATGGCGCGAATCGGATGATGGACGAATTCTGCCGTGAGAACATGACCGACGCAGACACCTATGAAACCCGTGTTGTTCCTGGAGTAGCTTATACCGAGATTATTGCTCAGGCGGAAGATCTCAATGCCGATTTGATCATTTTGGGAACCCAGGGACGTACAGGCCTTGATCATATGCTGTTTGGCAGTACGGCGGAAAAGGTTGTGCGTAAATCTCCGATTCCGGTCATGACAGTCAGTAATCGGTAACGTTTCAGCTTTGGAGAAGTGATCCGACAAAAGGCGACGATAAAGTCGCCTTTTGTCGTTTGAAAAACCCTGTTGCAGGCTTGTCAATGGCGTGGCAGTCGGGGTATGCTCTGCGCAGTTTTAGCTGGTCTCAATTCGCGAAGCGTATTTATGGATGGAATGGTAAGGTATGACGACGGAACACATTCTGGTCATTGATGATGAAAAAGCGATTCTCGATCTTTGCCGCATGATTCTAAGCAGTCGCGGTTATGAGGTGAGAACGGCTGAGTCCGGTATGGACGGGCTGCGTCAGATTGCTGAACAGCCGCCCTCGTTGGTGCTGTTGGACTATATGATGCCGGTGATGGACGGCATGAGTGTTTTAACGCAAATTCGTCAGGACTATCCCGATGTTTATGTCATCATGTTTACCGGCAAAGGCAGTGAAACCGTTGCTGTTGAAGTGATGAAAGCCGGAGCTTCCGACTATGTCCTCAAACCGTTTAACAATCACGATTTGCTTGATCGTATTGAATCGGTCCTCAAATTCCGGCGCATTGAGCTGATCAATCGGAGTCTGGAAGAGGAACGTGCGCAACTACAACAGGAAATTCAAGCCTGGAACCGCGAGCTTGAGATGCGGGTTGCTGAAAAAACCCGCGAGCTGGAACAGGCTCACAATGAAATTGTCCAGGCCGAAAAACTGGCGACCGTTGGGCATTTGTCTGCGGGGATGGCCCATGAGATCCGTAATCCGCTCAACTCCATCGGTCTGTTCGCCCAGCTTTTGGCGACCGGTATTGATCCAGACGATGAATTGGCCGACTATCCGGAAAAGATTCTCAAGGAGATTGACCGCATCGATGCCATTTTACTCAAGCTGTTGGCGGCCTCGAAACAGCAAAAAATGGATACTCAACCGGTCTGCCTTGACAAGGTGATCCATGATGTGGCCGACCTGTTTCGTCCCCAGCTCAGCCAACAGGGGGTTGACCTTGATCTTTATCTGCAGCCGGTGCCGAAATTGATCGGGGATCAGGATGAGTTTGTCCAGATCTTCACCAATTTGTTTGTCAATGCTCTGCAGGCTATGGCAGACGGCGGATTGCTCAGTGTTGAGATGGAGCATCAAAGCGATAGGGTCTATGTCGAGGTCAGTGATAATGGCAGTGGTATTCCTCAGGAGAATCTGTCAAAAGTGTTTGATCCTTTTTTCACCACCAAGAGTAAGGGAACCGGGCTTGGCTTGTCGGTCGTGCTGCGCATTGTCAAAAATTATCATGGCAGCATTCGCGTCAGCAGTATTCTTGGTAAAGGCACCTCTTTTTATCTGGAATTTCCTGTCCAGAACAATGACATGGCTCAAAAGGCGGCGGGCTGATGGCGACGATCTGTTATCAGCTGCGGGAAGTCACCTTATCGCTCGAAGAAGATGAAGAGGCGCTGGTCACTCGGGTTGCCGAAACACTGGGGTTGAAAAAAACTCAGCTCTGTCAGTGGCACATTGTTCGCCGAGGTATTGATGCGCGCCGCAAGGGGCGCATTTTGAGAGTTTATACCGTGCAATTCACCGTTGACGCGGCCCTTGAAATCACGCATGGTCAACACTGCAAGCGGCTGGTGGTGGTTGAACCGACGCCGACGGTTGATGTGTTTACGCCCGCCGCGAAAGCAAAAAAAGTTGTCGTCGTCGGGATGGGACCGGCAGGTCTATTTGCGGCATTGACCCTGGCCCGTTGTGGTCATCAGGTGTGTCTGGTGGAGCGGGGACGTCCGGTTGAGCAACGGGTTGCCGATGTCGAGAATTTCTGGGCAGGCGGCCCGCTGAACCCGCACAGCAATGTGCAATTTGGTGAGGGTGGGGCGGGAACGTTTTCCGATGGAAAACTGACGACACGACTCAAACACCCGTTGACCCGGACGATTCTTGAAACACTGGTGGCATTTGGCGCGCCTGAGCAGATCCTCAGCGAGGCCAAACCTCATGTCGGCACCGATCGTTTACGCCGGGTATTGCTCAATTTTCGCAAAGAGCTTGAGCGGCTTGGTGTTGAACTGCGTTACACGTGCTGTGTCACTGACCTGCTTGGAGCTGCGCAAAAAGTTCAGGGGGTGATCTTCAACAACCACGAGGAGTTTTTGTGTGATGCCGTGGTCTTGGCGGTGGGGCACAGTGCTCGAGATACCTACACCTGGCTTGAGCGCCGTGGCGTGGCCATGGAGCCGAAGCCGTTTGCCGTTGGCGTGCGCGTTGAACATCCGGCTGCTCTGATCAATCGGATTCAGTACGGCATCGAGGGTCATGCCAACTTGCCGACGGCCGATTATGCATTGACCTACAATGACCGGGATACCGGACGCGGGGTGTATTCCTTCTGCATGTGCCCCGGCGGTAAAGTGGTGCAGAGCTCCAGCGAGTCGGAGAGCGTGGTTGTCAACGGCATGAGCCATTATCGCCGTGCCGGGACCTTGTCCAACAGTGCTCTGGTTGTTTCCGTGCGCCGGGAAGATTTTACCGATGCCTCGCCGCTGGCCGGAGTGCGGTTTCAGCAACACTGGGAGCGGCGTGCTTTTGAGTTAGCGGGGCGTGATTATCGTGCCCCGGCGCAGAATTTGCTGACGTTTCTTGGTCAGAAAGGCGGCGCTGTGGTTTCCAGTTGCCGTCCCGGTGTGGTTGAGGCTCCCCTGGAGCAGACGCTGCCCGGCTTTGTCAACGAAGGGTTGCAGCGGGCTTTGCCCCATTTTAATCGCAAAATGCGTGGTTTTATCACGTCTGAAGCCACCCTGGTCGGTATCGAAACCCGAACCTCGGCGCCGTTACGGATTGTTCGCCGCCAAGATGGTCAGTCGGCCACGTGGCCCGGACTGTATCCATGTGGCGAAGGTGCCGGTTATGCCGGTGGGATTATGAGTGCAGCGTTGGACGGCATCCAGCAGGCGCTGGCCGTTCACCATAGTGACGATCATTCATCAACAGGAGAAACTTGTTTTGAGTAAGGTTTTTATCGCGGATCTCAAAGAACGCGACCAAATCGATAGCCCGTTTTTGGTACGGGATAAAATTATGGCCATGGCCAAAAACGGCAAACCCTATATGACCCTGAAGCTCATGGATCGCAGCGGTGAGGTTGAAGGCCGGATATGGGATCAGGTGGACCATTTTTCCCGCCTGTTCAACAAGGATGACTTTATCCGGGTGCGCGCCAAGGCCAGTGTCTATATGGGGAAGATGCAGCTGGTGATCCAGGACTTGGTTAAGGTGGACGAATCCGAGATTGCTCTTGGGGATTTTTTGCCGGTATCCAGTCATGATCCGGCCACCATGCTGGCTCAGGTCCGCGCGCTGATCTCTTCCATGACGGATGCTGACTACCGTGGACTCATGGAGTCCTTTTTCAACGATGCCGCATTTGTCGCCCAATATCAAAAGGCCCCGGCCGCTAAAGCCATGCATCATGTCTATCTTGGCGGGTTGCTCGAACACTCTCTGGCTGTGGCCCATCTGGCTGATGATGTGTGTCGGCGCTATCCGAGTGTTGATCGCGATTTGCTGATCAGCGGCGCTTTGTTGCACGATGTCGGCAAGGTCGCGGAATTGCTTTTTGACCGTAGTTTCGATTACAGTGATGAGGGAAAGCTGCTCGGTCATATTGTCATCGGCGTAGAAATGGTTGAAGAGAGGATTCGCACTCTTGGTGCGTTTCCACGCATGAAGGCGACCCTGCTGAAACATCTGTTGCTGTCTCATCATGGTCAATACGATTATGGTTCACCCAAGCGGCCCAAAACACTCGAAGCGGTGATCCTCAATTTCGTTGATGACATGGATTCAAAGATCAATGGCGTTCAGGCGCATATTGACAAGGAAGCCCATAACGACAGTCGCTGGACAGGTTATCATCGTTTGTATGATCGCTACTTTTTTAAGGGGGAGAAACCGGTCTTTGCTGAAGAACCGTCACAAAGTGATGACGTGGCACCCGCTGTGCCGGTTGCTGCGCCTGCGCCACCTGTGGCGAAGCCCGCTGACGCAGAGAAAAAAATGCTCCGCAAGCGTCGTGGTGAAGAAAAAACACTCAGTGCCAGCCTGGGAGAACAGCTGGGCGGTTTGAACATGGATCTGTTTGGATCCAGAGAGGAATAGTTCTATGCTCGTCGAAACTCTGGCCGTTGGGCCACTGCAGGTCAATTGTTATCTGGTAGCGTGTCCACGTACCAAACATGCTCTGGTGATTGATCCCGGTGATGAAGGGGATCGTATTCTTGAGCTGGTTGATAAACTGGAGCTGAAGGTGAAGATGGTGGTGAACACTCATGGGCACTTTGACCATGTCGGAGCCAACCATCAGGTGCTGACGGCGACAGGCGTGGAACTGTGCATGCATCGTGATGATTTGCCGCTGCTCAAAGTTGCGGCCCAACAGGCCGAAGGCTACGGTCTGCCTGCAGTACAGTCACCGGACCCGAAGCGTTTTCTCGAAAACGGTGACCTGGTTGAAGTGGGCGATTTGAGTTTTGAAGTGATCCACACGCCGGGACATTCTCCCGGTGGCATCTGCCTGTATGGTGAAGGGCACCTGTTCTCCGGTGATACCCTGTTTGCCAGTTCGATTGGCCGCACCGATCTGCCCGGCGGTGACATGAAGCAGCTGCTCAGCCATATCCGATCGCAATTGATGGTGCTCCCCGATGCCACTGTCGTGCACCCTGGTCATGGTCCCGAATCGACGATTGGTCGTGAAAAGACCGTCAACCCGTTTCTGAACGGTGACTATTGAGGTTTGTAAAAAAGGCTCTATTGCGTAGAAGGAGCTGGTGCGCTTGCGCGTGCCGGGGACGCCATGTTTAAAAACAAAAAGGTGGTTTTGGGAATCTGTGGTGGCATTGCCGTGTACAAGGCGGTGGAGTTGTTGCGCCTGTTGGTCAAAGCCGGAGCGGATGTTTCGGTAATCATGACGCGCAGTGCTCAGGAGTTTGTCACCCCCTTGACGTTTCAGACCTTGTCGGGGAACCCTGTTCATACGGAACTGTTCAATCTCTATCAGGAAAAAGAGATCGGTCACATCTCTCTGGCGGACCGGGCTGATCTGTTCCTGGTGGCTCCGGCCACCGCCAACGTGGTTGGTAAGGTGGCTGCCGGCATTGCCGATGATCTGTTAACCACCACCTTGATGGCGACCCGGGCACCGGTGCTGTTTGCTCCGGCCATGAATGTTCATATGTATGAAAATCCCATCTATCAGCGCAATGAGTCCTGTCTGCGTGAGCTGGGCTATCATTTTATCGATCCTGCCGTCGGGGCGCTGGCGTGCGGTTATGAAGGGCAGGGCAAGCTTCCTGAGCCCGAAGCGATTTTTTCCGCTGCTCAAGCGGTTCTAGCCCCTCAGGATCTCGCCGGGCAACACCTGCTGGTGACTGCCGGACCGACGCGCGAAGAGCTTGATCCGGTGCGCTATTTAAGCAACTATTCGTCGGGTAAAATGGGCTATGCCATTGCTCGGGCAGCGCGGATGCGTGGTGCCGACGTGGTGCTGGTCAGTGGTCCGACTTTTTTGACGCCGCCGCAAGGTGTGACCCTGATTCCGGTGGTCAGTGCTGAACAGATGCGCAAAACAGTGCTTGACGCATTGCCGAAGGCCACTGCCGTGGTCAAGTCAGCGGCCGTTGCTGATTACCGTCCTGCCAGCTTGTCAAAACAAAAACTGAAAAAAACAGATGATGATATGACTCTGGTGCTGGAAAAAAATCCCGATATCCTTGCCGAGATTGGGGCTGGTAAAGAGGGGCGCGTATTGGTGGGGTTTGCTGCAGAGACCCAGGATCTTCTCAAACATGCTGCCGACAAATTGAAGCGCAAAAACCTCGATCTGATTGTTGCCAACGACGTGACGCAGGCAGGCGCAGGATTTGATGTGGATACCAATATTGTCAAACTGTTGCACGCCGATGGCCATGTTGAGGCGCTGCCGCAACTGAGTAAGGATGAAGTGGCCCACCAGTTGCTCGACCGGGTGGTTGAATTGCTCAAAGAGAAAGAGATGAAGGCCGCTCAGGGTTGATCCGCCAGCAATTTCAGCAGGCGTTTGGGGTCGGTGATTGCCTGGCGGAATTCCAGTTTGAACTCCTGAATTAACTGATCACTGTGCGCGCGAGGCAGTTTACCGTCAAGCCACAGCGCATTGAGGTTGGTGCGAATCTTCTGGGCGCTGTTAATGGCCCGCTCACCGGTTGGGTCGGCCTGCAGAAAAGGACTGTTTTCGTCACTGAGGATACTGACAACAGCTTGAAAGGCCAGCTCCAGATATTCCTTGCGTTCCTCTTCACCGACGACCCAACTTGAGTGCCGATCAACGGTTTGCAACAGCTTTTGCCAGCGCCGGATACGACTGATGAGCAGCATGGAATTGAACAGCCGTTTGTTGGTACCGAAAGAGAACAGTGTATTCACCAAAACCCGGCGTAACAGCTGGTCGTGTTGCTTGAAATCCAGCCAAGCGAGCAGGCGCGCTTCCTGCCAGATCTGGTCCGGGATTTGCGATTCAAAACGCAGCTCCCAGTAGGCGTGGTTCAGCAGTACCGTATTGTAACTGCGAATCATTTTGAACGGCACCATATAAGAATGGGCAACCGTATCGGCGGCCAAGTGGGCCAGATAGCCGTAGGCACAAGCCCGCTGGGCATCATTCTCGGCAGCGTCAAGGACTTTGAAGCCCATGTTCCAGCTGTGGCAGTGCTTGAGATAGTGAGTGTATTTTTTCCCCAGGGTGATATCGGCGCTGATACTGCCGTAAAGAAAGTCCGCCGAATAGTAGGTCAACAGGTGTTGCAGCGCAGGCGACAGCAGCGACAGGTTTTCCAGCAGACGGTTGCCCAGCTGCAGATGAACACCAAAACCCCATGCCCAGGCGCAATCGGGCAGAAGCAGGACGAAAAGACCGGTGGTGATGGTGAGGAACGCTGTCATGGTCGCCCCTCCGGCAATGGGTACGTAACGAGAAGTCCTCATAGGTTAAGAGTAATGCCACCGCTAAAGGATGTAAAGCTGTATGCCACAAAGCTTCGATCGAACCATGCATGAGATGTTGAGCCAGACACGGGCCGTCTTGACGGAATTGCAGAGTCTTGGCGTTGACGAATTGTATCTGGAAGACTCTGGTGAGGTGTTGCCGTTGTGTCATGAGCAACCACAATGCCAGACGGGGCGCTGTGACTGTCGTCAACCCTCATTGGAAGAGATTCGCCAGGACTTGGGTGAGTGTCAACGCTGTGGTTTGGCGCAGGGTCGCAAGTCCATTGTTTTTGGCAGTGGCAACCCGCATGCCGAACTGGTGTTTGTCGGTGAAGGGCCGGGACGCGATGAGGATGAGCAAGGCGTGCCCTTTGTTGGGGAAGCGGGGCGACTGCTGGAGCGGATCTTGTTTGCCATGGGTTATGAGCGCGAACAGGTGTATATCTGCAATGTGGTGAAATGTCGTCCCCCGCAAAATCGCAATCCGCAACCGGACGAAATTGCCGCATGTGAGCCGTTTCTCAAGCAACAGCTGGCCAGCCTGAAACCGCGGGTTATTGTTGCCCTGGGCAAGTTTGCCACCCAGACTCTGCTTCAACAACAGACGCCGATCAGTCGCTTACGCGGCAACTGGGCCGAGTATCAGGGCATTGCGTTGATGCCGACCTACCATCCCGCCTATCTGCTCCGCAATCCCGGAGGCAAGCGGGATGTCTGGGAAGATATGAAGGCCGTGATGTCGCGCCTTGCGCAGGAGGATTCCCCGTGAATGTTTTTAAACTGTGCGTCAGTTTCTGTCTTATTTCAACCTTCCTGACGCCGGCATTTGCCGAAGACCCGATTCGGGTCAGTGATGTCCACCGCCAACTGGCTGAGCGCCATCTTGAGGACGGCCACCCCTTCTGGGCGGTGCGTTCTTATCGATTGGCCCTGGAGTCCGGTTCCGATGATCCCAATATCCACCGTAATTTGTCCCAGGTCCTCTATGACCTGGGCTTTGTCGACCAGGCCATTGAAGAGTTGCAACTGGCGATCGACAAAGCCCCGGAAGAGGATTTTCTCCATATGGAGATGGGCGTGTTTTATCTGGCGTCCGGGCGCTTACCCTTGGCGTACCAGGAATTCACCCGTGTGCTTGAACTCAACCCCGGTTTTTCCTATGGGTATTATTATCTTGGCGAAGTGTTGTTCCGCCTGGGTGAGTACAACCAGTCGAGTATGGCGCTGGTGATTGCCGAAAAACTCGGCTTGCCGGGATTTGATCTCGAACGAAAACTGACGGATCTCGGCTGGGTACTGCCGGAAAAACCGTGGCATTGTGAAGCGCATATTTATCATCTGCGACGCATTACCTTGCCGACATTGACCCAGGCGCGTCAGGTGATGCAGCGCCTGGAAGATGGTGAATTATTCGAAGAGTTGGCGCGGGAGTTTTCAACGGGCAGCGAATCCCAGTCCGGTGGTTATGTCGGCGGGATCTCCCTGGCCAGTATGCCGGAAAATTTTTCTCGGGAACTGGCCGGTCGCCCCTGCTATTCACCGGCGGTCCTGTTGGAGTCCAGTGACGGCTACCATATTGTTCAGCGCATTGCTCCGTTTGATGCCGACTTGTGGCAAAAAAACGCTGACAAACAAAAATCGCAACGCCGTGTCCAGATGGACCGTCATGCCACCGAGGACAAACAACAGCCCAAGAGTTACGTGTTGGTTAGTGGTGTGTTTCGTAATCACGACTATGCCGACCAGCGGGTCGCGCGGTTGCTCAAGCTGGGCATGAAAAGCTATCTGCAGACGCGCGGCAGTGGCGAACACCTGCGCTACGAGGTGATTGTCGGTCAGTTTGATGATTATGCCGAGGCGGAAAAAGCCGGAAAGACCATAAAAAAATCCGGCCTCGAGTATTACATCCGCAAAAACAAGGCGAAGTAACCTGGTTTTGCCACAGGATTAAGCCCGACTGCTGGCAATCCATTCGATCTCAATACGACATCCTTTGGGAAGAGCTGCAACGGCCACACAGGCCCGCGCCGGAGGATTTTCCGGGAAAAAACGGCCGTAAATATCGTTGACTACAGCGAAGTCGGCCATATCCGTCAGATAAATGGTGGTTTTAACCACATGACGAAACTCCAAACCTGCCCCAGCCAGTGCCGCCTGCATGTTTTTCATCACTTGCTCGGTTTGCGCGTGAATCGATTCGGTGATCAGCTCCCCCGTGTCTGGATTCAACGGGATCTGGCCGGAAAAAAAAGTCATATGATCGACCTGGACGGCCTGCGAATAAGGGCCGATGGCTGCCGGGGCCGCTTTGGTGGCGATAATCTTTTTCATCAGGACTCCTGTGATGTAAGGCAGGGTGTTGTTGATAGCTGTGAATCTGATATACCTTGAGCTAGGTGTGATTGTAAAGTGTCTTGTCTGAATGTTGCGCCGCAGAGGTTAACAACGGAACAGGAGGTGGCAAAGATGTCTCAGCAACAACCCCGGCTCGTATCCGCTCACGGAGGTCACAGTGGCCAGTTCTGTTTGCATGCCCGTGACACACTGGCTGAGATGGTTGAAGAATATGCCCGACAGGGGTTTGCCTGGGTGGGGCTGACCGAACATATGCCGCCCACCGAAGATGCGTTTCTTTATCCCGACGAGCGTGAAGCCGGATTGACGGCCAACCATCTTCAGCAGCAGTTTGTCCGCTATGTTGAGACGGCGCGTCAGCTGCAACAGGACTACCGGGGGCGTCTGACTCTGTTTGTCGGTATGGAGACGGAATACTATCCCGGCTCTGTCGATTTTGCCAAACAGCTCAAAAAAGAGTTTGATCTCGACTATCTGGTTGGTTCCGTTCACCATGTCGAAGGTCGTTGTTTTGATTTCAGCCTTGCGGATTACCAGCGGGCATTTGATGAACACGGTGGCTATGAACCGTTGTATTGCGCTTATTTCGATGCTCAGTTGACGATGATTAACGCGCTGCAGCCCGAAGTGGTGGGGCATTTTGACCTGATTCGCCTGTATGATCCCGATTATCCAACCCGCCTGCAGTGTCCTGCTGTTGAGCAGCGCATGCGACGCAATCTGCAACGGATCCGCGAATTGGGGTTGATTCTCGATTATAACGCACGCGCCTTGTTTAAAGGGGCTCCAGAACCTTATGTCAGTGTGCCGGTGTTGCACCATGCTTTGCAGTTGGGGATTGATCTGCTCCCTGGAGACGATTCGCATGGTGTTGATTCCGTTGGGGCGCATCTTTCGACCGTGATCGCCTTGTTACAGGACGCCGGTTATCATTGCCAATGGCGCTTTCCGACGCCACCTCAGCAAAGGATTTGATGTGATATGTTGATGAAGGAGATTCTCGACCAGGGACGGATCTCATTGAGTTTCGAATTTTTTCCACCCAAAACACCTGTTGGTTGGGAGCGGTTATTTGACAATATTGCCGAGCTGGCTCCATTGGCCCCCTCGTCGGTCAGTGTGACCTACGGAGCCGGTGGATCTACCCGGAGTCAGACCCATGATCTGGTGTTGCGGATTCATAACGAAATTGGGGTTACTGTCGTACCGCATCAGACATGCGTGGCGGCAACGCGCGATGATGTTGCGACAATACTCGCCGAATATGAGCAGAACGGCATCGAAAATGTGTTGGCTTTGCGTGGTGATCCACCACTGGATGATCCCGGTTGGACCCCTCCCGCGGATGGTTTTGAGCACGCTATTGACCTTGTAACGTTTATACGTGCGCGGTTTCCGGGCTTCAGCATTGGAGTCGCCGGTTTTCCCGAAGGCCATCCTGAAATGCCCAACCGTTTGCAGGAAATTGATTATCTTAAACAGAAAGTGGATGCTGGCGCGGACTACATTGTCACTCAGCTCTTTTTTGATAATCGAGACTTTTATGACTTTTGTGACCGCTGTCGTTTGGCTGGGATAGATGTACCGATTATCGCCGGTATCATGCCGTTGCGGAATCGTAAAGGGATGATGCGCATGGCCGAACTGGCTGCCGGGGCACGTTTCCCGGCACCTCTATTGCGTCGGGTTACTCAAGCGCAGAGTGAAGAAGCTGTTGAACAGGTTGGCATCGACTGGGCCATTGAACAGGTTAAAGACCTTGTTGCCCATCAGGTCAGTGGTATTCATTTCTATACGCTGAACAGTGCTACTGCGACCAGTGAGATTTTTTCACGATTGGGCTTACGCTAGAAGCGGCCACTCACTGCGAGGAGAGCTTAAACAACACAAGGGAGTGGCACGCCACTCCCTTGTGTTGTTTAAAGAACGGCCTTCGACTCAGTCATCCGTCCCCAGGACAACGGCAGACGCTTTAATGATGGCATAAGCCGTTTTGCCTTTGCTGAGGCCCAGAGCTTCGGCGGCATCTTTTGAAATAATTGAGGTGATTACCTCTCCGCCGGGCAGTTCCAGAATGATTTCCGCGTTGACTTGGCCGAGAATAATGTCTTTGATTGTGCCTTTCAGGTTGTTGCGCGCGCTCAGTTTCATGGTTATCTCCATCTTGTGAAAGGGTTAAAAGCTCAATGTGTTGCGGGCTCAGTCTTTGTGTCGCAATCACAACTTGAAATATAGCACTTTTCCGGTTGATGCTCAACGAATCACAAAGCCGTAGCGTTCCAGAATATTGGTGGCTTTTTCGGTTGAGAGAAACGCGGCAAATGCGCCGGCTTCGGCACTTTTTTCACCGCTGTGTGTCAGAGCAATCGGGTAGGTGACTTCATTGTAAAGGTGTTGGGGAACGTCAAGAAGTATCTTGGCATGCTGTGCCAGAAGGGCATCGGTTTTATAAACAAACGCACCGTCAACTTCTCCGCGGTCTGCATAAAGCAACGCCTGGCGAACATCCTTGGCAAGTACCAGCCGCGTTTGCAGCTGTTCATAGAGACCGGCGGCTTGCAGGGCTTGCTGGGCATATTGACCGGCTGGAACACTTTTCGGACTGCCTATGGCCAAGGTATCCAGCGCCAGAAGATCGTTCATCTCTCGCAAACTGACGTCAGGCCTTCCCGTGAACACCAACGTGTTGTAGGCAAAGGTGCGTACGCGTTCTTTATGGATCAGATCGTTATCGACCAGATACGTCATCCATTTGGGGTTGGCAGAGATATAAAGCTGCGCCGGTGCGCCCTGAGCGATCTGCTTGGCCAGAGCCCCTGATGAGGCGAAATTGGGCAACACCGTTGTTTCGGGGTGTTGTTGTTGAAACACTGTGATGAGTTCTTTAACGGCGTCAGTCATGCTGGCGGCAACCGAGATGTTGATCGTTCCTGCCATGGAGGTGGAGACCAGCACCAGAGACAGAATAATGGCAATCAGGAAACTTCGCATGACAACTTTATCCTTTCTAAAAAAAACAGGGGAATGCTATCGTTGAGTCTGTCGTAACTCATGGGCATGGCTGACATAGCCTCGTGGATCGGCTGATCCTTGAATGGGAGACTCTTGACCGAGCGTCCCGTCTGTGAGATATAATCATGTCATGGTGATATAAGTATGTCAAAAGAAAATTTTGTCCTTCAAAATACCATTCGCGCAAAACGGGAAGGCTTGGGATGGTCGCAACAAGATCTGGCTGATCGGGCTGGATTGTCGCGAACCGGCATCAGTGCCATTGAAGCAGGGCGGCTGATCCCTTCCACAGCTGCCGCTCTCGCATTGGCTTCAGCCTTTCATTGTCGTGTCGAAGATCTTTTCGTCTTGGCCGGTAAGGATACCGCCCAATGGGCCTGGCCGCCCACGCAGGACCCAGTGCGCTACTGGCGCGCCATGGTGGGGTCGCGCCATCTGTTGTATCCTGTCGAACACAGTCCGATGGGGATGGTGCCTCATGATGGTGTGTGTCGTGACGGCAAATGTGTCGATCACCCGTTTGCTGAACCGGTCAGAACGCTGGTGATTGCCTGTTGTGATCCGGCTGTGGGTCTGTTGGCCGCCGAGTATGCCCGCCAGACGCCGTTCCGTATGGTGGTGTTGCAACGTTCCAGTCGTACCGCTCTGGAGTTACTGGAACAGGGCCTGATCCATGTTGCCGGTATTCATTTGTGTAAATCGGATGAGGAGCAGGGCAATCGTCAGGCCGCCGCTCAAATCCTCCACTCTGATTTTCATCTGGTGCGAATTGCCGACTGGGAAGAGGGGCTGGCTCTGTCTCCGGGATTGGCGCAGAATGGTGCTGGCGCGATCCTGAAAGCCGATATGCGCTGGATTGCCCGTGAGGAGGGATCGGGTGCCCGCCAGGTTCTCGATGAATTGCACGAAAATAATTTTGTTCCCACCCATACGGTTAATGACCACAGTGCCGTTGCTCTGGCGATCCGCAGCGGTTTTGCTCAGGCGGGTGTTTCATTGCGTCTGGTGTGTGACCAGCAAAATCTTGATTTTATTTCCGTGCGCCGGGAAGCGTATGAGTTCTGTATTCTGGATGCGGTCATGTCTGACCCACGTATTACGGCTCTCGTTGAGGTGATCCGTTCACCGCAATATCGCAAAATTCTTTCGGAGCTGCCCGGCTATGAAAGCCGTCGAACCGGCGAGCTTGCGCCAGTACGTGATGATTGACGCTGTCCACCTCCCTTTGCTTTTATTGGTCACGATTCGGGGCTGTTCTTCTTTATAGAGGACAGCCCCGAATCGTTTTGTTCTGATCGGTTTTCCTTGTCTGTTGATGTGACCTGCCCGGCACAAGCACAAAGAAATCATATTGACATAATAATACCTTGATGGCATGATCGTGTCACGCATTGGATTTTCTCGCCAACGGTGTCCGTGTATCCCTGCCGAGGCTATGGCAGCCTCGACCATAAACTATCCCATCGTCTACGTTGCCTCAGTTCGCGTTTGTTCCAAAGCGACTGAATATAACCACGTCAAGCTGGACCACGTCAAGCTGGGTCATATGACAGAATCGTGTCGTTTGCTCTGTTGGCGCTGTCCATTGTTATGGAGGAGTAGGAGTTGCTCGTATGAACATATTGAAACGCTGGATACAAACACTGGGTGTTATTGGGTGCCTTTTCTGGCCATTGCAGGTCTTTGGCCAGGAGTCTCTAACAGAGTTGGGGCCTCTGGTTGTTACCGCAACTCTGGCGGAAAAAACAGTTGAACAGGTGCCGGGAGCTGTGGAGGTTCTTGATCAACAGCAACTGGTTGAAACCGGTGCGGAAACCGTTTCTGAGGCGCTGTTGTATGCGACTGGGGTGATGCTGACAACTGCGGAAGGGCGCAATGTCGGAACCTCCATTCGCGGCATCGGCCGTAATCATACTTTGGTGATGCTTGATGGCCGTCGCCTGGCGGGAAGCTTTAAAGCACAAATGGATGTGGCACAATTGCCGGTGACCATGGTCGAACGCATTGAAGTGGTGCGTGGACCGGCTTCGGCTTTATACGGCAGCGATGCCATCGGTGGTGTCATCAACATCATCACCCGGCAACCAACGGCCCAGACAGAAGCGAGCATTGATGTGCGTGGCGGCTTTGGTCCCTCCGCTGAACATCTGGGTCAAGTCTCTGTCGGTGGAGGCACGGAACGCGTCCAGGCCAATTTAGGTGTGGCTCGCAGTGTTAAGGATGATTGGGACGGTGACAGTGCGTTGCCGGACGATATCGATGAAACCTCGTTGAACAGCGTACTGGGGCGCGCCAAAGTAAATATTGGACAAAAACAGCAGTTGTTGTTCGGCGGGGAATATGGCCATTTTGAACGTGATGGCGGACGTTATTATAAGAATGTCGATCGACGCTATGATGCCGATGACCGTCGCTGGGGAGGATTTGCTGAATACCATCTGAATCAGGGGGAGCCGCTCTCTGCCATGTTGCGAGGCTATGCCAGTCAATATAAAGCCACCTCGTCTTTTGATCCGCCTACGTCAAAAAGCGAGGAACGGCGGCGGTTGATTCAGGGAGAAGGCCGGGTGACTTACACGGCCTCTGATCGGTTTATCCTCACCAGTGGCGGTGAAATTCGACAAGATAGTCTTAAAGTCGATAGTATGGACCACGATGAAGAAAAGGTGATCAACAGTGGCCTGTTTACTCAGGCGGACTGGCAGATCACGCCGCAACTTAATCTGATTGCCGGTGCGCGTTTAGACCATCATGAAGATTTTGGTAGCCACCTGACACCACGGGCAACGTTAACCTGGCATTATAGCCATGGCCGGGTGTGGATCGGTTATGGCGAAGGCTTCAGAGCACCGACTCTCAATGAATTGTATGTGACGTCACTCTTAAAAAAAGGGCTTGAAACCTATCAAAGCAATGAAGATCTTGATGAAGAGACCTCTCAGAGCTATGAAGCCGGAACCAGTTTCCACTGGGGGCGGTTTCGGAGTCAGTTGGTGGTATTCCGTACCGATCTGGATGACTTGATCGCCGCGGAATTGCAATCGGTCAGTGGCAAAAACAAGATTTACACCATGGTCAATATCGATGAAGTGCGGGCCGAAGGGGTTGAGTTTGAAAGCTCTCTGGCATTGCCCGCTGACGTGCAACTTTCCGGTCAAGTCAGTTATGTGGATACCGAAGACCGCCAGACCCATGAAGAACTTGCCGATGAACCGCGTTGGAAAAGCGGGGTGACGCTTTCATGGCTGGACCCGTATTGGGGGATAATGACTCAGGTGCGCTGGCTCTATTTTGGAACCTCTGAAGATGGTGAAGGCAATGAACAGAGCACCTACCAGCTCACCCATCTTCATATGGAAAAAGACCTGACAGAAACTCTGACCCTGTATGGCGGAATCGATAATCTGTTTGATGAGGAACACGATGATTTTACCTTGTCGCCGCGGGGCTATTATCTGGGCATGAAGTGGGTGTTTTAGCCGTGATGATAAGGTTGCTGTTGAGCGCGTTGATCGTCCTGGTGATGGTATTGCCCGCCCTGGCGCGGGATATCGTTGATATGGCGGGTCGCACCGTTACTGTTCCCGACCACATCAATCGCGTGGTCGGGTGTGTGGCTCCAGTCAATTGGATGATCTATGCCGTTGCTCCGATGAAGCTGGCCGCGTTTACCTCGCGTCCGTCCGAGGCAGACTGGCAGATCCTTGATTCACGTTTGAAAGACCGGCCGGTGATTGGCAGCTTTCTCGGTGGTCAGGGCGTCAATCAGGAAACATTGCTGGCCATTGACGCGGATGTGGTGATTTTCTGGGGAGACGTCAAGTCGCCATTGGTGCAACGTTGGTTGCGACAGCTCGACCAATGGCATATTCCGGTGGTTTTTGTCGCCATGGATCGTTTGGAAGACTATCCGGCCACATTGGAATTTCTCGGCCACTTGTTGGGCGCACCGCAGCGAGGTCTTAAGCTGGCACGCTATGGACGATGTATTCTGGAACAGGTCGCCACAATCGTGGCGACCATCCCGGCATCACAGCGGCGCCGGGTGTATTATGCCCAGGGTAATGACGGGTTGGAAACAGAACCCGAGCAATCCTTTCATGCCGAACTGATTGGGCTAGCCGGTGGTTGCAATGTCCATAAAGGGGTCCTGAAACAACGACGTGGTCGAGATAAAATCTCCCTGGAACAGGTGCTGATGTATAACCCCGAAGTAATTCTCACAGCGCAGCGAGATTTTTATGAGCACGTTGTTGACATGCCAACGTGGCAACAGGTTCAAGCCCTCCGAAATGATCAGGTGTTGCTTATTCCCGATTATCCTCTGAACTGGTTTGATCGGCCTCCCTCCATGATGCGTTTTCTCGGGCTGCAATGGCTGGTTAAGAGCCTTTACCCGCAGACAGTGCACCTGGATATGGTTGAAACAACACGCCATTTTTATCAATTGTTTTTTGGTCTCAATCTGAGTGACGAAAGGGTGCGTGATATCCTTGATGTTACGCCCTGACCTAACAGGCTGTTGTCGAGTCAACGGACGAGCAATCTAAATCAAGGAGCGTGTTTCAAGTCCTTCATTTTTCACGTAAGTCAGAAATGGCCTTTACGGCATGCGCTGTTAAAAGCCCCCGGATCGACTCTTTTTAACTTTCTGGCAAAACGACTTCATGTGAATATGATGCGTGAAAGCGGTCTTCGTTATTAATCTGACCTATCCTTTACGACCCTGTTTTGTTACGGAAACTCTGCAGATTTCTCTTAGGGAGATAAACTCTAGCTGCCCGAAAATACTGATTTATATCGATTTTATTCTTGAATTCTAAAAGAATGAACTTTCTTTGATTTCCAGGATTGCGTCGCCTGGCCACTTCTGTTAATATCGGCATTTCCTATTAAATTAATTGCTGTCAGGAGATGCGTGTGGATATTCGCCGACTCGAAGTTTTTTGCAAAGTTGTTGATCTTGGAAGCTTTACCCGGGCTGCCGAAGCGGCACTGTTGTCGCAGCCGTCTGTCAGTGAACATATCCGGACGTTGGAAGAGCATTACAACGAGAAATTGATTGATCGCCTCGGACGTCGTGCCCAGCCAACCCATGCCGGAAAAATTCTCTATCAATATGCCCGGCGGATTATTCAGCTTAAGGATGAAGCGGACCAAGCGATCAAACAGTTTCAGGGCAACCTGTCTGGTAAGCTGGCGGTTGGGGCCAGTACCATTCCCGGCGCGTATCTGTTGCCACCGATGATTGACAGTTTTAAATCCTCCTATTCCAGTATCGAGCTGATGCTGAAAATTTCCGGTACCACGGCAGTGGTTGAAGAGATCCTTAAGGGCACACTGGAACTTGGCCTGATCGGCACCATGTGGAAAGATCAGCGCGTTGAGTGCGAAGAGATGTTTTCCGATGAATTGGTTTTGACCGTTTATCCTGATCATCCCTGGGCGAAGAAATCTTCAGTGTATCCTGGTGAATTGCTCGAGATGCCGTTTATCCTCCGCGAGCCCGGATCCGGAACCCGCATTGAGATGACCCAGGGCTTGAAAAAAGCCGGCGTTGAGGTGCCCCATTTTCAGGTTGTTGCCGAAGTCGGTAGCAATGAGGCGGTGCGTCAGGGCGTTCGGTCGCGCATTGGCGTGGCGATTCTGTCGTCGTTGTCCGTGGCCGAAGATATTGAGCGGGGCAATCTGGTGATGGTGCCCATCGAAGGGGTCAGTATGCCACGCTCCTTCTACCTGGTTCAGCGGCGGAACCGCCAGCTCAGTCCGCTGGCCACAGCGTTTTACAACCACCTTAAAGAACGTTGTTGAGTGACTGACCCGCTTCAGGGCGCTCAACAGCGGGATAATTCTCTTTCGGGCTGTCGTGTTAGTGCGGCAGCCCGAGTCGTTTGATCTTTTCCACCAGCGTGGTGCGATTAATGCCGAGCATGCCAGCTGCGCGTGCTTTGATCCCTTGACTCATCTCCAGAGCCTGGCTGATCCAGCGCCGTTCAATCTCCTGAATCTGTTTCGGCATATCCACGCCATCAGCCGGTAAGGTGTACAAGTTCTGGTCGGCCATGGTCGGAGTGTGGCTGCCGGTGATATGAGGAGGCAGGTCCTGCAGGGTGATCTGCGGACCATCGCTCAGAGCCACGGTTCGTTCAATGACATTCTCCAGTTCACGAACATTGCCCGGCCATTCGTAATTCTCCAGAACCTGTAAGGCGGCACTCTCCAGCGACATCATCGGTCGGTTCATATCGCGGCAGCTCTTCTGCAGGAAGTGGCGCACCAATAACGCGATATCCTCACTGCGCTGACGCAACGACGGTAAGGTGATGGGGATGACGTTGAGTCGGTAAAACAGGTCTTCACGGAAATGACCGTCACGAATCATTTGCTCCAGGTCTGCATTGGTTGCCGAAATCACTCGTACGTCCAACTTGATATTGCGATTGCTGCCCACCGGTTGCACTTCCTGCTCCTGAAGAACGCGTAACAATTTTAACTGCAAATGAACCGGCATGGTGCCGATTTCATCGAGAAAAATGGTGCCATTATTGGCTTGCTCAAATTTGCCGCATTTGTTGGCAATTGCGCCGGTGAATGAGCCACGGATATGACCAAATAATTCACTTTCCAGCAAGTCGGCGGGGATGGCGCCACAATTAATGGGCACAAACGGGTGATCTTTACGTGGCCCGTTGAAGTGAATCGCCTTGGCCACCAACTCCTTGCCGGTTCCTGACTCCCCGAGAATCAGCAACGATGAATCGGTATGCAGCACTTTCTGCATGCGGGAAAAAACCTGTTGCATGGTCATGCTCGTGCCAATGATGTTGTCAAAGGTGTAGCGGCCACGCAACTGTTGGCGCAGATAACGGTTCTCGGCAACCAGCTCTAGTTTTTCCTGGGCTTTATCGAGGATGACTTTGAGCTTGTCGAAATTAAGAGGCTTGGTGATGTAATCGAACGCACCGTATTTCATAGCGGTGACCGCCGATTCGGCCGAGGAGTTACCCGTGACGAGAATGACATTGGTCTCGGTATTGTGTTCCTTGACCCGCTTGAGAATTTCCAATCCATCCATGCCCGGCAGGCGCAGATCGGTAATGACAATTTCAAATGGGTGCTTGGGCAGTAGAGCTAAGCCCTCTTCACCGGAATGAGCGGTCTCGACCGTGTAGCCGGATTTTTTCAGTAGCAAGCCAAGCGTGGCGCAGCTTTGCTCGTCATCGTCAATCAACAGGATTGAACATCTCTTGTCCATAGTTCCCTCACCTCAATAGTCCGATGGTGCCGACTCTCCCTTTGTTTCAGGCTGGTCCATGACGAAGCGTCATTTTTTTGACTAGAAGAGTACCACGATTTGAAAAAAACTGGCAAGTCGCAGCCGTTGTTCATTGTTGCGGCGTTTATCCCAGGCAGGTGCATGATCGGTAAACTTTAGTACACTTGTTAACCATGGCTGCCCAGCAGTAAGAATCTGATCGGGGAATGTTGATTTTTTTTAAAAGAGTTTTTTTGCTTGGTGCAAATAACTGTTGTGATATCTGGTATCTTCGGTGTTTTCAGGTAGCCTTTTACCGCCAGTGTTAAAAATAGAACAATATTATGCCTTGACAAGACGACAGAGACTCTGTTTAGATGTGCGCTGATCGGATCTTGTAAGTATTCGAAATAACAGAGTTTTTTAAGTAAGACTAAAAATTATCACGAATTTTTCTTCGTGAATAAAAATGGTATGGAACTCCGAATTCTATCAGGAGGAGAGTATGGCAGTAAAACAGTTCAAGAAAATTATGGCCGCTAACCGCGGTGAGATTGCGATCCGGATTTTTCGCGCGTGTACCGAGTTGGGGATCAGCACCGTCGCCATCTATTCTGAAGAAGACAAGCTGTCGTTGCATCGCTACAAGGCAGATGAAGCGTATCAGATCGGTAAAGGCAAGGGCCCTATTGATGCCTATCTCGGCATTGAGGAAATTGTCGAACTGGCCCGTCAAAAAGGCGTTGACGCGATTCACCCCGGTTATGGTTTTTTGTCTGAGAATCCTGAATTTGCCGAGGCATGTGAGCGCGCCGGTATCACCTTTATCGGTCCTACCGCCGATATTCAACGTCGCTTGGGCAACAAAGTTGCTGCACGTCACGTGGCCCTTGAGGCCGGAGTGCCGGTGGTCCCCGGCACCGAAGATCCGGTAAAAACAGAAGAACAGGCTTTGTTGTTTGCTAAAGGGTGTGGTTATCCGATCATGGTCAAGGCTGCGTCCGGCGGTGGTGGTCGCGGCATGCGGGTGGCCCGCAATAAAGAGGAACTTCTTGAAGGACTCAAATCGGCCGCCTCAGAAGCGCAAGCCGCCTTTGGTGACGGCACCGTATTCCTCGAAAAGTTTATCGAAAATCCCAAGCACATCGAAGTGCAAATTATGGGCGACAGCCATGGCAACATTGTTCATTATTTTGAACGGGATTGCTCTATTCAGCGTCGCCACCAGAAGGTGATCGAGCTGGCACCGTCACCCTCTCTGTCGCAGGAAAAGCGTGAAGAGGTCTGCGCTCATGCCATGAAGATCGCCAACGAAGTCGGTTATCTCAATGCCGGAACCGTTGAGTTCCTCATGGACAATGAGGGGGACTTTTACTTTATTGAAACCAACCCGCGCATTCAAGTCGAGCATACGGTCACCGAGCTGGTGACCATGCGAAATTTGGTGCAGACCCAGATCCGCGTGGCCGAAGGCTACAAGCTCTCCGATCCTGAAATTGGTGTGGAAAAGCAGGAAGACATTGAGCTGCGTGGTTATGCTATTCAGTGCCGTGTCACCACGGAGGACCCTGCCAACAACTTTGCCCCGGATTTTGGTACCATCAAGGCTTACCGTACCGCAGTTGGTTTTGGCGTGCGCCTCGATGCCGCGAACGGTTACTCTGGCTCACGCATCACACCGCATTATGATTCTCTTCTAGTTAAGGTGTCCACTTGGGGGCTGTCCTTTGTCGATGCCTGCCGCACCATGAACCGTGCGCTGCAGGAGTTTCGTGTGCGTGGCGTGAAGACCAATATCGGCTTCTTGGAAAATGTCGTCACTCACGAACCGTTCCTCAAAGGGGAGTGTAATACCTCCTATTTGGACAACCATCCGGAACTGTTCAATATTCAGGAAAAGAAAGACCGCGCCAATAAATTACTTCATTACATTGGCCATGTGTCGGTGAATGGCTATCCCAATATCAAGAAGCGTTTGCATTTCAGGGATCTGCATGAGGCGGAGCTGCCGCACATTCAGCCGGAAGCGATTCGGCCGCGCGGCACCCGTGACATCCTGATGGCCAAGGGGCCACAAGGTCTGGCGGATTGGGCGCTGAATGAGAAGCGTCTGTTGCTGACTGATACCACCATGCGCGATGCCCATCAATCCTTGCTGGCAACGCGGGTGCGGACCTATGACCTCGATAAAATCGCCGATGCAACGAGTCATCTGGCCGGTGGTCTGTTTTCCTTGGAAATGTGGGGGGGCGCGACGTTTGACGTGTCGATGCGTTTCTTGACTGAAGATCCCTGGGAACGCCTTGATCGTCTGCGCGCCAAGATTCCCAACCTGTTGTTCCAGATGTTGCTTCGTGGTTCCAATGCCGTTGGTTACACCAACTACGCGGATAATGTCGTTGAGGATTTTGTTGAAAAAGCCGCTGCCGGCGGTATCGATGTCTTCCGTGTTTTCGACTCGCTGAACTGGACCCAGGGGATGCGCGTGGCTATGGAGGCCGTGCAGAAGAACAACGCCATCTGTGAAGCCGCCATGTGCTACACCGGTGATATTACCGATCCCAAGCGCGACAAGTATCCACTCGAATACTATGTCAACATGGCGAAAGAGCTGGAGAAGATGGGCGCTCATATCCTTGGTATCAAGGATATGGCCGGTCTGCTCAAACCGTTTGCTGCTGAGAAACTGATCAAAGCGCTGAAAAACGAGATCGGTATTCCGGTCCACCTGCATACCCACGACACTTCCGGTAACGGTGGCACCATGCTGTTACAGGCGGCCCAGGCCGGTGTCGACATTGTCGATACCGCGTTGTCGTCGATCTCCGGTCTGACCTCACAGCCGAGCATGAACGGGCTGCTGTCGACCCTCGAAGGTACCATCTGGGACCCGGCGGTCGATAACGAAGGCATGCAGACTCTGGCCAACTATTGGGAGACGGTGCGCACCTACTACGAGCCGTTTGAATCGGAACTACGATCCAGCACGGCCCAGGTTTACTACCACGAGATTCCCGGTGGCCAGTACTCCAACTACAAGCCGCAGGTTGAAGGTCTCGGCCTCGGTCATCGCTGGGAAGAGTGCAAGCGCATGTATCGCGAGGTCAACGATATGTTCGGCGACCTGGTCAAGGTCACCCCGTCGTCGAAAATCGTTGGTGACATGGCCATGTTCATGGTCCAGAACAACCTGACGCCGCAGGATGTCATGGAGCGTGGTCACGAGCTGACCTTCCCGCAGGGCGTGGTCGACTTCTTTAAAGGGATGCTCGGTCAGCCGTATGGTGGCTTCCCCGAGGAGCTGCAGAAGATTATCCTTAAAGACGAGCAACCGTTTACCCACCGTCCGGGCGAGTTCCTTGAGCCGGTCGACTTTGCCGCCAAGAAAGAGGAGCTGGAGAAGAAGGTTGGTCATCCGGTGCTTGACCGCGATGTTTCCTCGGCGGTGTTGTATCCCGGTGTGTTCGAGGAGTTTGACCGCCATCGCCAGGATTACAGTGATACCTCGGTATTGCCGACCCCGGTTTACTTCTACGGTCTCGATGTTGGTGATGAAGTGAGTATCGAAATCCAGCCGGGTAAAACGCTGATCGTCACCCTGACTGCCATCAGCAAAGTGCATGAAGACGGCACCCGCAATATCTACTTTGAACTCAATGGTGAGCCGCGTCAGATCAAGGTTAAAGACCTGTCGGCGGAAACCGACGAGAGCGAACATGTCAAGGCGGAAAAAGGCAATGATCGTGAAATCGGTGCGCCGATGCCGGGCAAGATTTTCAAGCTTAATGTCGGTGTCGGTGATGAAGTGAAAGAGGGCGATACTCTGATCGTCACAGAAGCCATGAAGATGGAGACCAACATCAAGGCCAAGATCGACGGTGTCGTCAAAGAGGTTCTCTACAAAGAGGGTGACCAGGTCCAGCAGGACGATCTGCTTGTCGTCATCGAGTAGTTTCCGTCGCATTCATATCTGATTCAGGCCGGGTTTTTTTGAACCCGGCCTTTTTTTTATGGTATGAAAGACGCATATGATTTTTTGCATTTTTACTCTGGGATTCGACATGGCTACTCTCAACCTCTTTCGAAGGAAACACGTATGGTGATATACCCCCAAGACACCGCCAGTTTCGATGTCGATCCGCAATGCGGCTTTACGCCGCTGTGTCCCGATGAATTGCCCGTTGCCGATGGCACGGCCATTGTCAACGAGCTGAATGCTCAGGCCGGTTATGCCCGGCTGCGGCTGGTTAGCAAAGATTGTCATCCTGCCCAAGCTCCCTGGATTGCGGCAACACCACAAGAAATTCTTCAGCCTGTGGACGGAGAGTATCCTGATCTTGATGTTAAATGGCCGCCGCATTGCGTGGTCGGGACACGGGGCAATCAGTTGATTCCCGGTCTCCCCGCTGAACAGGACTATGATCTGGTGGTGGAGAAAGGGATGGATCCCGTTCAACATCCCTATGGCGCGTGTTTTCATGATTTGACCGAGCAGACCAGTACCGGCGCTATTGAATGGCTGCGTGAGCATGGCATCCAATGTGTTGTTGTGGGTGGTCTGGCAACCGATTATTGTGTGAAAACCACCGCGTTGCAATTGGCGCGCAATGGCTTCCATGTGGTGGTCAATCTGGCGGCGTGCCGTGGTGTGGCCGAAGAGAGTTCCGCCGCGGCTGTCGAAGAGATGCGTCAGGCCGGTATTGTCCTGATTGCCAACAGCAGTGAACTGGAGGCGGCATGAGTCCACGTATCACTGACCAGCCGTTGATTCACAGTCTTCTCGACACCGATCTCTACAAAATCAGCATGTTACAGGCATTCTTTCATGCCCCGGAATTTCGTACTGTCTCCGTGGAGTGGAAATTTGCCTGCCGTAATGATAACGGTTTTGATCTGACGACGCTGCGCGGCGATGTGCAATGGCAGTTGGAACAGGTGTGTTCGCTTCAGTTTACCGACGAAGAACTGGATTATCTCGATCAATTTCCTTTTTTTACCCACGATTTCATCGAATTTTTGCGTATTTTTCATCTCGACATGCGCTTTGTCGCTTTAACCGTGGTTGATGGTCAGCTGGATATTCGTTTTCGTGGACCGTTGCTGCATGTGACTCTGCTGGAGATCTGTACCTTAGCCATCATCAGTGAGTTGCACACGTTGGCACATTACGGTGGTGTTGATCTTAAGGTGGCTCGCCAACGTCTGGAAGAAAAGATTGCCCTGCTTAAGGCTCCCGGCCCGATGAAGGGTTTTCATTTTGCCGATTTTGGTACCCGGCGTCGCGCCAGTCGTGCCTGGCAGGAGGAAGTTGTTTGCCGCCTCCATGAGGCGCTACCTGACTACTTTAGCGGCACCAGTAACCTTGATCTGGCGCGGCGACATAACTTGGTGCCTATCGGCACTATGGCGCACGAATGGTTTCAGGCCTGGCAGGCCGTGACCCGTTTGGCTGATGCCCAAAAGGCGGCGCTGGAGAGCTGGGTGCGCGAGTACCGTGGTCGCCTCGGCATTGCCCTGACCGATTGTTACAACATGGATGCGTTTATACGCGATTTTTCCGATCCCTATTTTGGCAAGTTATACGATGGCCTGCGCCACGACAGTGGCCCTCCCCTTGAATGGGGCGAGAAGGCCATTGCCATGTATCAGGCCATGGACATTGATCCAATGTCAAAGACTCTGGTGTTCAGTGACAGTCTGACCTTTGAACGGATGGTGGAAATTTACCAGTATTTCAATGGCCGCGCGCAGGTCTCGTTTGGCATCGGCACCATGTTGACCAACGATATCGGCCAATCGGCCCTGAGTATGGTGATTAAGATGGTGGCGGCCAACGGTAAGCCGGTGGCCAAGGTTTCCGATGAGCCGGGCAAAAGCATGTGCGAAGACCCCGGATATTTGCGCTATTTGGCATCGGTTTATGATATTGATTTGGAGCTGTAACCTTTTTATCAAAACGGGCGAGATATAACCATGATGCACCATGACCGGTTACGTCGGTTGTCCCTTTACTCTGTTGGACTGTTTCTCGCCATCAGTGCGTTATGTGCTATTGTCACCGTGATCAGTGGGTCGTTTGGTGCCTTTGAAGTTCGTGTGATGGTGACGACTTCGGTGATTGCCGGAGCCAGCATTTGCTCGTTGTGCTGCAGCGCTCACATGGCTGCCACAAAGATACACTGGCCCGCTGTCAGCGGCATGACTCTGGCGATGATCGCAGCAGTTCTGGCCATTTGCGGGGTCTGGTTTGATGCCGATGGTGAGACGTTCTGGCGCAGCGTCGCTTTTTTTACGGTGTGGGCCATTGCTTTTGCTCATGCTCTGGCGCTGTTGATGGTGCGTCTGGAGTTACGTTTTCACTGGTTGCGTGTTGCCACCACGGCGACCATTGTCGCCAATGCCGTGGTGTTCACCATCATGATTGTCACCGGCTATGATGACGATGCCGTGTTCAAGCTGATTGCCGTGCTGTCGGTCCTTGCCGCCCTGGAAACCCTGTTGGTCCCGATAATGGCAAAACTCTCCAGTCGGCGCGCACATAAATCGTCTGCAGCGGATCTGGTCCTGTTTTGCGATGCAGCCGGGAAGTATCATGACCGCCATGGCCAACGCTATGACGTGCGGCCGTTGGATCGTGATGTGTAACAGCCGATGAGTGAATCATATTATTGCAGCCGTCCTTTTGACTGGCTGGAAATTCATGCTGACGGCTCGGCGTTTGTCTGTTGCCCGGCTTGGTTGCGTCGTCCCATCGGCAATCTGCTAACCACACCGTGGCCGCAAGTGTGGAACAGTCGTGTGGCCGTTGAGCTGCGTAAAACCGTGCTTAACGGTAGCCTGCACTCCTGCAGCCCGCGCCGCTGTCCGTTTCTCGCCTCTTTGACATTTCCGGTCTGTGTGGCCAATCGTTGTGATGATCCGCGTCTACTGGCGGTGATTCGTCGAGGAGAAAGTCACCTGCAGCGTGGTCCCCGTACGTTGAACCTGAGCTTTGATCCACGCTGTAATCTGAGTTGTCCCAGTTGTCGTCAGCAGCCTGTGAGTTTGGATAATGCCGGACAGCATGCCGTTGACACTCTGTCCCATTTTGTGTTGGAGGAGTTGGCTGCTGATGTCGAGGAGTTGCGCCTGAGTGGCCACGGCGATCCGTTTTCTGCTCCGGGCTACCGTTATCTTCTCCACCAGGTTGATTCTCATCGTTTCCCACGGTTGAAACGGCTGCACCTTCATTCCAACGGCTTGCTGTGGACGCCGCAGCACTGGGACGAGTTTGCCCATCTCCACCCCTATCTGTCCTCTGCTGAGATCTCCATCGATGCTGCTGATGCCACGCTGTATGCGGAGAATCGTGGCGGCGATTTCAGTCAGTTGCTGGCCAATCTACAGTTCATTCAATCCCTGTCCATCAATCTGCGGCTCAGTTGCGTGGTGCAACACAACAATTATCACCAGATGAGCGATTTTGTTCATCTGGCTCGTCGCTTTGGCGCATGCAGCTATTTCAGCCCTTTGGTCAACTGGGGAACCTGGAGTCGTGCCGACTATCACCAGCGGGCAGTTCATCTGCCGGGCCACCCTGATCATCAGGCGTTTCGGGCGCAACTTGCCAAGGTTGCTGCTTTGCCGGATGTTGATGTCGGAACGTTACACGCCTTTGTTTAGCAGGACGCTGAAAACTCCTTTCCGAAGGCTTTTCAACGACGCAAGCCGAAAATGCGATTGCCTTCTTGCTTATAAAATCGAGCCCTTGAGAATCCATCCTTGATTTTCGTCATCCGTCCATGAGCTCCACAACTTGTTGGTGCGGGTTTTCTTCAAAACGCGATGGTCAAAGCACTACAGGTCACGCGCACACCTGTTTTTTACCCTTGAAAACAGACGTTTCTTTGAGGCACATCCATCCCATGATGAGAGGATCTATGCCGACGATTCCATGGGGACAATCTCTGTATCGCCGTCTTATTGTGACCTCGGATCAGGAGTGTTGCAAATTATCCGCACAGGCCCGTTGGTTTGTGGCGAACAATTTTGTTTTGATGCTGGCCAGTCTTTTTTTCTCCAAACTGGCCGATGTTTTGTCCAATCCTAAAATCGTCTTGCCATGGGTGATGGAAACTGTCCATGCCCTATTGTCTCTGTTGGGTTTTCTGGTGTCGATCCGCGAGTCCGGCGCTTTGATCCCCCAGGTGCTGATTGCCGGCTCTGTGAAGCGTCTGGCGAGACGCAAATGGGTGTGGGTGACAGGCAAGATGGTGGACGTTGCGGCCATGCCTGCGATTGCTCTGGTGGCTTGGTTGGCCGAGGGGGGGGGGGTGGCCGGGTGGAGACTCCTGTTGTTGCTCGTTGTTTTCAGCCTGGCGCGGGGCTTTTGCTCGGTGGCCTCCAAGAATGTGACCGGAAAAACCTGGCTCCGCAATGGCTGGCAAGCTTGTGGTTATTGCCCTGATGCTATTTTCTGCTCAGAATTGCCTACCAGAGGGGGGCGCATTGAGCTCTTTTGTTGGTTTAAGCACTCTGATTCTGCTGCTGTCACTGATGGGCGGTGGCGGCATGGTCATGGCACGCCGCTTGCCCGACGTAGAATGACGGCAGAGTCAAAACCAACGCAGGACATAATAGCGCACATAGAGATAAACCATTGCCAGAAAAATGGTCAGAAACATGGTTGGCAGACCGTATTTGAGAAATTGGCCGAAGCTGATTTTGTAGCCGGCTTTTTCACTTAATCCGATGACGATGACATTGGCAGAGGCACCAATGGGGGAGCCATTGCCGCCGAGACAGGCACCAAGGGCCAGCGCCCACCACACCGGGTCGATGGTTCGTGCCTGGGCTGCTGTGGTTGGTGCGGAACCAAACACCTGATTGGACAGATCGATAAGGATCGGGTTCATCGTGGCAACAAACGGAATGTTGTCGACGATGGCCGAACTGAGTGCTGAAAACCACAACATCACCATGGTCAGAACCGTCATGTCGTCGGGTTGGGGATGGGTTACGGCGATCATCGCGCGGGACAGGTCTTCCACCAGACCCACCTTGACAATGCCACCGATAATGATGAATAAGCCGATGAAAAAGAAAATGGTCGGCCATTCCACCTCAGCGAGGATCTCCGTTGGCTGTTCGTCAGAAAGCACAAACAGGGTTGCGGCACCCATCAGGGCGACGCTGGCCGGTTCATAATGGAAAAAGCCGTGCAGCATGAAGCCGAGGATGGTCAGTCCAAGGATGAGCAACGATTTTTTCAACAGCGCTGGATCGCGAATCTGTTCGCGTTCGTTCATGGTCATGATGCGCCGTTTCAGTTCCTCTTTGACCGTCAGACTTTTGCCGAAAATAATTTTCCACGCCAGCATCCAGAATAGAAAAATGATGATGATTGCCGGAGTCAGGTGGACAACGAAGTCCATGAAGTTGAGACCGGCCTTGGAGGCGATCATGATATTGGGTGGATCACCGATCAGGGTCGCGGTACCGCCGATGTTGGACGCCAGTGCTTCGGTGATCAGGTACGGGATCGGATTGATCTCCAGTTGTTCAGCGATCAACAGGGTGACCGGAGCGAGCAGTAACACGGTGGTGACATTGTCGAGAAAAGCGGAACCCAGAGCTGTAATCACGGCAAACAGGACCATGATGCGAAACGGTTCCCCCTTGGCAGCTTTAGCGCACTTGATGGCCACATACTGAAACACACCGGTTTTGGTCATGATGTTGATCATCACCATCATGGAGATGAGCAGGAAGATAACATTCCAGTCAACGCCGAGATCCATATCGTGAAACGCTTCATGTTGGTCGAGGATCTTGCCGATCAGGGTGATGGCGGCACCAAACAGGGCGACTTTGGTCTTATGGATTTTTTCTGAAATGATCAGGGCGTAGGCGACAATAAAAATGCCGGTGGCAAACCAATACATAAAATGCTCCGAAAAATGGCCCCTGTGAAGAGGCCGTGATCAGGTTATTCAGAAAGATCGACAACGCCGTCGAAGTTGTAGGTAAACGGATCGCCGATAAGGTGAACCAGAATATCGACCCGGGTGATTTCACCAACAATTTTGTTGTGTGTGTCGACCACGGGCAGGGTGTTGAAGCCGCGTTCGGCAAAAATAGCATCCGCCTGCAGCAGTTGATGGTGAGGATGCAGGGAGATCACATTTTTAACCATGATGTCGCGGGCACAGCGATGGCGGGCTTTTTCAGCCTGTCGTTTGAGGTAATCAGCGCCATCACTGATGGAGCGGGCGAGATGGGCATTCATGTAAGAGGGCATCACCTCTTTGAGCAGATCACGGGCCGAGACCACGCCGATCAGGGTGCGATCTTTGTCAACGATATAAGCCAGGCGAGGCGTTGGCGCGGCAATCTTATGCAGCAGACAGACAAAGTCGCAGTCCGGCTCAGCGAGAACCACGGTTTTACGCATGCAGGTGGAAACATCCATAGAAAACCTCCCTTGGTATAAAATAACATATCGCGTTTTCAGTTGTGGGGAAAGGGGTTTGTTTAAGGATGACGCATGAATCGGTTGCTGGCAAATTATGGTGCTGATTTAATCGTTATTAAATGAGATGACTCACTACTGTCCGGTTAAAAAATCGGTCAAAGCTTTAAGCTGTTGATAATAATCGTTCTTTGACATAACTGTTCCGTTTTCGATTTGAATTCATCCCGCCAATATGGGGAGATACCATCCATTAACGTAGGAGGTATCAATGAATTCAGGTCAAACCGTTTTCAGGCAACTGCTGCAGTTTCTGCCACGTCACGATTTCAATCTGTGCGTTCGCCGCTACCGTGGCGATTACAGAGCCAGAAAGTTTTCGACTTTCGATCAATTTCTGTGTCTCGCCTACGCCCAAATGGCTGGCCGTGAAAGCTTGCGCGATATCGAAACCTGTTTGAACTCTCATCGTGAAAAGCTCTACCACATCGGTTTTCGTGGTTCCGTGTCCCGTTCAACTTTGGCTGATGCCAGTGAGCGCAGAGACTGGCGCATCTTTCAAGACTTCAGTCATGTTTTGATTCGCATGGCACAGCAACTTTACTGTGGTGAACCGTTTGCCCTGGAACTTGCTCAACCGCTGTATGCTTTCGATTCAACAACGATTGATCTCTGTTTGACACTGTTTCCATGGGCCGAGTTTCGGACAACAAAAGCCGCCGTGAAAATGCATACGCTGCTTGATCTGCGGGGAACTATCCCAACGTATGTCGCCGTCACGACAGGCAAGGTGCATGATGTTCGAATGCTCGATTCTCTGCCGGTGACCGAGGATGCCATTTACACGATGGACAAGGCCTATACCGATTTCTCGCGACTTTATGCACTGCATCAACAAGGGGCCTTCTTTGTCATCAGAGCAAAAGACAATTTGCGCTATAGGCGGATCTATTCCGCAATCAAAGACAAGTCTGCCGGGATAAAAGCCGACCAAACGGTCGTCCTGGTCACGCCAAAATCGAAAAAAGACTATCCGGAAAAGCTCCGCCGGATCAGTTATGTTGACAAAGATCGAAACAAGCATCTGGTCTTTTTGACCAACAATTTTACGGTTTCAGCAGCGACAGTTGCTGAAGTCTATAAGCAGCGCTGGCAGGTGGAACTGTTTTTCAAATGGATCAAGCAACACCTGCGGATCAAATCGTTTTACGGGACATCGATCAACGCCGTAAAGAGTCAGATATGGGTAGCAATGAGCATTTATCTTCTGGTTGTCATTGCGAAGAAAAAGCTCAAAATCCCATGTGAGCTCTACACTTTTTTACAAATCCTGGAGGTCAATCTGTTTGAGAAAAAGCCCATTTCATCGATGGTTGCTGATGCTCTCAAACAAATTCAAGACCTCCAAGATAGCAACCAGCTGAATTTATTCAGCTATTAACCGGACAGTAGTGGAGATGACTTCATGCTTGTCCTGCGTTGTTATGTTTTATTCTTTTTCCCAGGATGTCACAATGGTGTCCCGGACGGTACTGGTCGGTCGGTTGGTTGGGGTGGCTGTTGATGACTCTCATTTTTGAATTAGGCTTTGGTCGTTGATGGATTAATCAATTTTGGCGTAAGGTGGCTCAGGTATTGGCCTTTTGGCGGGGAAGATCTGTTTCTCCTCGTGTTGCTGGTCACGCTGGTGTTGCCACGTGTTTGCGCACGTTTTTACCGGCTGGATGAATGACCAGACCGGTTGTCACTTATCCATAGCGATGTTAGGCTGCGAAAAAATTGTTCCCACGAACTTGATTGTGAAAGGAGAGGCCTTTGTCTCAAAAACGGGAGTACAGTTATTCCGTTCCCTGGAATCTGATGTTAATTATCTTGGGGTCAGTCATTCAGGCGGTCGGTTTTAAAGCCATTGCCACGGTCCACGGTTTTGTTCCCAGTGGTTTGTTCGGTCTGGCGACCCTGATTGAATACAAAACGTCGATACTTGATGCCGGTGTCTGGTATCTGATGCTCAACGTGCCGATGTTTGTTCTCGGCTACCTGTTTATCAGTCGCCGGTTTCTCGCCTACAGTTTTATCTCCATGATCACGGTTTCTCTGGCTTACAGCAGCCTTGACCTGGTTGTTCATATACAGAATCAACTTTACGCGGCTGTGTGCTTCGGTGTGATCAGTGGCTGCGGTGCTGGTGTGGTGTTGCGCACTTTGGGTTCCAATGGTGGTCTTGATGTTGTGGCTGTTATTGCCAACCAGCGCTTTAATGTTGGTATTGGTAAAACGTACTTTATGTTTAACCTGGCCCTGTATGCGGTCAGTTTTCTCAGTTTGGACAACGACCTGGTTATTGCCTCTTTGATTGCCGCGTTTGTCGCCTCGGTGTGTATGGAGTACAGCCTGTCCATGTTCAGTCAGCGCAAGCTGTGTCTGATAATTTCCAAACACAACGAAGAGATCGCCCAAAAGGTGATGCATAGCATGAAAATCGGAGCGACCTTTTTGGAAGGTGTCGGCGCCTATAAGAATGAAACTCGCCGCGTGTTGATGGTGGTGACCAATAACATTCAGCTCAAACGATTGGAAGAGGTTGCATTCACCATTGATCCGCATAGTCTATTTATTGTTGAGAACACCTTCAACGTGATTGGTTCAACGTTTTCGCGGCGCAAGATCTATTGATCAGTGACCGCCGAACTCCCATCGCATGTCGTGTTATGGCATGCAGAAAGGTGTGTTTGAAATGTCTGCAGCGAATATTACAACCACAAAACTTGGAACCACAGATATCGATGTCAGCCAGGTATGCCTGGGGACCTGGGCCATTGGTGGCTGGTTGTGGGGCGGCAGTGATGACAGTCAGTGTATTGCTACCATCCGTGCCGCTCTGGATCAGGGCATTACCTTTATTGATACAGCGGCGGTGTATGGCTTTGGTCACTCCGAATCTCTGGTGGGGCTGGCATGGAAAGGCCATGTGGCGCGGGATCAGGTGGTGTTGGCTACTAAAGCCGGACTGCAGTGGAGTGATGATGGCAAGGTGACACGTAATTGTACCCGCGAGAGGTTGTTGCAGGAGATTGATGATTCGTTGCAGCGCTTGCAGACCGATTACATCGATCTCTACCAGATTCACTGGCCTGACCCGCTGGTGCCTATTGAGGAGACCGCCGAGGTGATGGCCGGATTGTTGTCTAGTGGCAAGATCCGGGCCATTGGTGTCAGTAATTACGATCCAGAGCAGATGGATCGCTTCCGCAGTGTGGCGCCGTTGCACAGCGTGCAACCACCTTACAATCTGTTCGAACGGCAGATTGATGCGGATGTGCGGCCTTATGCTCAGCAGCATGATCTGGCGATTCTTGCTTATGGTGCCATTTGTCGGGGCTTGTTGTCGGGCAAGATGAAGGCCGAGCCAACGTTTGAGGGCGATGATATCCGTCAGTATGATCCGAAGTTCAAAGCGCCGCGCTATGCTGCGTATCTTGATGCCGTCGCCAAGCTGGATGCGTTTGCTCAGGAGCGTTTTCAACGTGGTGTGTTGGAACTGGCGGTGCGTTGGGTGATTGATCAGGGGGCGATTGCCCTGTGGGGGGCGCGTCATCCGCAGCAGTTGGATCGGGTGCAGCAGGTGTTTGGTTGGTCGCTGTCGGAGGCGGATCGCGATGAAATGGCCACCATTGTTAATGATACGATTACTGATCCGGTTGGACCGGAGTTTATGGCGCCACCGGCACGGAAATAGAAATGGCTGTGGTTCGCACAGAGCTATTTTTCGCTTTGTACGAACCACATAGGTTTAAGATCAAGGTCGCCGGGACTCGCCCCGGCAGGCGACATCCTTTTGACTGGCCGCTCAAAAGGATGCAAAAACCAGCTGAACACCTCCTGAACCTGGATTCACCGACACTGTGTCTGTTTCCGTTATGCTTCACGTATTCGGCTCGCCGCCCTTTAGGTCGGCGAATCGTGCAACTCATCATCTCTGGCGTAAAATGTTGACAACAGTTTGACGCCGTTCTCTATTTTTTTCGTGGCACCAATTAACCGGGCGGGACGGTGCCCGCCCTGCAGTCGTGTGTTATTTAGCAGCCAAGCCCTCCCGTTCAGCAGCACCGAACGCAATGAACGTCAGCGCAATGGTTGTCGGCAACCTGTTTGAGCGGTAGCGAGTTTTGCCGACATTGCGATGTAAGAGAATGGAGAGAGGGAACCCGTAAGGGTGCAATGACGGGAGTCGATTTTGCGGTATTTTTGTCGACGCAAAAGTGCCCCGACGTGCGGGCGCGGAAGCCCGCGTCATGTGGGTACCACCTTCGCGAACGGATGATGTTCGCTGGTGCGATTCGTTTCAAGTTGCAAACCACTGAAGATCAAGATCAAAGTCAAGGTCGCCGGGTTTCGTCCCGGCAGCCGACATCCTTTTGACTGGCCGCTCAAAAGGATGCAAAAACCGGCTGAACACCTCCTGACCCTCAGATTCACCGACACTGAGTCTGTTTCCGATGTGCGTTACGGATTCGGCTCGCCGCCCTTTAGGTCGGCGAATCGTGCAACTCATCAGCACTGGCGTAAAACGTTGATAACAATCTTCAGTCGCGTTCTATCTCTGGTGTGGCCCCGATAAAACGGGCGGGACGGTGCCCGCCCTGCAGTCGTGTGTTATTGAGCAGCCAAGCTCTCCCGTTCAGCAGCGCCGAACGAAGAGAACGGTCAGCGCGATGGTTGTCGGCAACCTGTTTGAGGGCTGATGCCGACTGGGCGAGTTTTGCCGACATCGCGGTGTTAGTGAACGCAGAGAGGGAACCCGTAAGGGCGCATTGGGGTTGTTATGAATCAGAAGAACGAGTGGTGTTGCGTGAGATTTTTTGCGTCAGCAAGGCAGAGGGCGGAGCCATAGTGGTTCTATGGCGACAACCGATAACGCCGCTGACGTTAAAAAAGATCTGCAACAACTCCGTGAGTTCTGATTGATGACAGCCCCTTGGGAGTCGATTTTGTGTTACTTTTGTCGACGCAAAAGTAACCAGAAGTGTGGGCGCGGAAGCCCGCGTCACGTGGGCGCCAACTATGAGAACGGATGGATTTCGCCGGAGCAATTAGTTCCATCATGCGGGCCACGGTAACTGTAAAGCCAAGTCAAGGTTACCGATGCCCTTTTGACTTTTCGTCCTTTAGCAAACCGCAGGAATATTCGCATCGGTCAATAGCGCCTTTACTATTGCCCCGTGACCTCATGGAATTTGTCCTCAAGCTCATTTAATCCCAACAGCAGGTTGTTAAGGCACTTGATGTTATTGAGATTTCCATTTTTTCTGCTACCGGATTCGAGTTCGTCCTTTAATGCCGTAATTTCAAAGCGCGTCGTGTTGAGTTGCTCTATTTGGGTGCGTAGGGTGGCAAGCAACATGTTGTCCTTGCTGCTGGAATACTGGTGCAGATTGGAAGCCATTGAGGTGACTAAGTTCGTGCAAAACTCTTGATATTGGCCAACCTTTTTGTTATACGCGATGTCGCTATCCAGTTCCGCGAGCTGTCTCTTCTGTTCCGCGAGCTGCTCATTCTTTCGCGCTATGCTGCTATCCAGTTCCGCGAGCTGCTCATTCTTTCGCGCTATGCTGCTATCCAGTTCCGCGAGCTGCTCATTCTTTCGCGCTATGCTGCTATCCAGTTCCGCGATGTCACTATCCAGTTCCGCGAGCTGTCTCTTCAGTTCCGCATTTTCAGCTTCATACTGGTTTGCATTGAGCCAATGGTACGAGCTCTCTATGACGCTGGTGGAGCATTGCGAGGTCAGGTCGCTATAGTGTGGATCGTTGCCGGTAACGGCGTTGACGACCTGCTGTGGAAGCAGGTTGAAAATGTCAGGTGTCCAAGTGTCTGCCATGGTGATACGGGTGATCGTGCCCTGCTGATTCAACAGCACGGCACCCTCGGCCCAGTAATTCATCATGGTCGGTACCATCCCTTCTCTAACTTCTTTGGACTGAGGGTCATCGGTCAACCGGGTGTAAAAGGCGTTCTGCGCGGCCAGTTCCCACAGTAAACGATAGGTCTCCCGGCAGGGATAAAAGACCTTTGAACGGTTGGTGTTGAAATAATTCAGAAAAGCATCGAACACATCAGCGGACAAAAACCCTTTTTCTACGTACTGATCCCACTTTCCCTGGTCTCTTAAGGCATGGGACCATTTAAGTATGTCGTTCTTCAGTTGTTTCTGAAGGGTGGTTATTTCGGCATCGGTTAATCCCCGCTGTTGGCGCAAGTGGTCTGCGTCGGGTGGTGTGTACAGCTTGAGCAGAACGGGATAGGCAATTTCGCCAGAGAGGGTTGTTTCCCCATTGGGGGTGAACTGGGCAAAATCATTTTTTTCTGCAAAGGCAGAGTTCACGTCTAAAAAGTCAAAACGGCTTTGATCGGTTGTGATCGGGTAGCGCTCCACGCGCAGGTGCACGTCGGGGAGGATTTTACCGGCCTGTTTGAGTTGCTCGATTTCATCGTAGAGAGTTACTAATCTCTGTTGCAGCGCAGGGAGAAGGTCCGCACTTTGCGCGATGATCTGTTGCCGTGTGCAGGGAGCAGCAGTTGCCGCGACGGCCTGTGACATGTCGCCGGTTGATATGACAAGGCTCCACAACAGCACAAGGGTTTTTGTGAGCGGGAAGGAGTGTTTTTTTGCTGTGCGCACATGAGGAAATATCATTTGAATTTCCTTGTCGTTATGTGGAGTTAACGAAGACTGGAGGCGGTCGTTGGGTCGACCTTATGCCACTCACTCAATGGCAGGGCCTCAAGTAGAATAGGTTGATATTACAGATTTTTTTCGATGGGTAGAACTTTTTTATTATAAAGCTCTTCTTTCTGCGGTGTTTGAGGGCAAGATTAAGGTCGCCGGGATTCGCCCCGGCAGGCGACATCCTTTTGACTGGCCGCTCAAAAGGATGCAAAAACCGGCTGAACTTCTCCTGACCCTAGCTTAACCTGCAATGGATCTGTTTCCGTTTTGCTTCACCGATTCGGCTCGCCGCCCTTTAGGTCGGCGAATCTTGCGCCTCATCAATGCCTGGCATAAAACGTTGATAACAGACTTACGCCGGGCTCTAGCTTTTCCGTGGTACCAGTCAAACGGGTGGGACGGTGCCCACCCTGCGATTGTGTGTTATTTAGCAGCCAAGCTCTCCCGTTCAGCAGCGCCGAACGCAAGGAGCTGGAGTCATGATGCCTGTCGGCAAATGTTTGAGCGCTAGCGAGTTTTTGCCGACATCACGGCGGAAGCGAGTGAAGAGAGGGAACCCGCAGGGCGCAATGGTCGGGAGTCGATTTTGCGCCACTTTTGTCGACGCAAAAGTGGCCCGCCGTGTGGGCACGGAAGCCCACGTCACGTGGGCACCAACTATGAGAACGGATGGAGTTCGCCGGAGCAATCGGTTCCATTTTGCGGACCACAAAACAAAAAAGCCCTGCCGCAAAAAATGCAGCAGGGCTTTTCCAATCTAAATCAGATGACGCGAATTACAGGTTGTAGAACACGTCCTTGCCATTGAAGATGGACACACCTTCCAGCTCATCCTCAATACGCAGCAGCTGATTGTACTTGCAGATGCGGTCGGTTCGGCACAACGAACCGGTTTTGATCTGACCGGCGTTAGTGGCCACAGCCAGGTCGGCAATGGTGGAGTCTTCGGTCTCACCGCTGCGGTGAGAGATGACGCAGGTATAACCGGCGCGCTTGGCCATTTCAATGGCTTCCAGGGTCTCGGTCAGGGTGCCGATTTGGTTGACCTTGATCAGGATCGAGTTAGCAATCCCTTTATCAATGCCTTCCTTGAGGATCTTGCTGTTGGTGACGAACAGGTCGTCGCCGACGATCTGGATCTTGTCACCCAGTTTGTCGGTCATGATCTTCCAGCCGTCCCAGTCGTTTTCAGCCAAGCCGTCTTCAATGGAGATGATTGGATAGCGGTCAACGAGGTCAGCGTAAAAAGCCACGGTCTCTTCGGCCGTTTTCAGCGCCTGCTCTTCGTTGGCGAAGTTGTACTTGCCATCGCTGTAGATTTCAGATGCCGCCACGTCCAGCGCGAGGAGGATCTCTTCACCGGCTTTGTAGCCAGCCGCTTCGATGGCTTCCATGATCACCTGCAGTGCTTCTTCGTTGCTGCCGAGGTTGGGAGCGAAACCACCCTCATCACCAACGGCGGTGTTGTAGCCTTTGTCTTTGAGCACTTTTTTCAGGGCGTGGAAGATCTCAGCACCCATGCGCAGCGCTTCTTTGAATGAAGGTGCGCCGGCGGGCATGATCATGAATTCCTGAATGTCGACGTTGTTGTCGGCATGGGCGCCACCGTTGAGGATGTTCATCATCGGCAGCGGCAGTTCTTTGGCGTTGGGGCCGCCGAGATACTGGTAGTAGGGTAGGCCGGATTCTTCGGCTGCGGCACGGGAGCAGGCCAGGGACACGCCGAGCAGGGCGTTGGCGCCAAGGTTGCTCTTGGTTTCGGTTCCGTCCAGTTCGAGCAGTTTAGCGTCGATACCGGCCTGGTCGGTCACTTCCCAACCGATCAGGGCATCACAGATTTTCTCGTTGACGTTGTCAACGGCTTTTTGCACCCCTTTACCGAGATAACGGGATGTGTCGCCATCACGCAGTTCCAGCGCTTCACGCTCACCGGTGGAGGCTCCACTGGGAACAGCTGAACGACCCAGTACACCGCTTTCGAGCAAAACGTCAACTTCGATGGTGGGGTTGCCGCGTGAATCGAGAATTTCACGTGCATAGATATCCATGATTTCGCCCATGACTGAACTCCTTTGTTTGTCCTATTTTTCTTAAGTGAAATAATAAATGAAATGGACCCTGGTGCTCGATCACGATGTGTCGTTATCGAATACCGGCCCGGCGCATTAACGGTGGGTCCGCCGAAATGACGGGCCATTTTAAAACAACGTGTGTTTCCGGCGCTGTATTTATATCACAGGGTGAAAAAATTTAAAGGCAATTTTCAACTTCATCTAGTTGAAAGCTGTTTGACGCGTTTGGCCGACGCAACGATCATAATGGTGTTGAGTTGTTTTGGCGTATTTTGTTACACAATTTCAGGCAGTTATGTGGTGTTGTCTTGATGGTAAATCGCTGTTGATCTGCTTTGGTAATAGTGATAATCTGGGCGATCTTGAGGTGGTGGTTTCTGTCGGCGATTTTTGCGTGCGTCAGAAGCCGGGTTGACGTTTGCCGCCATGGTCCTTTGGAGGGCATGGGCATCACATCAGGAGAACTGTTTGCGCATAGTTGAGTTTCTGTGAACGAAGACCCTTATCGATGTTGTTTCACCATTACGGACCCCATGATGGTGCATGCCCTTCTCGGGCAGCATAACAGCCACCTGCATCAACTTGAGAACCTGTTGGGTGTTCGCCTTGGTTCACGAGGCAACGACATACAGATCAGCGGCGCAAAGCTGGATGTCGAACTGACTGAGCTGGTTTTGAATCAGTTGGTGGCCTTGTTGCAAAAAGGCTATCCGCTGTATCCTCCGGATATTGATTACGCGGTCAACATTCTGCGTAGTCATTCCTCGATTAATCTGACGGATATTTTCTTTGATACCGTTCTGGTATCCGCTCGCAACAAATACATTGCCCCGAAAAGCCTTGCCCAGAAAGAGTACATTGACGCCATTCGTCAGAACGATGTGGCGTTCGGTGTTGGTCCGGCAGGTACCGGTAAAACTTACTTGGCTATGGCACTGGCCGTTGCCGCCTGGCAGAAAAAACAGGTAAATCGTATCGTGCTGGTGCGTCCGGCGGTTGAGGCCGGGGAAAAACTCGGCTTTTTGCCCGGCGATATTGCCGAGAAAGTCAATCCCTACCTGCAGCCGTTGTACGATGCTCTGTTTGATATGGTGGAGCGCAGTAAGGGCCAGGAGATGATTGAAGAGGGCATTGTTGAAGTCGCGCCGCTGGCGTTTATGCGCGGACGGACGTTGAACGATTCCTTCATCATTCTCGATGAAGCGCAGAATACCACCCGAGAGCAGATGAAAATGTTTTTAACCCGACTGGGATTTGGCAGTAAAGCCGTAGTCACCGGTGATGTCACCCAGATCGATTTGCCCAGCGGTCGCCCTTCAGGGCTACTGGATGCCTTGCGTATTCTTGATGGTCTTGACGGCATTGCCATTCGCCGTTTCAGCCAGATTGATGTGGTGCGCCATCCGATTGTTCAACGGATTGTCCAGGCTTACGAGAAAGCGTAGTTATGACGCCCAAACATAAACAAATTCAGAAGAAACGTTTTGCCTTAACGCCGTCGGCGACCAAGCGGTTGCTGTTGGTGGTGCTGGCGGCTCTTCTGACCATCATCATTATTCCTAAAGGCGGATTTGTCCCCGATTATTACAAGCCCGGAGATATCGCCTCGCGTGATATCAAAACGCCGCGTGATTTTCTGGTGCCGGAACCGGAACTGACGGAAAAGAAGAAGTTGGATGCCGCCGCCGCGGTGATCCCGATTTACGATTATGATCCGCGCCCGAGCAAGGCCGTCGCTCAGAAATTTTCAGAGGTTCTCAGTCGGCTTAACGCGGAAATTCATCGGCATGATGAGATTGCCGCCGAAGAAGATACACCCGCGCCTTCGGGTAAAACGACCAGCGAAGTTGCTGCGGAAGCGATCGTGGATGCCGGGGTGATGCCCTTGCCTGCGGCGGACCCGTCCGCCATCCTTGATTTGCAACTGACGGAAGCGCAGACGAAATCATTGCGTCAATTGGCCCGGGATGATGCTCTGGTGGCGAAATTTAATCGCGATGTCCGTCACGGGTTGAACCGTAAAATTGTCGGCAATCTGGAGTTGTTTCAGAACAACTGGCATGGCTCCATTCTGATCCGTGATCTGTCCAATGATAAGGAAGCGGTTGTTGAAGATAAAGAGTCAGTGCTTGGACTCAATGAAGTGATCAGCGATCTGCGGCTGCAGCTGTTCGGCGATCAGAACGTTACTGCTGATGCGGCTGAGGTGATGGCCATTGTGCAGAAGATGGTCCGCCCTAACCTGACCTTTAACCAAAGCGAGACCGAAATCCGCAAACGGGCGGCAGCGGAGTCGGTTCTGCCGGTGCTGTTGCAGGTCAAGCGTGGCGAGATGATTGTTCGCGAAGGTGAGCGGGTCACGGCAGAGCAGGTTCGTAAATTGCAGGCGCTGCAATCGTCGGTGGATGGATTCAAGACGGCACGCAATGCCGCCGGATTAATGTTGAGTATTGTGCTGCTGTTTTATGTGTTGCACCGCTTTGCCCGGATGAATATCCGCAAGTACGCTCCGCAGCAGCGCGACCTGCTGTTTCTGGTTTCGGTATTTGTCGGTTTGTTTGTCATTGCCAAGGTGGGGATTTTTATCTCCATGGCATTGCAGAGCGCGTTTCCCTACATTGATTCGGCCTGTTATTACTATCTGTTGCCATTTGCCGCCGGGGCCATGCTGGTGCGGATTGTTCTTAACTCTGAAGTGGCGTATGTGTTTTCAACGTTGCTGGCCCTGTTGATGGGGCTGTTGTTCGGCAACAATCTGTACATCTCCCTGTATGTGCTGATCGGCAGTGTGACTGCCGCCCATTGGGTGCGTCACAGTCAGGCGCGCAGTAATCTGTATCGGGCCGGCTGGTATCTGGCACTGGTGAACATGGCCATGGTGTTGGCCATTTATGCGCTGTCGGACAATCCGTTCAATGAGCAGGTGTTGTACCGTCTCGGCTTTGCTTTTGTTGGTGCTTTCGGCTGTGCCATGGTGGTTAACGGCACCATTCCACTGGTGGAGTCGCTGTTTAAATACACTACCGATTTCAAGCTGATGGAACTGGCCAATATGAATACGCCGATTCTGCGTGAATTGATGATTCAGGCGCCGGGAACCTATCACCACTCCATCGTGGTCGGCAATCTGGTGGAAAATGCCGCCGAGGCCATTGGTGCTAACCCCCTGTTGGCGCGGGTGGCGGCATATTATCACGATATTGGCAAAATCAAGAAGCCGCTCTACTTTGCGGAGAATATGCATCCGCCGGAAAACCGCCATGACAAGCTGGCGCCGTCGATGAGCGCCTTGATTCTGATTTCCCATGTCAAGGATGGGGTCGAACTGGCTAAAGAACACAAACTTGGCCACGACCTGATTGAGATTATTCGCCAGCACCACGGCACCGCCCTGATCAAGTTCTTTTACGACAAGGCTCAGCAGCGGGAGAAGGATGGTCAGGTTAACGAGCAGGATTATCGTTATCCCGGTCCCAAACCGCAGACCCGTGAGGCGGCATTGATTATGCTGGCGGATGCTGTGGAGGCGGCAGGACGCACGTTGATGGACCCGACTCCGGCCCGTATTCAGGGTATGGTGCAGAAAATCATCAACAAGATTTTTATTGACGGTCAACTCGATGAGTGTGAATTGACCCTCAAAGATCTGCACGAAATTGCCAAGAGTTTTAACCGCATGTTGTCGGGAATTTTCCACCAACGTATTGAGTATCCTGAACCCGCGTACAAAGAGCGGGAAAAAGATAAAGAGACTAAGAGGATTAAAAACGATGATCTACATCGAGAACCAGCAGCAGAACCACGACATCCCGATAACAACGTTCAAAACGGTAGCCAGGACGATCTTAAACGCCTTGGAATGTCCTGACGACACCGAGTTGTCGGTAGTGATCGTTAACGACGACCAGATTCAGGAGATCAATCGCGATTATCTGCAGCGGGATAACCCGACCAATGTGATCTCCTTTGCGCAACAGGAGGGCGAAGGGGCCGGAATCTGTCCGGAGCTGCTTGGCGATGTGGTGATCTCGGCGGATACAGCGGCACGTGATGCCGCAGACGCCGGTGCGCCTTTTTTCAGTGAAATGAGTTTTTTACTTATCCACGGCATTCTTCATCTGCTCGGTTACGACCATGAACGGGGGACTGAAGAGCAGGCTGCGGAGATGGAAGCCAAAGAACGGGAACTGTTTGCCGTGTTGGAACAGTCATTTCCCGAATTGATGACTGAGGGGAGTAAATAGGAACAGACCATGGACACCACACCGGAAACCCGCCGCAGCTGGTTACAGCGATTGCTCGGCATTACCCACCATGTGACCTCGGAAGAGCATCTTCAGGAATTGATTCATGCTTCGGAAGAGGGAGGCATTATCAACGCCGAAGAAGGCGAAATGTTCAGCTCCATCTTCGAATTCGGTGAAACCATTGTCCGCGAGGTGATGATTCCGCGCACGGAAATGCGCAGCTGCCCGGTAGATGCCAGCCTTGATACCTTCATTGAGATGGTGTTGAAGTTTGGCCACTCGCGCATTCCTGTTTACGAAGAGACCATTGACCGTATCGTCGGTCTGGTCTATGCCAAAGATCTGCTCAAATTTTGGGGCCAGCCTTCCCACGAGATTTCGTTGCGTGATTTGATGCGCAAGCCCTATTTCGTCCCTGAGACCAAGCGTATTGAAGAGTTGCTGCAGGAGTTTCGTACCCAGCGGATGCATATTGCCATTGCCATTGACGAATACGGCGGCACCTCCGGCTTGATCACGCTGGAAGACCTGATTGAAGAGATTATCGGCGATATCAAGGACGAATACGATTTCGATGACAACCAGCTGATCGAGGAGAGTCCTGGAACCATTGTCATTGATGCACGCCTGAGTCTCGATGAATTAGAAGATCACTACGATCTGCCCGAATTTGAGCGTGATCAGTTTGATTCGGTGGGCGGCTTGCTGTTGCATCGACTCGGTTATGTTCCCAAGCCGGGGGAAGAGGTGGTCGTCGAACCTCTGAAAATGGTGGTACTGCAAAGTGACGAACGGATGATCCACCGGATTCGGGTGATTCGTGAAGAATCTCTGAAGGAAGCGTTGGATGACTGATCGCTGGCTGCAGCGTTTGGCACCACCGCTTTCCGGTCTGCTGATGGCTCTGGCTTTTCCGTTGGCCGGACAGGGATGGCTGGCTTGGGTGGCGCTGGTGCCTCTATTTGTCGTAATGCCTTCTCGGCCCTGGCGCTCAGGATTCAGTGCCGGGGTTGTTTTTTTTGCGGTGACGCTCTACTGGTTGAATCTGGTGATGACGGTTTATGGCCAACTGCCGTGGGCGCTGTCCATCGTTGCCTATCTGTTACTGGCGGCTTACTTGGCGTTGTTCTGGGGCGCGACCTGCTGGTGCAGCGTGCGCATTCATCGTGCCCTTCAGGTGCCTCTGCCGCTGGTGGCCGCAGTGTGTTGGGTGACCTTTGAGTCTGTGCGGAGCTGGCTGCTCACCGGCTTTCCCTGGGGCAATATCGGCTATTCGCAGGTTAATGCCCTATGGCTGGTGCAAAGTGCCGATCTGGTCGGCGTCTATGGCCTGGTTGTGATGCTGGTGCTGGTCAATGGCCTGATCGCCGATGGTGTTCGTCGCCACGTGGCCGGAGAATCCTTGCCGTGGCGCAGCGCTCTGATCGTGGGCCTGTTGCTGGGCGGCCAGTTGGGCTATGGGGCCTGGCGTCTCTCAGCTGCGGAGCCTGACCGGGATGCGTTGCAGGTCGGGCTGGTACAGGGCAGTATTGATCAGGCGGTTAAATGGGATCCGACCCATTTGCAGCATACCCTGGATCGTTACCGTCAGCTCAGCGCCCAGGCGCAGGATCCGGATCTGCTGGTGTGGCCGGAAAGTGCGACCCCTTTTTTCTATCAAAATGGCGGCAAGCGTGCGTATCAGGTGCGTGCCGTGGCCCGCGAACAACGTGCCTATCTGTTGTTCGGTAGTCCCAGCTATGTACGGCAGGAGACTGATGATGAGATTGCCTATCTCAACAGCGCCTACCTGCTTTCCCCCCAGGCGCAATTGTTGGGGCGTAGCGACAAAGTTCATCTGGTCCCATTCGGCGAATATGTTCCGTTGTGGGGCATGTTTGGTCTGGTGGAAAAACTGGCCGAGGGGATTGGCGATTTTGTCCCTGGACAATTGCAACCGCTCTCACTCAATGGTCATCAGCTCGGCGTGTTGATCTGTTATGAAGCGATTTTTCCCGAGCTGGCGCAGAAGCTGGTGTCGCGAGGTGCTCAGGTTCTGGTGAACATTACCAACGATGCCTGGTTTGGGGATTCTTCCGCACCGTGGCAGCATTTGGATATGGCACGGATGCGGGCAATCGAGAATAAAGTCTGGTTGTTGCGCAGTGCCAATACCGGTGTGAGTGCCCTGATTGATCCGTTTGGTCGGGTGGTGGCGCAATCGCGCTTGTTTGAGCCGGCCCTGGTCGAGGGAACGGCCTATTTTAAACAGGGGGGTAGCCTTTATACCCGCACAGGTGATAGTCTACCGCGTTTGCTCGGCATTGTCGTGCTGGTGTGGCTGTGGCAGTCGCGTAAAAAAAAGTTGTGATTCACCCGTTAAGACGGGTAGTCTAACGAGTTATTGCAAATGAGCCCCCAAAAAAGGGCTTAACAGGTTTTGTTGTGGCAAGGAGAACGCATGTTTCGCGAAGAAATTGAACGAATTAAACAGATCTCCGAAAAGCTCACTGAGCTGAGGGGGTATCTTTGACATTCCCACCAAACAGGAGCGGATCAGCGAGCTGGAAGCCGACATTGCCGATCCTGATTTCTGGAATCAGGGTGACCGCGCTCAAGAATTGTTAAAAGAGCGCACTGTTTTGCAGAAACTGGTGGATGGTTGGACGTCGGCAGCGCAAACCGTTGAAGATCTTGAGGTGTTGGTCGAACTGGGTGCCGAGAGCGAGGATGAGGCCACCCGTGATGAAGTGCGCGAGCTGCTGCCGGAACTGGAGCGGCAGGTGGACAAGATGGAGTTCGCCCGCATGTTGTCCGGTGAGCATGACAGCAACAATGCTATTCTCAGTATCAATGCCGGTGCCGGCGGCACCGAAGCTCAGGACTGGGCGGACATGCTGTTGCGCATGTATCTGCGCTTTTGCGATATCAAAGGGTTTAAAACAAAAATCACCGATTATCAGCCTGGCGATGATGCCGGGGTGAAGAGTGTCACCTTTACCGTCGAGGGCGATTATGCTTACGGCTGGCTACGTCCGGAGATGGGGATTCACCGTCTGGTGCGTATTTCACCGTTTGATGCGGCGTCTAAACGCCATACGTCGTTTTGTTCGGTGTTTGTTTTCCCCGAGTTGGACGACAGTATTGAGGTGGAACTGCTCGACAAGGATATGAAAATTGATACATTCCGCGCCAGTGGCGCGGGTGGTCAGCACATTAATAAAACCGATTCGGCCATCCGTATTACCCATATCCCCAGCGGGATTGTCGTGGCGTGTCAGGATCAGCGTTCGCAGCACAACAACAAAGCGGAAGCGATGCGTCAGCTTAAAGCACGTCTTTATGAGCTTGAGCGGCAGAAAAAAGAGGAAGAGGCCAACGCCCTGTCCGGCGATAAAAAAGAGATCGGCTGGGGCAGCCAGATCCGTTCGTATGTGCTGCACCCTTATCGCATGGTCAAAGATCACCGTACCGGCTTTGAGGTGGGGAATGCCGATTCCGTGCTTGATGGCCATATTGAAGGATTCATTGAAGCCTATCTGCTGGCGAATAGCCAGTAGTGGTTAGAAAACAGCAAGCGTTTGCGCACTGTTGTGAAGCAAACGGGTATCAATAGAAAGGACAAAGTTGTCAATGGAAGAGATCAATGATTTAGTGGCCCAGCGCATGGCCAAGGCCGATGATCTGCGTGAGCAGGGCACCAATCCCTACGCAAACGGGTTTGTCGTCAGTCACCAGAACGCGCAGATCCGCGCAGCCCATGCCGAGGACGATGCCGCAGCGTTGGAAGGTTGTGAACAGGAGTACGTGATTGCCGGGCGCATTATGGCGCGTCGCGATTTCGGCAAGGCGGCATTTATCCAGGTACAGGATCGTACCGGCCGTCTGCAGATTTATGTTGGTAAGAACAAGATCGGCGATGAGCAGTTTGCCGTGTTCGGCAAGCTGGATGTCGGCGACATCGTCGGTATCAGCGGCAAGCCGTTTCGCACTAAGACCGATGAGCTGTCGCTGCGTGCCGAAAGCGTGACTCTGCTGACCAAATCACTGCAGCCTCTGCCGGAAAAATGGCACGGATTGACCGATGTCGAAACCCGCTATCGTCAGCGTTACCTGGATTTGATTGTCAATCCGGAAGTGGGTGACGTATTCAAAAAACGCAGCCAGATCATCAGCCTGATGCGTGCCTTTATGCAGGAGCGTGACTACCTTGAGGTGGAAACGCCGATGATGCAGCCGGTGGCTGGTGGCGCAACGGCCAAGCCGTTTGTCACCCATCACAATACCCTGAAAATGGATCTGTTCCTGCGGATTGCGCCGGAGCTTTATCTCAAGCGCCTTGTCGTCGGCGGTTTTGAGCGGGTGTTCGAGATCAATCGTAACTTCCGTAACGAAGGGATTTCCATCCAGCATAATCCTGAGTTTACCATGATGGAATTCTATCAGGCCTACGCCACGTATCATGATCTGATGGATATGACCGAAGAGATGATTGGTTCCATTGCCGAGAAGGTGTGTGGCAGCCGGGTGGTCAGTTACGGCGGCAAGGATGTTGATCTCACTGCACCCTGGGATCGTCTCACCGTCAAGGAAGCCATTGTCAAATATGGCGATATCAGCCTGGAAGACCTCAACGATCCGGACAAGGCACTGGCCTACGCCAATTCCATCGGACTTGAGTTTGATGGAGCCGTTGGTTACGGCAAGCTGTTGACCGAACTGTTTGACGAAGTGGCGGAGCCGAAGTTGTGGAATCCAACCTTTGTCACCGAATATCCGACCGAAGTGTCTCCCCTGTCACGTCGCAATGATGAGCGTCCGGAAGTGGTCGATCGCTTTGAGCTGTTTGTTGTTGGTCGCGAGCTGGCCAATGCGTTTTCCGAGCTCAATGATCCGGTGGACCAGAAGGGCCGCTTTGAGCAGCAACTGGTCGAAAAAGAGGCCGGTGATGATGAGGCTCATGCCATGGATGAAGATTACATCCGCGCTCTGGAATACGGCCTGCCGCCGACCGCCGGCGAAGGCATTGGTATTGACCGTCTGGTCATGCTGCTGACCGATTCCGCATCGATTCGCGACGTGATCCTGTTCCCGCAATTGCGTAAAGAGACCCGTTAATTTCCTGGCGCAGCAGACCTGTTGCGCCAGTTCTTTCAGCATCCATCTGAAGGGCAACTTTTTATGGGCTATGAATGGTTTATCAGCCTGCGTTATCTGCGTGCGCGGCGCAAGCAAACCTTCATCTCGGTCATCTCCTTTATCTCCGTCACCGGAGTGACTCTCGGTGTGGCGGCGTTGATTTTGGTGCTGGCGATCATGACCGGATTTCATGACGGCGTCCGTCAGCAGATTCTCGGCAATGTCCCACATGTGACAGTGCAAAGCCAGGGCGGCACTGTGAGTGACTGGCCGCAACTGGTTGAAACAATTCGATCCACATCCTCTTCGGTGGTTTCTGCCGAACCCTATGTGGTTAAGGAAGCCATGTTGCTGGCTCATGGCAATGTGGCAGCAGCCAACCTTAAAGGGGTTTCCTCCGACAATCGTGTGTTGTCCCAGGCGTTTTTCACTGAAGATAATCAGCCGATTAACAGCGTGTTGTTTAACGCAACTCGCACTCAGCCCGGCATCGTCATTGCCGCGGACACGGCGGCACTTCTCGGTGTCTCTCTGGGGGATCGCATCAATGTCATCCCGCCGGATTTCACTCTGACGCCGTTTGGCCTGATCCCTAAAATCAAACCGTTTGATGTGGTGGGGATCGCCCGGGCGCGCGGTGGCTTTCTCGATACCTATTATGCTTATATCTCTCTGGCGCAGGCGCAGCATTTTATCGGCGAAGCCGATAAGGTCAGTGGTATTGAAATTGAAGTGGCGCGCTTTGACGATGCACAACCTCTGGCCGAGGCATTGCGAGCCGACCTTGGTTATCCCTACAGTATCCGTTCATGGCAGGAGATGTTTGGTTCATTTCTGGCGGCGTTGAAGTTGGAAAAACTCGGTCTGTTCATTGTGCTGGGCATCATCGTGCTGGTGGCGGCATTTAACATTGCCACAACACTGATTATGGTGGTGATGGAGAAGCACAAAGATATCGCCATTTTGCGGTCCATGGGAGCGACATCGCGGAGTATCCTGAAGATTTTTGTGTTCGAAGGTTTGCTGATCGGAACTTCGGGAACCGCTCTAGGCACCGGACTTGGTTTGACGTTGGCACTTAACGCAGACGCCATGATCAGCTGGTTGGAACGCAAACTCCATGTGACGATTTTTGACAAAACTGTCTATGGAATGGACCACTTTCCGTCCCAGGTGGAATCGTCGGATGTGATTGCCGTTGTTGTGGTGGCCATGGCGATTTGTCTGGTGGCAACGGTCTATCCGGCGTTGCGGGCAGCCCGGCTCGACCCGGCGGAATCGTTGCGTTACGAATGACGGTAGAGATTTTGCAGGGAGGACACGGTGAACGTGTTACTTGAAGCGCGACATATTCGTAAATCTTTTGATACCGGCCAGGGAACCTTGACCGTGCTCCGTGACGTCAACCTGTCGATTGTTGCCCAGGAGCGTGTGGCGGTGGTCGGTGCCTCCGGATCCGGGAAAACCACCCTGATGCATATTCTCGGCACCTTAGATCGTCCCAGTGACGGGCAGTGTTTTTTTGACGGTGTCGACCTGTTTTCTTTGTCGGCGGCCCATCTGGATGCGTTTCGCAATGCGACGCTCGGTTTCGTGTTTCAGTTTCACCAGCTGTTGCCGGAGTTCAGTGCGTTGGAGAATGTCATGATGCCGGCGTTGATCCATGGCGAAAAACGCAGCTGTGCGCAACAGAGTGCTGAAGATTTACTTGACCAGGTGGGATTGCACCATCGCTTGCATCACAAACCGGGTCAGCTTTCCGGCGGTGAACAGCAGCGTGTGGCGATTGCTCGCGCGCTGGTGCAGAAACCGCAACTGTTGATTGCCGACGAACCGACCGGGAATCTTGATTCGGCGACGTCGGAAGAGATCTATGCGTTGCTTGAACAATTGCATCAGGAGCATCACTTGACGTTAGTCATGGTCACCCATAACCGTGAGTTGGCATCACGAATGGATCGGACTGTCCATATCCGTGATGGTGAACTGCTGAGTTCCTGATTGCGAAAAACTTTTTTCGGGGGTTGAGACGTGATGTGTCGCCCCTGTGTTTCAATCGTGTTGGATGATGTAAGACCGGGAGTTTTAGGTTTACACCCGTCAGGGCTTTTCCTATAATGAACGACTTTGTTAAGTATGTGTGTCGATTACTGAAAACTGGTGGTCCGTCTGTTTCAGGCGGACATTGTTTCATGTTGATACGGCGCAGGGAATAATCCGGATAGATCGAGCTTTGAGGAGATCGGATTTTATGCTCAAGAGGGCTGTTGTATATTTGGCGGTAGTGATCTGCCTGTGGGCCGGGACATCGATTGCGGCAGATGGCGTTCGCACCGTGTCGGACGTGAGGATTGACGGAATCAATCGGGTGGATGTCGCCAGCGTGGAGGCAGCGTTGTCCATCAAGGCCGGGCAGCCGCTGGATGAGGATCGTGTTGATGCAGATCTCCGCGCCATTTATGCCTTAGGGCATTTCAAAGATGTTGAGGCTTCTGTTGAACAGCAGGGTGAGGTGGTGACCCTGGTGTATCGGGTGACGGAACGGCCGCTGGTCCGTTCCATTAAACTCAACGGCATCAAAGAGCTCAAGCGCTCCAAGGTGCGCGGTGCCCTGACCATGCGCACTCCGAGTATTCTGCATCCGAAGACGCTTCAGGAAAGTACCGCGGCTATTCGCCAGACCTATATTGATGAAGGCTATTACGCTGCTGAAGTCAGTTCGCGTGTTGATACCAACTCCCGCAATGAAGCAACGGTTTATTTCGATATTGTTGAGGGAACCAAAGTCACCATCGATGATATTACTTTTGAAGGCAATGAGGTCTTTTCCGATCGTAAGTTGCGCGGCTTCATGCAGACCAAAGAGTGGTGGTTGTTCTCCTGGCTTACAAGTGGCGGGACTTATAATGAAGCGATGCTGGAAAATGATCGTGAGTTGATCAAGGATGCCTATTTTAACGAAGGGTATATTCGCGTCCGGGTCAAGCCGCCGTTGATCACGCTGTCGGATGATCGCGAAGAGATGGATATCCATATCGAGATTGATGAAGGGCAGCAATATTACCTCGGCGATATGGCCGTCAAAGGGGATCTTCTTGAAGACGAGACCACGTTGCTGGGCCTGTTGAAATTCAAAGCCGGTGATGTGTTCAGTCGTGAACAACTGCGCAAGGATATCAAACGCCTCAACGATTACTATGCGGACCATGGTTATGCCTATGTCAACGTCTCTCCGGTCACACTGATCAACAACGAACAGCGCACCGTCGATGTCACCTTTGAGATCGAGCAGGGCGTTCAGGTGCACATCGGTCGCATCAATATCGGTGGCAACACCAAAACCCGTGACAAAGTTATCCGCCGTGAAATGGTGCTTGTCGAAGGGGATCTGTACAGTGCCTCTCGTCTTGAAGCGAGCCGCAAACGGATTAACAACCTGGGCTTTTTCAGTGAAGTGAATGTTGATACCGTTGAAGCGGGCAAGGAAGAACTGATGGATGTTCAGGTTGATGTCAAAGAGCAATCCACCGGAACATTCAGTGTTGGTTTCGGTTATTCCTCCGTGGACGGTTTTATCGGTCAGGGCTCAATCAGTCAGGACAACTTCCTCGGTAAGGCGTGGCGCTTGAATCTGGCCGGTTCCTTCGGTGGCGATTCAACCACCTATCAACTGGGTTTGCTTGATCCTTATTTCATGGATAAAAATCTGGCTCTGGGTTTTGACGTGTATCGCACGGATCGCGAGTGGGACGAATATTCCCGCGAGGCCACCGGTGGTAAAATCAAGCTGGGAATTCCCATCACCTATGCCACTCGCACGTTCTTCATCTATAAGTTTGAGCAAAAAGACATTTATGATGTGGATAACCTGGCGTCCTACTATATTCGTGAGCAGGAAGGCAGTTCGACGCTGTCTTCCATCTATGCCTCGATTTCGACCAACACGACTGATTACCGGCCTGATCCCTCCAGTGGCTTCATGTCGGAGGTGTCGGTGGAATTTGCCGGTCTCGGTGGCTCGGAGAAATTTGTTAAAACCATTCTCGATCATCGCCACTTTGTTCCGATCAAATGGGGCATTGTCTTTTCAGCGCATGGCCAGGTTGGTTTTGTGCATAGAGTGGGCGGCCAAGAGATTCCGGTCGATGAACGATTCTACCTCGGCGGCATCAATACCATGCGCGGCTTTGAAAATCGCGAAGTTGGGCCCTGGGAATGGGGGCGCGAGTATGCACGTAACGAAGCAGGTGATCTTCTTGATGAAAATGGGGATATCTATGATCCCGCAGCGGGTGTTCCTCTTGGTTATGTTGATTCCACAACCGAGCGCGATTTTATCGGTGGGGTCAAAGAAGCATTCTGCAATCTGGAACTGATCTTCCCGCTGTTGAAAGATGCCGGGCTCAAAGGGGTGGTCTTCGTTGATATTGGTAATACCTGGGATCAGGGTGAGGAGTTTATGTCCGATCTGCGCTACAGCACCGGTGTGGGCATTCGCTGGAACAGCCCGCTGGGGCCGTTGCGCCTGGAATGGGGGTATAACCTTAATCCCGAAGAGTATGAAGATGATTCTCAGTTTGATTTCTCGATTGGTAAATTTTTCTAACCTTTTAACATGGTGTTAAGGAGTTCAACATGAAGCGTATTGTTATTGCTGTTCTGATGTGTCTGAGTCTGGTTGCCACGGCAAGTGCTGCGGATGTAAAGCTGGGCTACGTTGATCTGCAAAAAGCTCTGACGATGTCAGCGGCGGGTCAGGCCGCCAAAGCGAAGATGGACAGCGAGATCAAGACCATTGAGAATGATGTTAAAAAACGCGAGTCTGATCTGCGCGCGCTGCAGGAATCCTTGCAGAAGCAAGCGGCTCTGCTCAGTGCAGAAGCGCGCCAGGAAAAAGAACTCGATTTTAAACAACAGGTCAAAGATCACCAGCGTTTTGTCAAAGACAAGCAGGAAGAGATGCGCAGCAAGGAGATGACCTATACCCAGCAGATTCTGCGTGATCTCGGCGCTCAAGTTGTGACTATGAGCCAGGATAAGGGGATCACCATGATGTTTGAAAAAAGTCAGCTGGTGTATGCCATTGATGCCATTGATTATACCGATGCGCTGATCAAAGCGTATGATGCCGTCTATAAAGACAGCCACAAGTAATCCGAGAGGACAAGCCTGATGGCGACATTAAACGACCTGGCGGCACTGATTGATGGTGACATCATCGGTGACGCCAGTGTAGAAATCACGCGTCTGGCCCCGATTGACGGGGCCGGACCCGGTGATATCACTTTTATTGCCAATCCCAAGTATCTTCCCTTTGTAAGCAAGACCGCCGCTTCGGCGATTCTTGTTGATCGTCCTCTGGACCGGGAAGATATTGCTTATTTGGTGTGTAAAAATCCCTATCTGGCTTTTGCCAAAATTCTGACGCATTTGAATGTCCAGCGTCTGGAGCCTCTGGGCGTGCTGCCCGGAGCCCAGGTCGCCCCATCAGCCGTACTGGGAAAGGGGATTACCGTCCATCCCGGCGCCGTTGTTGGCGAAGGTGTGGAAATTGGTGACGGATCGATCCTTTATCCCAATGTGGTTGTTTACGATCAGGTTAAAATCGGTTGCGACTGTCAGATTCATGCTGGGAGCGTGATTCGTGAAGGATGTGTTGTCGGTGACCGGGTTATCGTTCAGCCCAATGCCGTCATTGGATCAGACGGCTTCGGCTTTGCTCCTGATGGCGAGGCCTACTACAAAATTCCCCAGGTCGGCATTGTTGTTATTGAGGACGATGTTGAAATTGGTGCCGGTTCCTGTATTGACCGGGCTGCCATGGGCGTCACCCGTATCAGTGAAGGCTGTAAACTGGATAATATGGTCCAGGTCGCTCACAATGTAACCGTGGGGCCGCACACGGTCATGGCATCTCAATCCGGTATTGCCGGTAGCGCGAAAGTGGGACGCCATTGCACGGTTGGTGGACAAGCGGCGATTACAGGCCATATCACGGTGGGTGATAATGTCACTCTCGGTGGCCGTGGTGGTATTGCCGGCAACATGGATGGAAATCAGGTGGTATCGGGCATCCCGGCCATCCCCCATAAGGAGTGGTTGAAGTCTTCCATGGTATTTCCGAAGTTGCCGCAGATGAAAAAAGAGATTACAGCCCTGAAACGTCAGCTTGAGGCGTTACAGGCCAAAATTGAGGAAGAATAGAAGCTATGTTGATGAATGCAACGGAAGTGATGAAGCGTTTGCCGCATCGTTACCCTTTTTTGCTGGTTGATGGCATCGAATCCTTTACCGAAAACGAGTCGATTGTCGGCATCAAAAACGTCACCATCAACGAACCGTTTTTTCAAGGACACTTCCCCGGCCATCCGATCATGCCGGGTGTGCTGATTGTTGAAGCCATGGCCCAGGTTGGTGGGCTGTTCGCCAGTCTCAATGACGAGATCGGTGAAGATAAGGTGACCTATTTTACCGGAATCGACAAGGCGAAATTCCGTAGGCCGGTGGTACCCGGTGATGTGCTGCGCATGGAGCTGGCACTGCTGAAATGTCGCCGCGGCATTTATCAGTTTTCCGGTAAAGCCTATGTCGGTGACACTCTGGTCACTGAAGCGGAACTCAAAGCAACTTTTGTTGATCGGGAAGGCTAATTCATGATACACCCCACCGCAATTATTGAGCCGGGAGCGCAATTGGGCAAAGACGTCCAGATTGGTGCTTATTCCATTATTCGCCAACACGTCGTTATTGGTGACCGCACTGTTGTCGGTCCCCATGTTGTGATCGAAGGACGCACCACCATAGGCTGTGACAACGAGATTTTTCAGTTCGCATCCATTGGCGCCATCCCTCAGGATCTCAAATTTCACGGTGAAGAATCGACCCTGACGATCGGTGATCGTAACAAGATTCGTGAATTCACGACGCTGCATCTGGGCACGGAAGATGGTGGCGGTAAGACCGTGGTGGGTAGTGATAACCTGTTTATGGCTTACACGCATGTTGCGCATGATTGCATTGTCGGAAACCATGTGATCCTGGCCAATAATGCGACGTTGGCCGGCCATGTTGAAGTCGATGATTATGCCATTCTTGGCGGCATGTCCGCCGTCCACCAGTTTACCCGAGTAGGAGCACATGTCATGGCCAGCGGCGGTTCGATGATTGCCCAGGATGTTCCTCCTTTTGTTATTGCCCAAGGTGACCGCGCCAAAACCATTGGTTTGAACCTGATCGGTTTGAAACGGCGTGGATTCAGCTCTGAATCACTGTCTGCGTTGAAAAAAGCCTACAGACTGGTGTTCCGTTCCGGATTGCGTCAGGAAGAAGCCCTGCAACAGATTGCCGACACGGTGGATGATTGTCCTGAGGTGCGTGCTTTTACGGAGTTTATCCGCACCAGTGAACGGGGCGTGGCGCGTTAGTTTGCCACCCACAATGACTGAGGAGGGATCAAAAGAACCTTTGATGTCACCTTTGCGACTTTCATCAAGGAACGACGCGCATGACGATATTATCTCAATGCAGCGGACCGCGGCGTGCTCTGATTGTTACCGGAGAAGCCTCAGGTGACCTGCATGGTGCCAATTTGATCAAAGCCGCCCAGCAACTGGACCCTGATTTGAGTTTTTGCGGGGTTGGCGGTGAAAAGATGGCGGCAGCCGGTTGTGAAATCCTCATTCCCAGCTCCGAACTTTCTGTGATGGGGCTGGTCGAGGTGGTGCGCCATTTGCCACGGATCTGGCGGGTTTTTCAGCAGCTCAAGCAACTGCTGTTCAGTCCGCAGCCTCCTGATGTGGTGATTCTGATTGATTCCCCTGATTTCAATCTGCGGTTGGCCAAACAGGCCAAAAAAGCCGGTATCCCCGTTGTCTACTATGTCAGTCCCCAGGTGTGGGCCTGGCGTAAAGGCCGTGTCAAAGGGATCTCAGCAGTGGTTGATCGCCTGGCCGCCATCTTTCCGTTTGAACCGGATTGTTACCGGGGCTACCCCATTGATGTGCGCTATGTCGGTCATCCGTTGTTGGATGAAGCTGGAATCAGCGACGATGTTGAGGCGATACGCCAACGCTATCAACTCACCGGACAGGGGCCGACCATCGGCTTGTTTCCGGGCAGTCGTCAGAATGAGTTGACCTATTCCTTTCCGACCATTGTCGCAACCGCTGCCCAGCTGGCCCGGAGCTATCCTGATGCAGATTTTATCGTTCCTCTGGCACCGGGAGTGGATGAAGAGCAGCTACGTCCGCAACTGGAAACTGCCGGTGTCAATGCCACCTTTGTTCGTGACAGCATCTACGACACGGCCGCAGTCTGTGATGTGGTGCTGTGCGTGTCGGGAACGGTCACACTGCAGGTGGCCCTGGTGGAAACGCCCATGGCGATTTTGTATAAAGCCGCGCCTGTGACCTATGCGATCGGCAAACATCTGGTGTCTGTGGAGTTTATCGGCCTGCCCAATATCGTTGCCGGTAAATCCGTGGTGCGGGAATTTATTCAGGATGACGCCAATCCGCAGGCTCTGTCTGACGAGATCAAACGGATTCTCGACGATGAAGCGTATCACCAAACAATGAAACAACACCTGGCTGAAGTGCGACATCGCATGGGCGAGCCGGGCTGTTCAGGGCGGGTCGCTGAGATGGCAATTGAATTAAGTTGCGAACATGCGCAACAAGGGAGTTCACATGGCAGGGCATAATATGCAGGTTTATCGGCGGCTGTTGAATTATTCACGGCCGTATGTGCGCCGCATTGTCTTGGCCATGATCGCCTCGCTAGGCGTTGCCGGAACCGATGTGGCGATTGCCAAATTGGTCCAACCTCTGGTGGATTATGTTCTCGCCGCCGAGAACATGACACTGGTCAATCTGGTTCCAGTGGTCGTTATCGGATTGGCACTCATCAAAGGCGTGTCGCGCTACATCCAGGAATATTTTATGAAAACCGCCGGGCAGATGGTGGTTCAGGATTTGCGCAATAATTTGTATCGTCATTCAATTGATATGTCGATGCGTTATTATTCTAAGAACTCCGTCGGCAGTTTAGTATCTAGAATTCTTAATGATGTTAATATGTTGCAAAAGTCAGCTGCGGATGAGCTGGTGACGGTTGTCCGTGAGGGATTGACTCTGATCGGCCTCGTTGGCCTGCTGTTTTACAACGATTGGCGGCTGGCGATTGTGGCGTTTGTTGTTTTACCGGTTGCCGTTATTCCGGCATCTCAGATCGGACGCCGCATTAAGAAATATGTGCGCAAGAGTTTGACCAATATGAGCACGCTTACCGGTATCCTCCAGGAAGCGTTCAGTGGCATCAAAGTGGTCAAAGCGTTCGGGACAGAAGCGTCTGAAAAGGACAAGTTCAAGCGGGAAAACTGGAATTTTTATCTGCGCATGCGCAAAGTGATCCGTTACGATTCGGCGACTGCGCCTATTATGGAAGTGCTGGCGTCTTTCGGTGCTGCCGGTGTGTTGTGGTACGGCATTCAACGGGTGATGGAAGGCGCTATCACCCAGGGTGAATTGCTGTCTTTCATTGCCGCCATGGGCATGATGTATGGGCCGATGAAGCGGCTGATTAAAACCAACAACGTCATCCAAAAGGCGGTTGGCGCTGCCGAGCGTGTGTTTGAAATGCTCGATTTGCAGCCGGATTTGACCGATCGGGAAGATGCGATTGATCTGCCGCGTTGTCGTGGCCATGTGGTGTTTGATAAGGTCGATTTTGCCTATGATGATGAGCCGGTGTTGCGTGGGTTCAGCGCCAATGTGCCGCCGGGTAAAATGATTGCCGTGGTTGGTGCCAGTGGTGCCGGAAAGTCAACCTTGATCGGCTTGCTGGCGCGGTTTTACGATCCTGTGGCCGGGCAGATTCTCATCGATGGCTACGATATTGCCTCTGTGACTCAGAGCAGCCTCAAAAACCAGATTGCTCTCGTGGATCAGGAAACGTTTCTATTTCACGATACGCTATACAATAATATTCGCTATTCCAATGTCAACGCCACGGATGCCGAGGTGGAAAAAGCCGCGCAACTGGCGTATGCCGATGAGTTTATCCGTGAAATGCCGCAAGGTTATGAGACGGTGATTGGTGATCGTGGCGTGCGCCTGTCCGGTGGCCAACGTCAACGGATCTGTATTGCTCGTGCCATCTTACGCGATGCGCCGATTCTGCTGCTTGATGAGGCCACCAGTGCTCTGGATACCGAAAGCGAAACCGTGGTGCAGAAGGCGTTGGCCAACCTGATGAAGGAGCGCACCACTTTTGTCATTGCTCACCGTTTGTCGACCATCATGCACGCCGATGAGATTTTGGTGTTGAGTGAAGGTGTTTTGGTTGAACAGGGGCGTCATGACGAGTTGCTCGCTGCAGGTGGTGTGTATCGCCGCCTGCACGATATGCAGTTTAAGGATCGGCGATGAAACGGATTGGCGACTGGCTGCTGATGAATGTTGCGCCCTTGTTGGCCGCGCAGATCATTCGTCTGTTGGCGGTGACATCACGCAAAGAGATTGTCGGTGCTGAGGCCGTGGGTGAATTATGGCAGCAGGACCAGCCGGTGATCCTGTCCTTCTGGCACGACCAACTTTTGCTCATGGCCCAAGGTTATCAAGGGCCGGGGTCGCAGATTTTGATCAGCGCCTCTAAAGATGGCGAGTTGATTGCCCGTACCATGCATCATTTGGGTCAACATGCCGTGCGTGGTTCATCCAGCCGCGGTGGCCGGGCCGCCTTCAAACAGTTAGTGCGTCTGGCGCGCGAAGCCAAAGATCTGGTGATTACGCCGGATGGCCCGCGAGGTCCACGCCATGAGTTAAAAGAAGGGGTGGTGCAACTGGCGCGTTTATCGGGGCGACCGGTGGTGCCGATGGCGTTAGTGGCCAGCCGTGGTCACCGTTTTGCGTCATGGGATCGTTTTTTGTTACCCTATCCATTCGGACGACTCGTATATGCCTATGGCACGCCCCAGTATTGTGCCAAAGAGGACGACCCGCAACAGTTTCGCCAGCGCTTGGAGCAGGCAATGACGGAAACGCAGCTCAACGCGGAGCAACGTTTGGAGAGTTATGGTTTATCTGCTGTATGACATTGTAATCTGGCTGGTTGCCCTGTTTCTGGTGCCTTGCTACCTGATCCGCGGCTTGATTCAGGGTAAAGTGCGTCGTGGTTTGCGTGAACGTCTTGGATTTTTTTCGCCTGACCGATTCAATTACGACACGTCACGCCAGGTGTTCTGGATTCATGCGGTCTCTGTTGGAGAAACCCGTGCAGCCATCCCCCTGATCAAGGCCTTACGCAAAAAACACCCCGATGCGGTTCTGGTGTTATCCAACGTAACCGAAACCGGCCACGAAATTGCCCGCGGCATCCAGGTGGTTGATGAGTGTCTGTTTTTTCCACTGGATGCCTCCTGGGTGGTTCAACGCGTTGTGCAACGGGTCCGTCCAGATCAGGTAATCATTGTCGAAACCGAGTTATGGCCCAACTTTATCCGTACCTGTCATCGTTTCGGTATTCCCGTCCATTTAGTCAATGGTCGTATTTCGGATCGCTCCTTTCCCCGTTATCTGCGCTTTAAAAAATTGTTGCAACCTCTGCTGGGCTTGCTCAACAGTTTTTGCATGCAGTCACAAACCGATGCGGACCGTGTCGAACAGCTTGGGGCGCCGCTGGATAAAATTGTTGTCACCGGCAATATCAAGTTTGATATGGAGTCAAGCTTGCCCGCCGATGTCAGCAATGAGCAATTGCGACGGGAATTCCATATCCCGAAAAACTGCCGGGTTCTGGTTGCCGGGAGTACCCACAGTGGGGAAGAGGAGTTGGTTATCACGGTTTACCAACAACTGCGCAAGCGCTTCGATGATCTGCTGCTGATTCTGGTGCCGCGCCATCCTGAGCGGTGCGATCAGGTGGCGGAATGGTTGACGGATGCCCGTCTGCAATGGCAACGGCGCTCACAGTTGGCGGATCAGCCCCTTGCCTGTGGCCAGGTGTTGCTGGTGGATACCATTGGTGAAATGCTCAAATTTTACCAGTTGGCTCAGGTGATCTTTGTTGGTGGTAGTCTCGTGCCCATTGGTGGCCATAACGTTCTTGAAGCGTCGCTGTTGAAGAAGCCGGTCCTGTTTGGTCCCTATATGCACAATTTCCGCGAAATTGCTGCGATGGTTGAGCAGGCTCAGGGGGGCGGTCGGATTGAAGACAGTGATGCTCTGCGCCGTGAGTTGGAGCGCCTGCTTGACGATCCGCAGGCCTGTCTGTCCATGGGCGAAAAAGGCTCGGTCCTGCTGCAGAAAAATTCCGGCGCCACGTTGCAAACCCTTCACCATGTCCTGCGCTTAAAGTCCTAGCCATGGCGTTTTTTGTCTCTCTTCATCACCGGCTGGTGACACAGGGGGCACAGACCTGGCCCGACAAGCTGCTATTTGTCGTGCTGTTACCCGTGTCTTTGCTGTACGGTGCTATGAACTGGCTGCGGGGCTCCTGTTATGACCGTGGCTGGCTGTCCACGTATCGCTCCTCATTACCGATTATTTCTGTGGGCAATTTGGCGGTTGGCGGACTCGGCAAGACCCCGGTTGTTGACTGGCTGGTGAACTATTTTTGCCGTCAGGGCAAACGGGTGGCGATAGTCAGTCGCGGCTATGGCGGCAGTTTTACTGGTGACGTTGGTGTCGTGTCTAGCGGCGACGGTCAACTGCTGATGGCGGCGCGTGTTGCCGGTGATGAACCGGTCCTGCTGGCACGCCATAATCCTCACGTGCCGGTGCTGATCGCCCGCAAACGAATGATCGCCATTCAAGAACTGGAGCGCTCTTTTGATGTCGACCTGGTTGTGCTGGATGATGCTTTTCAGCACCGTCAGGTGGGACGATCCATTGATCTGGTCCTGTTGGATGCGACCCGACCGTTTGGCAATGGCTGGCCATTACCGCTGGGTAACCTGCGCGAGTTCCCCTGTGCCCTGCAACGCGCAGATTTGTTGTTGTTGACCCGCGGACAGGGTGCCATCCACGAAAAAATTGCCGAAAAACCGACGTTTTCAAGCCGCCACGTTCTCGCAAAGCACGTTACCGATTTAGAGGGCTCAGAGATCCTCGTTGACCCGCTTCGCGGCAAAACGATTGTTGCCTTTGCCGGTATTGCCAATCCTGACGCTTTTTTCCGTTCGTTATCCGAACTGGGACTCTCGTTATCTCAGCAGATCCCTTTGGCGGATCATGTCGAGTATACCCCTGCCGTCGTGCGCAAACTGACTGAGGCGGCCATCGGGGCCGATGTTCTTATTACCACCGAAAAAGACGCAGTCAAACTAACTGCTAACATGTTTGAAATCCCCTGCTATCAAATTCCGTTAACCATAGAGATTGGAGATTATGAGGCCTTTGGCCGTCATTTACAGACCCTGATCTGAGTTAACGATGTCACTGCAGCCGGAACTGCTCGAGCTACTTGCCTGTCCACAATGTAAACAGCCTGTCGAGATGTCCGGAGATGATGCGGTGCAGTGTCGATCCTGTCACCGCAGTTTTCCGGTGCGGGACGGCATTCCTGTCATGCTGGTTTATCGGGATGACAGGAAACATCCTGAGACTGCGCCTCGGGAAAATCTGCTTCCCGGCACCGGCCCGCTGTTGATCCTTAACGATGGCAAGCCCGGCCATGTCAATCAATCCCTCGCCTTTGCCCAATTACTCAATCGCGACTACCGTTTGTTGGAGGTCGGTTTTAAATACCGCACCTCAAAAGGATTTTCCTATGTCGCCGACCGGCTGGGCTTTTATTCACCACGGCTGTTTATGGCCGATCTCCCCACCGGTCACTATGACGCCGTGGTGTCGGCGGGCTCGGAAACCTATTACGCCAACCGCACCTTGTCGCGTTGTCTGGGCTGTAAATCTATTGCCATCATGATGCCGAAAAGCTACCGGCTTGATTTTGATCTGATTGTTGCTCAGCAGCATGACAACCCACCGCCTAAACCCAATATTGTTTCCGTTCCGATTAATCTGAGTTTTTCCCAGCCGCAGGGTGTTGTAACTCCGGAGGACAATGAACGCTATATTGCCTTGATTATCGGAGGCGACAGTGCTCAGCAAAAACTGGATGTTGAGCTGCTGCGTCGTCAGATTGAAAAAATCATGCAGCTGTTTCCCGGTCACCGGGTGTGGTTGACCACATCGCGTCGCACGCCCACCTCAGCCGAAGAGATGTTGCGCAGTTATGCCTTCTCTGATCCCATCTGGTATTCGGAAAATCCCGTCAATCCGATTTCCGATTTTCTCCATTGCGCCGAGTATGTTTTTGTGACAGCCGATTCGAGTTCTATGATCAGTGAAGCGGTCAGTTTCGGCAATGCCTGTGTCGAGGTGCTGCCTCTGTCCGTCCACATGCCCCGTCGCGGAAAATTTATCCGTCTGTTGTCGCGTCTGGAGGAGATGGACTGCCTGCATGTCTTTGATGGTTCTTGCCGCTGCTGTCAAAAAAAAGTCGATCTGTGTTTTATCCTCAACAAAACCAAATAATTCACACGGATAATCCCGCACTATTATGAAAATCCTTCAGGTTACGGCTGCCTTGCAACAAGGCGGTGTTGAACGGGGAACCGTTGAAATGGCGGCATTTATTGTTGCTCAAGGCGCCCAGAGTCTGGTGGCCTCTCAAGGAGGACGGCTGGTTGAGGAACTGGAAACCCAGGGATCGCAGCATTTCCGACTTCCTTTGGTCAAGCGGACTCCGTGGACCATTGTGTACAGTGCGTTCAAACTGCGTCGCATTATTCAACAGGAACAGGTCAGCCTGGTCCATGCCCGCTCTCGGGCACCGGCATGGGCAGCGTATTTGGCCTGCCATTGGACGGGGGTGCCGTTTGTGACCACGTTTCACGGCACCCATCGCATCCAAAACCGGCTGAAAAAATTTTACAACAGCATCATGGTGCGTGGCCAACGGGTGATTGCCATCAGTGGATTTATTAAAACCCATCTTATGACACATTACGCTGTCGATCCGTGCCGCATTAACGTGGCGCCGCGCGGCTATAACCCGGAGGTGTTTAATCCGGATCTGATTGATGCGAAGCGAATTTGCCAACTGCGTCAGAGTCTGAAGTTGACCAAAGGTGTACCAATCATTTCACTGCCCGGGCGCCTGACACGCTGGAAAGGGCAGGTTGTCCTGCTTGAAGCCCTCAATCAGATTAAAGATCTCTGCTGGCAGGTGGTGTTCATCGGCGGTGAAAATAAAAAAGCCGCGTATCTGCACGAACTCCAAAATTTAGCGACAGGTTATCAGATCGATGACCGGGTCCGATTTGTCGGTGATCAGACCGAAATCGCTGTGTATTACCAGCTTTCCGATCTGGTGGTCTCCGCCTCGACAGAACCCGAGGCCTTCGGGCGAGTGGCTGTGGAAGCGCAAGCTATGGGGTGCCCGGTGGTTGCCTCGGCACATGGTGGCGCGTTGGAAACGGTGCGGGATGGCGAGACCGGCTGGTTGTTTAAACCGGGAGATGCCGAGGATCTTGCGGCAACCTTGAGACGGGTGTTGACCGGTAACGATGATCTGCGCGCCGTCGGCGAGCGAGGTCGGCAGTGGGTGGCACAGCATTATACCATCGACCGCATGTGTCAGGCGGAGTGGGACTGTTATGAGAAGGTGCTCCATGGTTGAAATTGTCCATTGTCGGAGCGGCTTCAGCCGCGAATTCCCATTATGAAAAGGATCAATGACCAGAACAATTCGCGAATAAATTCGCTCCTACAGAGGCTATTTTCGATGACAAAATTGAGTGCTTTTGCGATACAAACCGCCAGCGTTCCATAGCCCGCAAACATCTGGGTCAGTCCCGAGGTTGCTACGAAAGTGCTTAAACGAGCGCCATTCGGGACTTTATCAAATTTTATCGCGAGGGCATCGTGAAGCAACATTCAAAGAGGTGTTTTGGGCCCGCAAATAAAGGCCACGATAAAAATCTATCCACCACACAGACTCAGAGGCACGGAGAAAAATAAAGGATTTTGCTTTTCTCCGTGCCTCTGTGGCTCCGTGGTGGAATTTGGTTTAACGTTATTTTTTAAGACAGGATAACTCATATGCGCGTATTGCATATTGCGTATCAGCAACTGCGACGTTACGGCAAGACCCGGGTGAGCTGGGCGCAAAAATTGACCCGTGGACTGATTAAAAACGATCATTGTGTCCAGGTGTTCAGTGATCGGGATGTCGCGGCGTTCGAAGCACCGTTTGGCTGGCGTGATCTGGGCTGTGGAAAAGCCAATCGCCGCCTCTTGGAGATGGCCGAGGCCTTTGAACCAGACCTGGTGATTGCCGGCCATTGCGACATCATCACCAACGCGACGTTGCTGGAAATCAAGCGTATGCAGCCGGGCGTTGTCCTGGCTCATTGCAATAATGATCCGCTGTTCGTGCCGGAGAATGTCGAGAAAATCAAACAGCGCGCCGAGGTGGTTGATGCGGTTTTTGTCTCGACTGGACGCCGTGAATTGTCCTTGTTTGAGGGTGGTAATGCCCGGCTGTATCACATGCCCAATCCGGTGGATCCGGCGGTGGAAACGCTCAATAACGCCCGGCGAACTGATTTGGATATCGACCTGTTGTTCTGCAGCAACAGCAATGATTTTACCAAACGTTTGCAGATGGTCGGCAAACTCAAAGACAGCCTTGCAAACGAAATGAATTTCAAGACCTTTGGCAGCTTTGGAGAAACTCCGGTGTGGGGACGCGATTATGATCGGGCGTTGGCTGAGACCAAGATGGGGCTGAATCTTAATCGTCAGGAGGGGCATTACTGGTATTCCTCAGCACGCATGGCGCAACTGGCCGGCAATGGAATTCTGCAGTTTACCCATTGCGGGCCACGCTTTGACGAATTATTGCCAACGCAGTCGGTGGTGTATTTCAGTGATGAAGATGATCTGCTCAGAAAGATTCGTCTGTTTCACGCTGATGACGCCATGCGTTGCGCCTGGGCGGAGCAGGCGCGGACGTTTTTCCAGCAGGAGATGAACAATACCTTGTATGCGCAATATATTCTCGAAGCGTCCCTGTTGCAGCCTTTCAGCCATGACTATGTCTGGGCGGAGGATATGCAGCGGAAAGGTTCGCTGGCGTGATGTTGACTCTGACGCAAGCAGAACCTTTCGCTCGGGGCGGCAATCGGTTGTGTTACGTCCATCCCGACAATCCTGATTGTTGCGTAAAGGTGCGTCGCCCCGATTTTACCCTGGAAGATTGTAGGCGCAAAAAAGGCTTTCCCCGGAATCTCAGGCCGTTGTCCAGCTTTGATGATAACCGTGAAGAAGCGGCGGTTATCAAAGAACTGCAGCAACGTCGTGGAGATATTATCCATCAGCACATCTATCGCTGTGATGGTTTTGTTGAGACGGATCTGGGACCAGGGCTGATGACCGAGTTGGTGCGCGATGCGGATGGACGCATTTCACTCTCCCTGAAACAGGACCTGTGGGAACGGGGCTACCCGGAGTCCACCCGTCAGGCGGTTGAAACACTGGCGGAATTCTGGTTGGCACACGTGATTCCATCTCGCGAACTGCTCACGCACAATATCGTGGTGCAGCGTGGTGATCATGGTGAAATCCTGCGACTGGTGGTGATCGACGGACTTGGTTCGCCTTATGTGTTGCCCTTTAACTGGCTGCCGAGAACAGTTCGTCACCGTAAGGTCAGTCAGCGTATCCGGCGGTTACATAAACGAATCAGGCAATTTATCCGTCGCTGCGATAGTGGCCATCCGCCGAGCCGAGTTGGCATGTTGTTACATCGTGGCAACCGACACACCTGCGACAAAAGACCGGATATCGGTCGCAAAGGATTGAACACCCAATGAAGTTGATGCAGATTCTTTTGTCACAGTCTGAGGCTGGTGCTGAGACCTACTTTGAAAAAGTTGCGGTCGCGTTTGCCCAGGACGCGGCGGTTGAGCAGCGCTTGGTTATCGAAGCGCAACCTTCGCGTGAACAGCGCCTGCAGCGATCCGGCGTTGATTTTCGCACCCTGCCCATGGGGCGCATGACCAAGCCGCTTTTTTATCACCACCGCTTGAAACGGGAGGTGCAACGGTTCAATCCCGATCTGATTGTCACCTGGGTCAACCGGGCGTCACGTAAGTGTCCGCCAACCTCAGCCGTGGTGGTGGGCCGTCTCGGCGGCTATTACGACATCGCCAATTATCGCAAATGTGATCATCTGATTGTCAATACTCCGGATTTGATGCGCCATGTAACCGGTCATGGCTGGCCGCAACAACGTGTCAGCATGATTTCCAATTTTGGCGAACTCCCTGAAAGTCTGGAAGTCCCTGAGTCGTTGCCATCTATTCCTGCTGATCATCGGGTGTTGCTGACCTTAGGGCGACTACATGAAAAAAAAGCCCAGGATGTTCTGATCCGGGCACTGCCCGATATTCCGCAGTCTATTCTGTTGATCGCCGGTGACGGTGACTTGAGACCATCGCTGGCTGAACTGGCCACCTCGTTGGGTGTTGCTGATCGGGTTCATTTTCTCGGCCTGCGCAAAGATGTTCGGGCGTTGTTTGAGCTGGCTGATATTTGCGTGTTTCCATCCCGTTTTGAACCGCTGGGTAATGTGGTGTTGGAAGCCTGGTCGACCGGGATCCCCATCGTCGCAGCGGCCAGTCAGGGACCTTCCTGGCTGATTGACGATGGGAGCAATGGTTTGCTGTTTGAGGTGGACAGTGCCGTTCACTGTGCGGCCCAAGTCAATCGTCTGCTGGTGGATCAATCCCTTGCGGATCGCCTGGTTGAGCAGGGGCGGCGGACGTTTTCTCAAGAGTTCAGCATGGAGGTGATCATCACCCGATACAAAGCGCTTTTTATGAATCTTGTCGCCCAACAGGCTTGCGGAGGGGCGGTATGATGAGTCTTCCCAGAGTCGCCCAGGTCCTTGCCGGAGCACCGCATGGTGGGGCGGAAAATTTCTATGTACGTCTGGTGCAGGGGCTGCATGATACCAAGACCATTGAACAAAAGGCGTTTGTCCGCAACCATCCCCAGCGTGTCGCGGCGTTGCGCGGCCATGGCTTGAGCGTTGACGGATTTCGTTTTGGTGCCCCTTTGCATATTTTTGATCGTCTGCGCTTTGTGCGCGCCCTTAAAACCTTTGATCCCGACATTGTCATGACCTGGATGAATCGGGCCAGTGGACTGACCCCGCGGGGCTCTTACCAATTGGTCTGTCGCCTCGGCCATTATTACAATCTCAAATATTACCGCCATGCCGATTACTGGGTGGGGATTTCCAAGGGGATCTGCGATCACCTGGTGCGGGGCGGCATGTCGGCGAAGCGGGTGGTGCATATCCCGAATTTTGCCGATGAAACACCGGTCTGTGCCTTGCCGCGCGATAGCTTTAATACCCCGATGGATCGCCCGTTGTTGTTGGCTGCCGGGCGTTTGCATATCAACAAAGGGTTCGACACGTTGTTGCAGGCGCTGGTGACGGTTCCTGATGCCATTCTGTGGCTGGCTGGAGCCGGTCCGGAGGAGCAGGCTCTTAAGACATTGTGTCGCGAGTTGGGGCTGGATGAGCGGGTGCGTTTTCTCGGGTGGCGCAACGATGTGACGGCTCTGATGCACACGGCGGATCTGTTTGTGTGCCCGTCACGTCATGAGGGGCTGGGATCGATTGTGATGGAATCGTGGGCGCATCAGTGCCCGATTGTGGCGACCAACTCTCAGGGGCCGGGGGAGGTGATTGAGGATGGTGTGACCGGACTGGTGGTGCCGGTGGATGAGCCCCAATCGCTGGCAACAGCGATCAATGGACTGTTGCTCGATCCGACCGCCCGACAATGCCTTGCCGACCAGGCGGCCCAACACTATCAGCGTCATTACAGTCAGCGCGTTATCGTTGACCACTATAACCGATTTTATTGCTCTCTTATGTAACGTATCTTTTTTAAGCCGACGATGTCGGCGGGGGGGAGATGTTTTTTGGCTGACCGGACTTTTATACACCGCAAACTTGAGACTTCATTGTGGTTGATACGGTAAAAACACACGATAAAATCAGTGCTTGGGAGCGTATTTTTGGCGGCGATTTATGGGTTTTGCGTACGCTCATGCGGCGGATTGTCAGTGTGCTTTTTGCTCTGATTCCGGTAAAAGCCTGGCGGCACCAGGCACGGGAAAACTTGGACCGCTGGATTATCGCGTGCAATGCTGGAAAAATCGCCCATTTCATCGAGCACTATCCTGCGGTCAAAAGTGAACTGGAAACCGTTGCGTTTATTGTTGAAAAGCGAGCCAGTATCGGTCGTTTTGGTGACGGTGAATTCAATATGTGCATTGGCCGCCATAAATCATTTCAGACGTATGACAGCACTCTGGTCATTCGGCTAAAAGAGATTCTGCACAACACCGACGAGAATTTTCTTGTCGGCATCAATACCATTCAGGCCGAGCATGATCTGACCGAGATCTGGAAAAAGTTTGTTGTGCGCCGGGGGAATCGGGTTTTGAAACTTCTCGATCTCAATCGACGGTATCATTCCTCAACCATCACCACGGTTTTTCCTCAAGAAACCACCTCTTTTAAGCAGTATGTCGCCGCACTTAAATTGATCTGGCACAACCGAAAGGTGGTCTTTGTCGTTGGTCGCAACAGTCGGTTTTTTTTCGAGGAGGAGCTGTTTGATAATCTGCGCTGCCATGAATTTGTTTATGGCCCTGCCAAAGACGCGTTCAGCGTTTACGATGACCTGCTGGAGAAGGTGACGGATTATGATATCGATTGGCTGATTCTGATTGCTCTCGGACCGACCGCCACGGTCATGGCCTACGATCTGTATTGCAAAGGGTACCAGGCGATTGATCTCGGCCAGACACCTTCCAAATATCATAAAGCCAAATACGGCACTCTTTATCCTGATGATCATCCCCTTTTTGATCCGAATCCTCTGTGATGCACCGTGTTGAGTGATGGTTTGTCCCAGATTTTTCGCCGTATTTTGCCAGAGGTTTTTGCATGAAATTGATGCGAAAAAAGTCTCTTCTGCTTGCCTTATCCTGTTTGTGGCTTGTTCTTTTTCCGGCAAAAGGCGCTGTGTTTCAGGGCTGTCTTTATCTGTTGCCCCTGCTGGTTGTGGTCTATCGCGATACGCGCAAGCTGTTTTGGGAGCATGCCGGACATTTTGCGGTGCTGAGTGGCTGTTTTGCACTGCCTCTGTTGATTTCCGAACTGCGTGCAGTGGTGTTTTTTGGGAGGCCATTCAGTGATGGTGCGTTTGAAGCGTTCTGGCGCCTGGCGGTTGTTCCGCTGGTGCTGGTCACGGTGTGCCGTTATTGCCGATGCACGGCACGGCAACTACTCATCGCCCTGGTCGGCGTGGGGATTTTTTATGGGCTGGCCGGATTGAGTGGGGTGTTTTTTGAGATGGTTCCTGTGCTGCGTTCTTTTGGCGCGCGTGCTGCCGGCTTTGTTTCAAATCCCAACCCGTTTGGATTCTTGATGGCCGTCACCTGTCTGGTGGCCCTGTTTTTGGTCATGACGGCGCGCCATAACAGGGAACTGGTTTTCGCTGTTGTCGGGGGTGGTGTTGGCTTTGCCGGTCTCCTTGTTTCCGGAAGTCGGAGTGCTTTGCTGGCATGGTGCGTTGCGTTGGTTGTCATGGTGGTTCTGGGATGGCGACATTGTCCTGTGTTTTCTCTGTCCAAGAGAACCATGGTCTGTGGTGGTGTGGTCGTCCTGCTGCTGGTCGCGATTGTCGTTGCCCTGCCGAGCTGCTATGTAGATCTGATCCACCATCGCATGGCTCATGTTGCGCAGGGCGATATCCGTCTGACGATCTGGTCGCGCTATCTGGAGCGCTTTGTCGAGCATCCTGTCCTGGGTGTGCCGATTTGTTGCGATCATAAAATCCAGATCAATGGTCAGGGCTTTGGCCCGCACAATATGTATCTGTCTGTTCTTGTTCAATCCGGCATTGTTGGAGCCGGAGCGCTGATAAGCGGTTTGCTCTGGTTGATCCGTAAGACGGCTTTAAACTGTCGAGAACGAACCGTGGTGGTGCCGATGGCGTTGCTGTTGTGTTTTTATTGCTTCTTTAATTCGTCATTCTTCGGCAATGAAATGACCCAGGGGGTGTTTGCTTTGGTTGTGGTTTTGAGTCTTCACCGCATAAATGAGTTGACTGGATGAAATTTCTTGTGACCGGTGCCGCCGGTTTTATCGGGATGCATGTCGCCAAGCGCTTACTGCGGGAGGGGCATGAGGTTATTGGTCTGGACAACCTGAATCCTTATTCTGATCCGGCGTTGAAAGCCTATCGTTTGGCTCAATTGCAGGCTTATGACCTGTTCAGCTTTGTTGAACTGGATTTGACCCGTCGTGAGTGCATCGCTGAATTGTTTCAGCGGGAACATTTCCAACGGGTCATTCATCTCGCCGCCCAAGCCGGAGTGCGTCATTCTCTGAATGCCCCGTTTGATTATGTCGACAGTAATCTGGTCGGCATGATGACCGTTTTGGAGGGCTGTCGTCATCATCAGGTGGAGCATCTGGTGTTTGCCTCATCCAGCTCGGTTTACGGCATGAACAGTGCGATCCCATTCAGTGAGACTGATCAGGTCGACCACCCTGTGTCGTTGTATGCCGCGACGAAAAAATCCTGTGAACTGATGGCCCACTCCTATGCCCATTTGTATGGTCTGCCAGCCACTGGCTTGAGGTTTTTTACCGTTTATGGCCCCGGCGGACGTCCGGATATGGCGCCGTGGATTTTTACGGAAGCGATTATCAATAATCAGCCGATCAAGGTGTTTAACCGTGGCGAAATGGAGCGCGATTTTACCTACATTGACGATGTTGTGGAGTGTGTGAACCGGATTCAGCAATGTGTTCCCGTTCGGCATATGCAGGATGGGGCCATGACACAAGCCCCCTATGAAATTTATAATATCGGCAATCATCAGCCTATCGAATTAAAACGGTTTGTAACCGCGATCGAACGATCCTGTGGGCAGATTGCTGAAAAAATTTATCTGGATATGCAACCCGGTGATGTCTTGAAAACGTATGCAGAGACAAGTCGCTTGAAGGCGGCGATTGGCTATCAACCACACACGTCGATTGAGCAGGGTGTCGGGCAGTTTGTTGGGTGGTACCGGGACGTCTGGTTGTCCAGGGACAGGTAGGCAAGTGTCGGGCGCTATGTTTAGCGATGTGTTGTGATAATTTGCGTTTTTTTGCAAAACAACGATTGCATTTTTCGCTGCCGTCGTTGAAAATAGCGAATTTAGGACTTTTTCAACGCGCAATGGTTGCGGGAGAAACTGTTTAACTCTCTGCCTGATTTGTTGTCTTTCAGGGAGACTGGCCGGTGATGCTGTTGTGCCGGCAACATGTTTCTGTGTGACAGCCCTTTTGTCGACATGCGAGTGGCGCGTAACTATTACAATATCACCGTAACAATATCATTAAGCTGTTAGGGTTTGATGAGGTGACATTGTGAGATTCCCGTGTTGAGTGAATTTTTTCAATACGGTGAGTCGAGCTGGTGCAGACAACGTGATGCGGTGAAAACTGTCTGCTCACGCAGGTGTTACTGCCGCGCCATGTTTAAATTTTCCCAGGAGATTCGAATGGGTATAGATCAGGAATTATTACAATGGTTGGTTTGCCCCAAGTGTAAAGGGGCCGTGCAGTTGGATCATGGCGACAAGCTGCTGTGCGCAGCCTGTTCATTGCGTTACCCGGTTCGCGATGGCCTGCCGGTGATGCTGATTGATGAAGCGGAAGAGGTGGAGACCGCAACGTCGTGAGCAAAGCCTGTTTGAGTTCACAGCAGCCACAGCGTCTTGTTGTGCGCGGTACAAACTGGATTGGCGATGCGGTGATGACCACCCCGGCACTGTCGGCGTTACGGGCCCGTTATCCCGATGCTGAAATCGTTATGTTGGCCAATCCGTTGGTGGCGGAGCTGTTTCGTGTTCATCCGGCGATTGACCGGGTGATGGTCTATGATCGTAACGGACGGCACAAGGGCGTGGGCGGTTTTCTGGCCATGGCCAAAGAGCTGCGCCGCGAAAAATTTGACCTTGCTGTGTTGCTACAGAATGCCATTGAAGCGGCATTACTGGCGTTTGTTGCGCGCATTCCCTGTCGGGCCGGTTACACGACCGATGGCCGTCGTCTATTGCTCAATGCACCGGTGACTGTGAGGGCTGCGGATAAACTGCTGCACCATACCGACTACTATCTGCACTTGCTCTGTCGACTGGGCATTGAAGGTGGTGATGGACGTTTATGTCTGGCGATTGATCCAGAAGAGCAAGCTTGGGCGCAATCGATTCTTGGTGATGAACGAGTGATTGCCGTCAACCCCGGTGCGGCTTACGGTTCGGCTAAGCGGTGGATTCCGGAGCGCTTTGCCGAGGTCGCGGATCAGTTGGCCGCACGCTATCAGAGCCGTATTCTGCTGACCGGTGGTCCGGGAGAGGCGGAGATTGGTCGGGATATCGCTGCGGCGATGAATCACGATGTGATTAATATGGTGGGGCAGACCACGGTGCGTCAAATGATGGCTTTGTTGGCCAACAGCCGTTTGCTGGTGACCAATGATTCCGGCCCCATGCACGTTGCCTCCGCCTTTGATATTCCGATTGTTGCCGTGTTCGGTTCTACGGATCACACGACAACCTGTCCGGCTTCCGAGCGGGTGCGTATTGTGCGCAAGGAAACAGATTGTGCACCCTGCCTGTTGCGCCAGTGCCCCACAGATCATCGGTGTATGACCGCAATTGAAGCTTCGGATGTCATCGAAGCCGCCTGTGAGTTACTGGAAAAACAATAAATGAAAATTCTTATCGTGAAGATGAGCGCCCTGGGCGATGTCATCCATGCGCTTCCGGTGCTGCGCTATATTCATCAACTTTATCCTGATGCTGAAATTGACTGGGTGGTCGAAGACCCGTTTGCTCCGGTTCTGGCCGGTCATCCGGATCTTCACGAAATTCTCACAGTGCGCACCAAGTATTGGCGCACCTTGCCGACCATGACCATGCTCGGCAAGGCGTTGAAATTTATCCGCCGATTGCGCCGCGATCATTATGACGTGGTGCTGGACGTGCAGGGCAACAGCAAGAGTGGCTTATTTACCCTGATGAGCCGGGGCGGGAAAAAATACGGTTTTGATCGTCACCAGGTGCGTGAATGGCCTAATCTTCTGGCAACCAACAAGCGGGTTTCCCTGGGAGAAGGCGATCACCATATCGCCCAACGCGCTTTGGCTGTCGCGCGTGCGGCCTTTCCTGGAGGGAATGATGTGCCGCAGGCGGGGCCGCTGCATGTCGACGAGGCTGCTGTTCAACGCGTCGTTGAACAGTTGGCTGGGCATAAGATAAATCATCCGCTGGTGGTTTTTCATTATGGAACCACCTGGGACACCAAACTGTGGAACGTGGACTGCTGGCAGCAATTGGCTGGTCGTCTCATTGATGAGTTCGGCATTGCGCCAGTCCTCACCTGGGGCAATGAGCAGGAACGTAGCGCTGCCGAGGCTATCCATGAAGCGACATCCGGTCGGGCTGTGATCTGGCCGCGCGGCACGTTACCGGAATTGGTGGCCTTGCTTGATCAGGCCGATCTCGTGGTTGGCGGGGATACCGGCCCCATTCATATTGCAGCCGCTGTCGGCACCTCAACAGTTTCACTGTTTCGGGTCACCGATGCCGAGCGTAATGGTCCGGCTGGAGTCGAGCATCGTCGCTTGCAGAGCCCTTTGCCCTGTGCTATGTGTCTACGCAAACACTGCGATGAAGATGACCAGTGCTCGCGTTCCATTTCCGTTGATGAGGTGATCTCTGCCATTGGTGCGTTATTGGCCATGCAGAAATCTTCCCAGGCTGAAGAAAGAGAGAGCTATGCAGGAAACCATTGACGAACAGTTGCGTCGTCATATTGACGTCTTTAAACAGGTTGTACTGCCCATGTCCCCGCAGATTGAGGCCGTGGCACAAGTCCTGTGCACGGCTCTGAAACAGGGTCACAAAGTGCTGGTGATGGGCAATGGCGGCTCAGCCGCTGATTCGCAGCATCTGGCGGCGGAACTGGTTGGTCGTTTCCTGAAAAACCGCGCGGCCCTGCCTGCCATTGCCCTGACCACAGACACCTCGATTCTGACGGCCGTAGCCAATGACTTTGGCTACGACACGGTGTTCAGCCGCCAGGTGGAAGCGCTCGCCCAGCCCGGTGATGTGGTGATCGGCATCTCCACCAGTGGAAATTCACCCAATGTTCTGGCAGGCTTGCAGGTTGCCCGTGATAAAGCGTGTGTGACCGTCGCCTTGACCGGGCGCAATGGCGGAAAAATGGTCGACGGTGTTGACCTGCCTCTCAACATTGCTGTTGATGACACCCCCCGTATCCAGGAAGCCCATTTGACTTTGATCCATATTTTGTGTGATCTGGTGGAACGAGAGCTTTTTGTCGACTGATTCCATGGAAAAAATTACCCCCCAAGAGTTCCAACGTCTTATCCGATCCTGTCAGGTTTTGGAAAAAGACGGCCATGGCGAAAAAGTTCTGCAACGCCATGATGGAATTATCATCAAGATTTTCCGTCGCAAGCGTCTTCTCTCTAGTGCGCTGTTGTTTCCATATGCGCAACGTTTTTCCCGCAATGCGTTGAAATTATGCGCTTTGGATATCCCGACGGTTCGCGTGATTAAATGTGGCCACTGTCCTGATCCGGCACGTGATCTGGTGTGGTATCAGCCTGTTGAAGGCGTGACGTTACGCGACTATGCCCGTCAGAATTCTCTGGAACCTATGATGGCATCCTTCGGTGCTTTTATCGCCGAGTTGCATGAGGGTGGTGTGCTGTTTCGTTCTTTACACTGGGGCAATGTGATTGTTCAAGTGGATGGTTCTTTCGGGTTGATCGATATTGCCGATTTGCGTTGTGGTCGACGGGCGTTGAGTGTCAAGCAGCGTCAGAGAAACTTTCACCATCTTTTGCGCTATGACGAAGATCGCGACCAGTTCTTTGAACTGATGGATCAGTTTTGCCAGGGCTACGCTGAACACAGTGGGCTCAGCAGCGAAGCCTGTCGTCATTGGCTCGTGGCTGCGGCAGAGTCCTGTCGTGATAAAGGGCGGTCCTGATGCGTCTGGCGTTTGTTTTGTTTAAATATTTCCCTTATGGTGGTTTGCAGCGCGATTGCATGAAGATTGCGGTTGAATGCCGGGAACGTGGTCATGCCATCTCCCTGTATTGCCTTGAATGGAGCGGTTCGAAACCTGAAGGGATGGACGTTCATGTTGTTCCTGTTCGTTCTTGGCGCAACTATCATCGTTATGATCAGTTTGTCAGTCGGGTTCATCAGGCTGTTCAGCAACAGGGCTATGACGGCGTTATCGGTTTCAATCGAATGCCCGGGCTGGATGTTTATTTCGGTGCGGACCCGTGTTTTGCCGTCAAATGTCAACAACGTTCCAGCTGGTATCGTTTTCTGCCGCGTTCAAGAAGTTTCCTTAAGGCAGAGCAGGCGGTGTATGGCAAAGAGTCGTCGACACATATTCTGCTGTTGTCCGATCTTGAAATCGACGCCATTCAACATCTTTATGGTACCCCTGATGCACGTTTTCATCTTTTGCCACCCGGAGTGGCTCGGGATCGTCTAGCCAGCGCAGATTATCAACAACGCCGTCAGGAGTTCCGTCAACAACTGGGATTGAAAGACGGGGAAAAACTTCTGCTGATGGTGGGATCCGGTTTTCGGGTCAAGGGCGCTGACCGTGCTCTCGAAGCCTTGAAACAATTGCCTGACGCGTTGCGAAATAAAACACAGCTGATGATTCTTGGACGGGACAATCAGGCACCGTTTGAACGGATGGCACGCCAACTCGGACTGGAGGATCGTGTGCATTTTATGGGGGGGCGCGATGATGCTCCAAGCTTTTTGTTTGCTGCCGATCTCCTTATTCATCCTGCGTATCGTGAATCGGCAGGTATGGTTCTCCTCGAAGCCGTGGCTGCCCGTTTGCCGGTACTGGTGACGGATACCTGCGGCTACAGCTTTCATATTCAACGTTCGGGTGCCGGTATTGTCCATGAATCGCCCTTTGATTTGCAACGCTTCACCAGAGAACTGGTGCAGATGCTCAGTGGCGATCCCCGTCCCTGGCAGCAGGCCGCTGAGAAGTATGTGGCGCAGACCGATATTTTCGGCCTGGCGGAAACAGCCGCTGATGTTATTGAAGAGGTTGTCGCATGATTGTTTTACCGAGTTCCTGGCAACAACAGTGGCATGGTCGCGATTATTTTGAGGTGGTGCAGGGGCTGGAAGGTGAAGAGTACCGCAATATGGACGGCCGACGGACGTTCCGCTTTGAAAAAGATGGCCGAGGTTATTTCGCCAAAGTTTATACCGGTTTAGGGTGGAAACGGATTCTTAAAAGTCTACTGACCTTCAGACGACCACCGGTACTCAGTGCCGCCAATGAATGGCGGGCCATTCGGCGTTTGGAGGAGCTGGGTGTCGATACTATGAGGCTGGTCGGTTATGGTGAGCAGGGAGCTAACCCGGCACGACGGCAATCGTTTATCATTACCGAAGAGCTAACTCCTACCGAAAGTTTGGAAGATTTCTGCGGCAATTGGATCAATGATTCACCACCAGTTTCTTTAAAATGTGCCCTGATCGAAAAACTGGCTCAAATCTCGAAAAAGCTTCACGATCACGGGGTCAATCACCGTGATTATTACCTGTGTCATTTTCTAGTCGACCTCTCAGTTGGTCGCGATCAGTTGCGAGCGGATAATCTGACCCTTTATCTGATTGACCTGCATCGAGTTCAGTTTCGTCGTCAGTTGCCGCAACGCTGGCGGTTGAAAGATCTGGCGGCCCTGTATTTCTCCAGTATGGAGATTGGCCTGACACAACGGGATCTCTATCGCTTTATTGCCATCTATACCGGCAAACCCCTTCGGCAGGCTTTACAGGAACACGCGGTCTTATGGCAAAAGATCGAACGGCGCGGCGCTCAACTAATGGAGCGTTATAACCGAAAGTATCGTCCCAATGGTTAACTTTCTTTTACGACATCGTGCGCTGCTGCTTATCATGGCCTTGTCTCTCGGTTTGAAACTGTTGTTCCTTTGGCAGGGCGAGGTGGTGAATCCCGATTCAGCGACCTACATTGCTGCTGCGCAAAAGCATGCTCAGGGCCTCTATGCCGAAGGGCTGCGTTTTTATCGGATGCCGTTTTATCCACTTATGCTTGCCGGTGTTCATGCCATGATTCCTAACTGGATTTACGCCGGTCAAGTGCTTACCGTTGTTCCGCTGGTACTTTGCTTGTGGCCGCTGTACCTTCTGACTTGCCGTCTTTTTGACCACCGGACCGCTGTTGGCGCGGGACTTCTTTTTGCTGTCCTTCCTTCGTTTAATGTGTCGGCAACAGCAATTGAACGCGATCCTCTTTTTTTGTTGTTTAGTCTGACGGCGTTGCTTTATCTGGTACTGATTGTTCAGGAAGGAAGGCTGTGCTGGTGGGTGAGTTTTTTTCTGGTTGGTGTTTTGGCAATTTTGACGCGGGTCGAAGGGGTTGTCCTCCCTATTGTTGCCGTTTTCGGCGTGTTGTTTCTCCGCCATGAATCTGATGAACGTTGCAGTGTTTCGCGGAGCAACCTGAATATGCTCGTTCTGGCTTCCGGCTGTGTTCTGCTGTTGATCGCTGGGATAAAGTTGTTCGGAGATGAACAGTTTTCGAGGCTTAACGAGGTTTTTTATTGGGGGCAAGAGCTCCTTTCTCGCGACTTCTTCTCGGCCTACCTGGGATTGATGGAGGCTCTCAAGGTATTTCAGGAAACATTACCTGCTGCAGATCTGCACAACAATTTGATCGAAACCACACGGCATTACGCGCCATTGATTTATTTTGTCGGTATGCTCGAGATGATGCTGAAAATAGTCTTTCCTACCTCACTGATTGCCTTGTGGATGCAACAACGGTGGTCGCCACTGACATCGTGGTCCAGAGAGCGCTGGATACTTCTCGCCGTCGTTGTCATGATCGTTGGCGTGAATCTACTTTTTTGTATAAAGCATAATTTTACGACAGAGCGTTATCTATGGCTGGCCTGTGCCTGTCTACTGCCATGGGTAGGAATGGGCATGACGGCGTGTTGGCAGCGCTGTCAGAGACGCAGTTTTGCGCTGCTATTATGTGGTTTATTGTTTGTTGGCGCGCCACTTGTAAAAACGCTTAGTGTTGTCATCCAGAAACAGGACCGAACAGTAGCCCTGGCTGGCAAGTGGCTGAAGGATTACGATCCGGATGAAAGCCTGACCATCATATATAATGATCGTCGTCTTCCCCTGTATGCCGGTCGGGCACAGGACGTGGTTGACGTTCGCGATTTAAGCTGGTTGCATGACAATGTTGGCAATGATCCTCGGATCACCTTTCTTGCAATCTATGTCTCCAATAACAAAAACGAAAATTATACCGTTCCCGGCTTTGATGTGATAAAGCGTTTTTCTGGCGCCAAAAAGACAGCACTTTTTATGCAGCGGTCTACTGGCGCACGCAACTGATCAGACGTGAAAGGGAAACGCCTCATAAAGTTGTTTTTTTATGGAGTCGATTCCTGGCCGCTGATACTGATCACGCAGGTTGGCCAGATCATCGACAGAGGTTTGTTCATCGAACGGACAGGGTTGCATCGTCTCCAAACCAAATACCGAATAATAATCTGCGAATTTGAAATCATTCCCCCGCACCCGTTCAGAGAGCTTGATCCAGGCATTCGGGATATTCAAGGCATCGGCAATAATTAGCCCGTGTAGGCTGGAGGAGAGAATGAATTCACAACGGGCTACCTGTTCGAGAAAGTCCATCGTTTCCGAAAAAATATCAATAAACGAGACCCCCGACTGCTTGAGGAATTCGATGACTGCCGGATGCTTCTGGTCGACATAGTGGGGGACAATGCCGACACGGTACCGTTTTGGGTGGTTTTTTTCGACCAGCAGCATGTCACTAAGCAGACCCGGATCCCCCAGAGCATTGATCGGTTGATTCTTGATCAGGGCCGCTGTATGTTTGCCCCGTACTGCATCAAAGTTGTGCGGACTGCTAAATGCTGCCTGCTCCTGAATCAGACCGCTTCCCCAGACGTGAACCCGATGGCTCCAAAAGTGGTTTTTTAACCGGTGAAGAATGCTGCCGACGGCAACAAGATCGCACTGATTGGGTTTTGCATACTCCACCTTACGTCCAGAGATTGCTTCACACAAAACTGGAGACAGCCAATCTCCAAAGTTTTTTTTGCCGTGTTTTAATCCGGACGACCAATAGACTTTAAGCGGCTTTTGCATGCCTTATTTCTCCGTTTTACGCACCAGAATATCTTCCATGACGAGATAAGGCAGATCCGAGCCATAAAACATGTTCAGAGCATCACTCGGCGCACAGACCATCGGCTCACCGCGTCGGTTGAGAGAGGTGTTGAGAGCGACGCCGTTGCCGGTGCGTTTTTCCAGCTCCTTGAGCAGGGCGTAGTAACGGGGGTTGGTCTCTTCCGTGACCACTTGGGCACGCGAGGTGCCATCTTCGTGAATGACCTCGGGAATCCGCTCGTTCCAGGCCGGGTTGACCTTGAAGGTAAAAGTCATATAGGGCGCCGGGTGGTCGGTCTGCAACAGGTCTTCAGCAACGGTATCAAGGACGCTGGGGCAGAAGGGGCGCCAGCGTTCGCGGTACTTGATCTGCTCGTTAATGCGGTCTGCCACGCCGGGTACGCTTGGACAACCGAGGATACTGCGGCAGCCCAGCGCACGTGGGCCGAATTCCATGCGGCCCTGGAACCAGGCGACGGGTTGTCCCTGAGTGAGAATCTCAGCCACGGTTTCCGGAATGTTGTCGATTTTTTCCCATTGCGGTTTCTGCGGATGGGCCTCACAGGCGGCAATGCATTCTTCGTTGGTGTACTGGGGGCCGAGATACACGTGCTTGAGTTTTTCCACCTGAATGCCATGCAGGTGTGCCGCATAAGAGGCGGCACCGATGGCGGTTCCGGCATCGGAGGCGGCAGGTTGAACGAACAGCTCCTTTACGTAGGGCAGATCCATGATGTACTGGTTGAGCTTGACATTGAGGGCGCTGCCGCCGGCAAAACATAGCTGGCCGGTTTCCTGAAGGATATCTTTCAGATAATAGTCGATCATTTCCAGAGACAGTTTCTCGAACAACCCTTGGATGCAGGCGGCATAGTCAATATAGGGCTCATCGGCATTGTCACCCTGACGTTTGGGGCCGAGCCAGTCGATCAGTTTGGGACTGAAGTAGTAGCCCTTACCGTCTTCCTTATAACGGCGCCAACCCACCGTGTTGACCAGTTCGGTGTTGACGGTCAGTTCACCGTTTTCGAATTTGGCCAGCCGCGAGAAGTCATATTTTTTCGGGTCACCGTAAGGTGCCATGCCCATCACTTTGAACTCGCCGTCGAGCATTTCAAAACCGAGATATTCGGTCATGGCTCCGTAAAGCCCGCCGAGGGAGTCAGGGTCGTAAAATTCTTTGATCTTGTGGATCTTACCGTTCTCGCCATAACCGAAAAAGGTGGTGGCGTATTCCCCTTTGCCATCGATACCGAGAATCGCGGTCTTGCCTTTGAAGCCGCTGAGATGATAGGCACTACTGGCGTGTGCCAGATGGTGCTCAACCGGAACAAATTCAATGTCTTCCCAGCGGATGCCGATCTGTTGCAGCATATTTTTGACATTGGCAATGTTGCGATGGTAACGACGGTTACCGTTGATCAGAGCGGTCAAAGCGCGATCCGGGGCATACCAGTAGCGTTTGGCATAATGCCAGCGATCCGGGCGGTCCAAACCGATTTCACTGAACGGAAACGCGACAATATCCACGTCCTCAGGTTTGATGCCGGCAAAATCGAGGCAGAATTTTGTCGCTTCAAGCGGCATGCGGTTTTTGGCGTGTTTGTCACGGATAAAGCGTTCCTCTTCAGCCGCGGCGATCAATTTGTCGTCGATGTACAATGCTGCAGAAGGATCGTGGGTCAGTGCTCCAGACAGTCCAAGAATTACTTTGGGCATGAGGCTTATCTCCATCGTCACAACAACGAAAGCGTTATTGTGTCAAGTTTGCTTCAGAAGAGTTCTTTTGCAAAAAATCGTCCAGGACTTTTTTTGCAAGCACGGTTTTGAAAAATGAGATCTCAAAACCTTACAAAACCACCGGGTTATAAGTGAAACCCGATGCTTTTCGTCGCCTATCCATAGGCTTTTTGTGCTTTCTTGCGAAAGGCTCAGATGTCATCCGGTTGCGGCAGATGACGGTCAAACCAGCGATACAAAGCGCAATCCGTTTTCCAGTTGCGTAGAAAACGGCTGCGATCGCGCCGATACAGCTTGTTAAAACGCTTGCGGGATTTGGGCTCCCACATGGCATCAAGATCAATAACGGCAATGCCTTGATCTGTCACCAGAAAGTTGGTGGCTTTACAGTCACCGTGAACAATGCCGAGTTGAAGGAAAATACGAAATAGCTCGATCAGCCGATTGGCCGTATCGAGTTGCGATTCGTTTGGTTCGTTTCCGTCGGCGAAATAAGCGGCAACGTCCTTGCCCTCAACAAAGTCGCACACATAATACCCTGTTAAGCGCAAAGGGCCAAACCGTTTTTCGGCCATGGCAATGGCTGAAGGGGTTGATATTCCGCTGATCTTCAAACGGTGGGCATTTCCCCACGAGACAGAGGCGCGGGTGCGTCGCAGGCAGCGCTTGAGGCCGTGCCAGAGATTTTTGATATTGTAGCGTTTGACCACCCAGTCGCCGTCAGGTGTTGTCAGCCGAACCACGGTTGCGCTGTTGCCGTCTTTTAACGGTATGCTGGATGCAACGATCTGGTCAGGATTGGTCTTGAATTGATCGATAAAGTCCGCTGGTACATCACGACGTTGAACCATCTCAAGGTTGTTGTGCCGACTGCGAAGAAATTCACTGCAACTGCGAAATGATTTGGCCACGTATTTTAGGCGTCTTTTCTGCCGTTGGCTGATCACACGGTTGTTGAGTTGTTGTTGCCATTGCGCTGAGAATTTCCGTAGCTCCATGTAGTGTTGCACCACGCATGAAAACAAGGGATCAAAATGAGGGGCGATTTGGGCCTGGAATAGAGCAAGGTTGTCGGCGCTTTGTTCGGGATTTAATGCTGTTTTGTCGCGATTGCCGGCAATGGCATCACCATCAATGGTGTAAATCGTCTTCTCTGCGATCAGGAAGTTTCCCAGGTGGAGATCTTCCTGCCAGATGCCGTGGGCATGCTGACGGGCGATCTCCGTCACCAAACTGTTGAGTAACGTCAGGCGTTCCGTCTCGCTTGTGCAGTGTTGCCAAGCGTGTAAAGCGGATTGGGTTTTGGGGATGAATTCAAAGACCAACACCGGAGTCTGGTCTGTGAGTTGTCCGCAAAACAGAAGTGCCGGTGTTGTAAGATCGGCGTCGATGAGTTTCTGCACCCCCTGTTTTTCCCGTTGCCAATGACGATGAGCTGACACGGGATGAAGGAACAGTTTGACCAGAACCTGGCGTTGATTCCATTCACCGCGCAGCACGCAACGCTTTAGCGGCAGATCACGTAAAATCTCCCGGCAAACGATCTCAGCGTGATCGGCATGTTCAAGAGTGATGGAGAACGGGCAGGTGGGGGGCAGGGCTGTCATCTCTTTCCGTCTGATTGTTTCATGTTGTTACGGGTCGTGTCGGGGCAAAAGTGCGGCGCGACTTTAACACAGCTTACACAGTGAATCTACTTCTGTATTCGAACCGTTATTCGGGCTGTTGCAAAAGGCGCGGGACGACTTTTGTCGTCCCCTCAACTTCGTCGTTTTTTGTCGATACGTTTTGCGACCTGGCACCATAAAGACTTTGCGTGTGCATCGAGTTTACTTATTCTGAAATAGGCACGTAAAAAATAGATCCGGTCTCGGTTAGTAACCTGCTTGCTGCGTCGAGCAAGAGCTGTGAGGTCGCGGACACGACGGGCTTCGAACCTGGGACGCCAGCGCGTTTTTTCCAGATCAATCAAGCGGGCATCGACACGATCTTTATTCACTCTGAGAAAGAGATGTTTTGGGAACAAACAACGGTGTTCCAGCCCTTGTTCGTGCAGTGTTCCAACCAGTGAGCCACAGGCTTTTGCGATGGCTGCACAATCCTGACGCGCTGGGCGGTCTTGCTCCTGCCAGTTTTTTAAAATGTGTTCAAGGGGCTGATAACCACTGAGAAATTCAGTGACCAGAATCGCTTGAAGCTCTCCGTTGATTTTTCTGGTTGCGCAGTAGACGGCTTTTAGAGCAGGGATGCCTGCCTGCTCATAGCGGCGAATGCTCTCCATTTCCTTGAGAAAGGTTGGAACGCCGATAAGCGGGTGGCGTAAGGTATGACTGCGATAGTTGCTTTGTCTTTTTATGACCACGGTGTGTTGGAGCTGTTTGTCGTCCTCAAAGGAAAAAATGCAGACTTTACTCCAGCCGTTTTTTCCCCGTCCGACATTGCCTTCGTCAACTGACGTAAGCTTTAGTTGCCAGAGTTGTTCAAACGTCCCAAGATTGTTGTCTTCAAGGATGTTTTTCCATTCAGGATCGAGATAAATCAAAGTCTCATTCATTGTTTGTCACTGTTTTGCTGGTGTTGGAGAAAAAGCATGTTATTTGCGTGGAGGATTTTTGACATCGTTCTCCTGTGGGCAAAATAGCCATACTGGATAAATGCTGATCAATCGGTCAGTTATGTTAGCACAGAGTTAATTCTTCAAGCCACTGAAGTTTTAACGGAATGAAAGGACTGTATTAAAGGGTGAGCCTTTGACTTATTCACTGACCACAAAGGCCCAAATCTGTTTAAGACCTTCGGCAATACTGGTCTTCGGTGTGTAGGAAAATAATTGTTTGAGGCGACTATTATCCGCACAGGAATGCTTGATGTCGCCAGACCTTGGAGCCTCAAACGATGACTGCAGTTTGTTACCTGATAAGAATTCCACGGTACTCAGTAAATCCAGAAGCGTTGTCTGTATGCCATTTCCTAGGTTGATGGTGTGGCCGGATGGCGCTTGTTGAGTGGCGGCTTTGCAGAGAATTTCAGCCAGGTCTTTAACAAAGATAAAGTCTCGGCTCTGTGATCCATCACCAAAGACGATAAAGGGTCGTTTGTTTTGAGCCCTGTCCATGAGAATGCTGATGACGCCGGAGTAGGGCGAACTGGGATCTTGGCGAGGTCCGTACACATTGAAAAAACGGAAGATTGTGGTCTTAAGGCCAAACTGGCGACGGTAGAAGTTGATGTAGTATTCCGAGCCAAGTTTGTCAATGGCATAAGGTGTTAACGGCGACGGAGGGGTGTCTTCCTTGATCGGTAGCTGTTGATTGTTGCCATAAATAGCGGCGGAAGAGGCAAAGACAAATGTTGAAATGTCGTGTATCCTTGCGACTTCGAGCATATTGATTGTTCCGTCCAAGTTAATGGTGTGCGTTTCACGTGGGGCATCAACCGAGGCTTGAACTGAAGCTACGGCGGCAAGATGAACGATGGCATCTGCACCTTTCGTGTGTTTCAGAATGCCTTCAAAATTGCAGATATCCAGCTCGTGTATTGTTAATCCGTTCGAGTTTTTGGGGAGGTTGGATCGCTTCCCAGTTGTGAAGTTATCAATGACGGTAACGCTGTGCCCTTGAGCAAGAAGCATTTCGGTCAGATGTGATCCGATGAAACCTGCGCCACCGGTAACGATAATATGCATACGATGTACCCTCCGCAGTTATCAATAGTGGGGAAAGATGTATAAAAAGGATACACGAATTGAGTCAAATTTGAAATTTTAAACCATATCGCTCTCTTTGTCGTTTTGAATGAATGTGATGCGGTTTTCTTTGATAACCTTGTCGGTCTGATTGTTTTCTTATTGATGGTTATCTAGTTGATTAAACGAGTTTTTTTTAGTTTGAATGTTTTGTTGTCCGATTGCTTTTGAAGCTAGTTTTACAGCTTGATGTTGGCGGTGAAAACGGGTTATATTTTGTCGCCTTTGTTGAAATATTTTAAGTGGAAAATTGTGAAACAGGATTGTGATGACTGAAGATCAGATTCAGGATTTTATGGAAATGTTGCCTCAGTTGCAGACCTTGGTGGTTGGTGACTTGATGCTTGATGAATACTTATGGGGAAAAACAGGGCGAATTTCTCCAGAAGCCCCGGTGCCCGTGGTCGATATTTCGCAGGACGATTTGCGTTTGGGCGGTGCTGGCAACGTTGTGAATAATTTACGTGCACTGGGCTGTCAAGTGCAGGTGTGTTCAGTCTTGGGTGATGATGCCGATGGCCGTCATCTGCTGCAACAATTGGAACAGGCCGGTGTTGATGTTGCCGGTGCTCTGTTTGATGTCGACCGAAAGACTAGTCGCAAAACCCGTATTCTTGCCAGCAATCAACAGATGCTGCGTATTGACCGTGAGAGTCGCCTGCCACTTGGGCGGGAAATTGAAGAGCAGCTTGTCGCAGAAATTGTTGCACGGTTGGACTCTGTCGATGTCGTCTTCGTCTCGGATTACGGTAAAGGGGTTCTTACCGATTATGTCTTAAGTTGCGTCATTCAGGCGGGGAGAAAACGCAGTGTTCCTGTGGTTGTCGATCCGAAAGGTGTCGATTATCGTCGCTATCGGGGAGCCACCCTTCTAACACCAAATCGCTCCGAAGCTTCTGAAGCTTCCGGGGTCAAGATCGAGGATTATGACAGTCTTGCTGTCGCAGGAAAAAAGCTTCTTGAGTTGGCGGATCTTGATGCTCTGGTTTTGACACGAAGTGAAGAGGGAATGTCGTTGTTTCTTCGTCAGGGGGATCAAATTGACCTGCCGACCCGTGCTCAGGAGGTGTTTGATGTGTCCGGTGCTGGCGATACGGTTCTGGCCCTTGTCGGGATCGGTCTCGCCGCCAAGCTCAGTTTAAAACAAGCTGCCACCGTCGCTAATATTGCCGCTGGCATTGTCGTGGGCAAAGTGGGAACGTCGACAGTCAGCTGCCGCGAGATTATGCAGGCTTTTTCACAAAACAGCCTGCCTGAAGAAAATAAAATTCAGACTGCACAAAATCTCTCTAAAATACTTAATCATACCCGCAATCACGGCAAGAAGGTTGTGTTTACCAATGGCTGTTTTGATTTGCTTCACGCTGGGCATGTCAGTTATCTGCAGCGTGCCCGGGAGCTTGGTGATGTCTTGGTTGTTGGTCTGAACACGGACCTGTCCGTTCAGCGACTTAAAGGGCCGACGCGACCACTCGTCAATGAAAAAGACCGTGCTTTGGTCATGGCGGCACTGGCTTGTGTCAGTTATGTCGTGCTTTTTGACGAAGAAACGCCGCTAGAACTTATTCAAATGCTACGTCCTGATGTTCTTGTCAAAGGGGCGGATTATACGCCCGAGACGATTGTTGGTCGCGCTGAGGTTGAAAGCTGGGGCGGAGTCGTTAAGCTGATTGAATTTGTCCAAGGGCGTTCAACAACCGGCATTGTAGAAAAAATTCGCAACCAGAAATAGGATAGATCCCCCCCCCAGGTAAATTTAGTTCCGTCTTGGGAATAAGTTCTTTTTATTGCTCTTATTCTATGGTTTATTGCGTGGCTCATTCCGACGGTTGTTGAAGAGGCGGTCGATGAAATTTATGAGCGAACGATAAAATTGAGACCATTTGCATCTGATTGATTTGCTGTAGCATAAAAAGTGCTTTGGGGTTTTGTTCCAACTGAAACAAAGGAGGTCTTTTTTTTGAAAATACTTATAACGGGAGGGGCTGGTTTTATCGGTTCCGCAGTTGTGCGTCATGTTATAAAAAACACAGCTGATCAGGTCGTCAATGTTGATAAATTGACCTATGCCGGGAACTTGGAATCGCTGGAGTGTGTCTACTCAGACAGTCGTTATTTTTTTGAGCAGGTAGATATTTGTGACTACGCTGAAATTGAACGCGTTTTTTCAAAACATCAGCCTGACTGTGTTATGCATCTGGCTGCCGAAAGTCATGTCGATCGTTCAATTGACGGACCGGGCGACTTTGTTCAAACTAATATGGTTGGCACCTATGTCTTACTTGAGGCCTCGCGACGTTACTGGAGCCAAATGCCTGAAGAAGGTCGTCGACGTTTTCGTTTTCATCACATTTCAACAGACGAAGTGTATGGTGATTTGGTCGGTAGCGATGCTTTTTTTGTCGAAGAGATGGCCTATGCGCCCAGTTCTCCCTACTCTGCCAGTAAAGCCGGGGCTGACCATCTGGTTCGCTCCTGGTATCGGACATATGGATTGCCGACCCTTGTAAGCAACTGTTCTAACAATTACGGACCCTATCATTTTCCGGAAAAACTGATTCCATTAATGATTCTCAATGCCCTTGAGGGTAAGCCTCTGCCGATCTATGGTTCGGGGCTGCAGATTCGCGACTGGCTGTATGTGGAAGATCATGTTCGGGCACTTTATACCGTCTTGACCAAAGGGGTTGTCGGAGAATCCTATAATATCGGCGGACATAACGAGAAGAAGAACATTGAGGTCGTCGAGAGTATTTGTCATTTTCTAGAAGAATTGGCTCCTGAAAAGCCTGAAGGTGTGCTAAATTATAAAGATTTGATTACTTATGTTCAGGATCGTCCCGGACATGATCTGCGTTATGCGATTGATGCCGGGAAAATTCAACGTGAGTTGGGCTGGGTTCCACAGGAAACCTTTGAGTCCGGATTGCGTAAAACGGTTCAGTGGTATCTGGATAACAGATCCTGGTGCCAGCACGTACAGGATGGGTCCTATCGTCGTGAACGATTAGGCCTTGAGTTGAATTCTAGGGAGCAAAAGTAAACCGTATGAGCGAAAGACACATTGCTCTTATCGGGGCAAATGGGATGCTGGCCAGCATGCTTCGTGCCACGGTGCCACCCTCTGTGGTTTTGCATCTTCTCGATCTGCCCGAATTTGATTTGACCCGCTGTGAGGATGTGCGCTCGTGTCTGAGTGTTCTTTCTCCTGAAATAATCATCAATTGTGCGGCTTTCACTCAGGTCGACGCATGTGAATCTGAGCGTGAACTGGCCATGTCTGTTAATGGCGATGGCCCTGCCTGCCTTGCCGATGTGGCGCATGAACTTGACGCGACGCTGGTGCATTTCTCCACTGATTTTGTTTTTTCCGGCACAAACGGTACGCCCTATCAGGAGGATGATGCTGTGGGGCCTCTGAGTGTTTACGGCGAGTCGAAGTTGCGTGGAGAGCAGGGCATTACAGGCAGTCGCCTGCAACAGTATTATATTGTCCGCACCAGCTGGTTATATGGTCCCAATGGCGCCAATTTTGTTGAGACCATGATTCGATTGGCCCATGAGCGTGAGGAGTTGAAGATTGTTGCCGACCAGATCGGCACCCCAACGTACACCGGCGATCTTGCCGCTGCAGTCTGGCGTCTGCTTGGGCTTGATGAGTCCGGGCGCGTTGCAGCCCCTTATGGGCTTTATCATTACAGTAATGACGGTGTCTGCAGCTGGTATGACTTTACTTGTGAAATCGTCCGCTGGCTTCAAAATGAGCAACAGTCATTGCAGGTGAAAACGGTTCGGCCTATTGCCACACAGGAATATCCGGTTCCAGCCGTTCGACCGGCGTATTCGGTGCTCAGCAAGGCAAAGATTATTCACGAAGCGGACATTGTTGTTCCATCCTGGCAACAGAGCTTACATCGCTATTTACGGCAACGTTTCAGTGGTCGTTAGTGGTATACGCACATATCGGCTTAACGAAAATTGTTGTTAAATTGATCGATGACACCAATATCGTTCTGTAAAAAAAACAAATGGAAATTAAATTCATGTCTGGAATCAAAAAAAAGAATTGTGCTCGCCGGAGGAGGACGGGGGTATGCCTTTATCCACACGCTGGCTGTCGTTAAACCGCTTCCGTTTATGACAAGCCGATGATATGACCCATTCTTTTTTTCGCCGCATGACGCAAGGAATTCAATGTATGAAAATCATATTAAAAGACAGAATAACGCGAGCAATATGAAGAATGAGATCGCAATGGCAGGGATAAAGCATTATTCGCGACGTAGCCAACGGTTAAAAAAATCGATAGCCCATGAATTATAAAACGATAAAAAGATGCGCACATGTTTTCAGGGTGCTTCTGCTGTCCTTTACTTTTGTTGCTCTGGGTGTTGTCGGCTTCTGGATCTTTTCTCCAACGCAGGTTGACTCTTTCGGGCGGCGGGTCGTCAAAAAATATGAAAAATACCATCGTGAGAAATTCAACCGATGCGAGAGCCTTCTGGCATTAAACGGTGAAGCGGCGCTTGGTTGCTTTGAGGAATGCCTAAATGAAGTAAATGAGATTAAAAATGGGGACCGCCTTGCTCCGTGCAAACGTCGAGCGTATGAGCTGATGGCCGCAGCCCTTGATGAGGCGGGAAACTATTCGGAGGAACTGAGCTGGATTGAAAAATGGATTGCGTTTGATGGTCGAGATGTGAACGCTCTTGTTCGGAGGGCTCTCGTTAAAAGAAAGATTCCCGGCCTGAAGGAAGAGGGGACGGAAGAGCTGAGAACGCTTTATCAAATGGTCCCCGGGACGAAAGAGGTTTCAATAAATTATGCGTGTTCTCTGCTGGAAGAGAAAAAATATTTCGACGCCTTTTACGTTGTGGACGATTTTTTAAACAGGCCGGAAAACTCTGTAGCGGATGGCTGGCAGATGTTTGTGGATACCGGGAAATCATTCAATGCCGCTCAGTGCTCGAACTTGACGCCGGACGTCCGCCAGGAAGGCAGATTGAATTTTAAATTGAGGCTTCAACCCGGTGTAACAAAAATCCGGATTGATCCTCCTCCTTACATGATGTTAGAGATTTCTTGCCCTGAACTTGTTTCGGCAGCAGCGTCGGCGCCGCAACTGGAATTTTTTGACTTGCCGTTGGGTTTTAATCAAGTTGTGCGTTGTGGTGACTTTCTGCAGACTTCCGGTGAAAATGATCCTTATTTTTTCTGGGCTTTGCCCGAGTCGTCGATTTCCACTCGGGAAGCCATCTGGTCTTTTTCTGTGCGCGTCAAAAAGGTGCTACCTGCGGACATTGACATATTATTCACGCCATCGGTCTCTGAAACGCTGGAAAACACTCTGTTGAAAAACGGCAAAGCCGAACTCTTGGCCCGATTCAGACAGATGCGCGACAGCAAGGCCGAATTCGCTCAGGCGCGTGTCGCGGCGTCGATAGCGCAGGGCTATCTTGAGCTGTTTTGGCGCAATGCGCCTGACTCCTTTTCCCAGGCGAGAAAGAAACGCGTTCTCGTCAGCAAAACACAAGAGACAAATAGTTATGTTTTGGATTATCAGTTTTCGCTCGACACCGCCTTTTCTCAATTGCGGATAGATCTTCCAGACATCCCGAATATTTCCTATCGGCTTGATCTTCTTGAAATACAAAATTCAAAGGGGGAAATATTTGCCTTTCCTCTGGAAGCTTTTACCCCTGCGTCTCTGCACAATGTTAAAAAAGACGGACGGACATTCCGTGTGACCGGTCCTGATCCTTTTTTTTGCTTTGATCCACCGGAAGTAGCCGCGGAGATTACTTCTCTGAAAATTAGGGGCGTGGGGAAATGAAGAACCGGTATTCGTATCTATGGCGCTGGAGCTGGTTGCTGACTCTTCCGGTTGTCTGCCTTTTTATCTACTGGGGCTGGGTTACGGCAGAGCGTTTTTACACTTTCGGCGTTCGTTATAACTGCGCGCCTATTCCCTGTGAATTACATGATTCAGGCGTCAAGGAATTCAACGTTTTGTGCAACAGAGCAAAATCTGCGGCTTTTGCCTCTTGGCGTAAGCAGATTCGTGAACAGGGGCCGTTGAGGAGCATTAACCTCTTTGTCCCTGAACCCAGTTTGGCTGAACTTAATTCAAATTTGCCCCACTCCGGTTTTCAATATGTCGAAGGGAGAATTCTGAGCGGGGACAAACTGCGCAAAATGAAACTTAAATATCGAGGTGATTTTGTTTACCACTGGGGGGAAAGAAAGAAATCACTGCGGGTGAAAACCAGAAAAAAAACGTTATTTGAAGGGCTTCGCGCATTTAATTTGATCGGAACGAAGCAGCTTGAAACTCATTTTGCCTGTCGTCTGGCAAAGGAAATGGGATTGATCGCTCCACGCACGGAACTTGTCGAGGTCATCCTGAATGGAAAGTTACAAGGTGCATATGTTTATGTGGAGCAGCTCGAAGAACTGACCTTGCGCAGCAACGGATGTATGCCGGGTGATCTATATGCCGGTGAGTTGCTCGCCAAGGATGCCTATCGGGGAATACATCCGGATCTGTTTCGCTACCCGTGGCTGTGGGAGAAGGTCGCTGTTAATAACCATTATGACGAGGATTCACGTAAACCATTGGAAAGACTTTTGGCGTTGGTCAACAGTCCTGACTCTGTGCGTGCGCATCAAGAATTGTCACAATTGCTGGATATTGATGCCTGGGGGAAATTCGTCGCATTTGAAACCCTGTGCCAGACCTTTCATTACGATGATGTACATAACTGGCGTCTTTACTACGATCCGATGAAAAGCCGTTTTTATCCGGTAATATGGGATCCGCTCGGTTGGCTTCCTTGGTGGATGCCTCAAGGAAAAGAGCTTGCGCAGTTGGATATTATACCTTCAAAATTTCATGCGTTTCTGTTCGAAAATGCAGATATCGTCAGAGCACGAGCACGCGCCATTGAGGATTTTTTTGCAAAAGGGCAGGATAAAAATTTTTTACGGGAACTTAAAAAATCCTTGGATGGTTGGAACAAAGCGATAAAACGGGATCCTTTCCTGATTGAACCCACTGAAACGGTGCTTGTCGCGGCTGATTCTTTTGGAAAATCGATCGGCAAGGTCTTTTCTGATGTTGAGAAGGGGTATCTAGGTCGTCCCGGAGAGGTGAAATATCAGGTGAAACATGAAGGCGACAACAGCGTTCAGCTGTCGTTGTCCGTGGACGGACGCATGCCGGTAACCGCATTACGACTGTCGTTTTCTTCACAGATTGATGGCCCGGTTGTGGCTGGATTAAGCTGCAGAATGAATGGTGAAAAGATCGAAGCGGATATCTCCGGAGCTGTTTCCCTGCAAGGGGCGAACCTGGAAATAACGAGCAACTTGGTTTCATATCATCAAAAAACAACTCGGGGCGATGGCGTTTTTATTCTTAAACAAAAACGGCTTGAAGCCGAGCCGGGCCATTATATTTTAACCCTGACCGGGATCGACGATTCGACTCAATTGATTGATTTCTCCTATCGGTGCGGCAATGGCGACTATCAATCCGCCGAGAAGACGATCCTCACTGAGAAAAATGACAATTTTTTCGATTTTTATAATATCATCACGCCGCAACCACGCATTGCTCCGGAAATATGGAGCGGTGTTATTGATATCTCCGGGGTTCGGAAGCTAAGCAGGCCTCTGTTGATCAAGCCGGGCGCTGTTGTTCGGTTCAGGCCCGGTGCGAGCTTAATTCTGCAAAATCGGTTACTGGCAGAGGGGACAGCGCAGAACCCGATTCGATTTGTCGGTGATGGAGGTCCGGAACCTTGGGGGACGGTAACATTGTGCGGACAAGGGGCAAATGGTTCGCGCCTTAAATATTGTCAATTCGACGGAGGAAGCGGCCTGAAGGGCGAGCTGTTTGAATACACAGCCATGTTTTCCATTCATGATGTTGAACATGTTATGGTGGACAGCTGTTCGTTCCGGGACAGCAAGATAACCGACGATATGGTTCATGCCGTTTATTCTGACGTGCATTTTACTGATTGCGTCTTTGAGCATTCTCTGATGGACGCTCTGGACATTGATATTAGTGACGCGGTTATTGAACACTGCCGTTTTTTCGGAAGCGGCAATGATGCCATTGATCTGATGACCACCAAGGCCGTTGTGCTTGATACCTTAATAGAAAACAGCGGCGATAAAGCCGTTTCGGTCGGAGAGGGAGCCAAGCTGGTGGCTATCAACAACGTTTTTCGCCGAAATCGGATAGCTGTCCAGGCCAAGGACGGCTCGGTGGCGGCACTCTACAATACAGATTTTGCCGGAAATGAGCATACATTAGATGCCTACAAGAAAAACTGGCGTTACAACGACGGCGGTGATATTTACGTCTACAAGTCTTATTTCGCGGAAAATCTCAAGATGATAACGGCTGACAAAAAATCGCGAATTCGGGTGTTCGATAGTTACATGGATCGTGTTGTCGCGACGGACCATCAGGTGAAAATAGACCGTACTGTTGACCAGAGCCATCCTCGCCAGGCACGGATCGCACAGCTTCAGAGACATAAAAAAGAAGAGAAAACTATGTCGGGAATTGATTCTGCATATTTGACCCGCATTCATTGCGGGCAAAGGGGGGCCACGAATCTTGTTTTCCCCTAAACTGCATTTCGCACGTTTTGAATTTAAATATGTGCTTTCCGCAACTTTGCGCCAGGAGCTGGAAAACGAGCTGGTTTATTTCCTGGAATTTGATCCTTATGTTAAGTCCAGAAAGGATCATCAGTATTTTGTCCGCAGTCTCTATTTTGATGATCCACACTATTCAAGTTTTTTTGACAAAGTGAACGGACTTCACACACGCTCAAAATTCAGAGTGCGTACCTATACGGATGACCCTTTAGATGGTACTCCGCAGTTTTTGGAGATCAAGGGGCGCTATAACAATCTAGTGTTAAAGCATCGGACTCCTCTAGATGCTCAAAAAAGGATCTCTTTTGAGCACGGGGATCACTTGACAACGCGTGTTCTTGCCGGTTGTGGTGGGAGCGATATCGGTCGAAAACTGGAATATGAATATTTTCGTAAGCAGTTGCGTCCCGTGGCTTTGGTCGATTATGTCCGACGTCCCTATGTCAGTCGATTTGACCCGGAATTTCGTCTGACGTTTGACAGCGATTTGCGCGGCACGAAAATTCGCTCTTTGTTTTCCGCTGCCGCTACGACTCAACCTCGCGGGCTGCTTCCTGGCTATACCGTCATGGAAGTTAAGTTTCGTCGCCATATCCCTTCGTGGTTTCACCGACTTATTCAGGCGTATGAGTTGCGGCGGGTTTCCGTTTCGAAAATTTGTTATGCCATGGAAGCCCTTGGAATCGCCAATGATCCAAGTTAGATCTGAGACGGAGCATGTTTTAGGGGCGCAGAGGCTGGCAGAATTAAATGGCATTTTACTGAAATGAAATAAATAAGGGGAACTAGCATGGAAGAACAATTGATGAATGTTGTCGGCAGCATGTTGACCTATTCCTACCAAGAGGTGTTGATCAACATTGTCCTGGCAGCTGTGCTCGGTTTTGTATTGGCCGTGGTGTACCGTTATACCCATAAAGGCTTGTCCTATTCTCAGTCGTTTACCCAGACAATTTTATTGGTCGCCATCATTGTTGCCATCGTTATGATGGTCATTGGCTCAAGTCTGGCTAAAGCCTTCGCGCTGGTAGGAGCCCTGTCTATTATTCGTTTTCGCACCGTGGTCAAGGATACACGCGACATCGCTTTTGTGTTTTTGTCTCTTGCTGTCGGCATGGCAGCGGGAACGTCCAACTATTTTCTTGCTCTGGTCAGTGCGGGCTTTGTTTCAGTGCTGGCATTGCTGACGTATAAATTTAATTTCGGTGCATTGTACAAGAGTGAATTTATTCTTCGTTTCACTTTTGATCAGAACTATGACAGCGCGGTGTACCTTGAGATTATTCAAAAGCACGGCAAGCGTTCCAGCCTGTTGCATATCGAACCTTCCGGAGACCGGCGGACGTTGCGTTTGACCTACGATATTTCCTTGAAAGAAGATACGACAGCTGAAAAAATGACCAGGGAAATGGGCAATGTTGAAGGCGCATCCGATGTTGTTTTGATCGCAGCGAAAAGCGATATTGATTATTAGCACGAAACCTCCCGTCTTTGCCGGGAGCCCGACACATCGGCAGGCTTCGAATACCGTAGAAGACGCGAGACAATTGGTCTCGAATCGCGAGTGACCGTTCGCGTGTCCTTTCACACAAGGTGACGGCGAATGAAATATGCCGAGACGCTGTGTTTTGACCGCCTGGGGTGAGTCGTTTTGTAGAGAGGGTTCGCCGCAGATGGTGTATCCTCCTGGACGAAAACAAACATGTAAGTTGTACTGACGAGGAATTAATATGTCTGGAATCAAAAAAGGGATTGTGCTCGCCGGTGGGGCGGGAACACGCCTTTACCCGTTGACGCTGGTTGCCAGTAAACAGCTTCAATCTGTTTATGATAAGCCGATGATCTATTATCCTCTGTCGACGTTAATGCGTGCCGGAGTTCAGGATATTCTGATCATTTCAACGCCGCAGGATACGCCGCGCTTTAAAGATCTTCTTGGCGATGGCTCCCGCTTTGGGGTGCGGCTCCAATATGCCGTTCAGGAGGAACCGAAAGGTATCGCACAGGCGTTCCTGGTCGGTGAAACATTCATTGCCAATGACCCCGTCTGTCTGATCCTTGGTGATAATATCTTCTATGGCAAAATGGACCTGACGCGAATTTTTGCCTCTTTCGACAGCGGTGCCACGGTTTTCGGCTATCCGGTTAAAGATCCTGAACGTTATGGTGTGGTTGAATTTGACGCGCAAGGAAAGGCGATCGGTATTGAAGAAAAGCCTTCCAATCCCAAATCCCACTATGCCGTGCCCGGCCTTTACCTTTACGATGGCAAGGTTGCCGATGTGACGAAACAGTTACAACCTTCTGAGCGCGGTGAACTGGAGATTACCGATGTCAACATGGCCTATCTCCACGAAGGCGAATTGCATGTTGAGCGGCTTGAACGGGGGATTGCCTGGCTCGATACCGGTACCCATATGAGCTTGCTCGAAGCCAGCCATTTCATCGGTACCCTTGAAGCACGTCAGGGGCTCAAGATCGGCTGTCTGGAAGAAGTTGCCTTGCGCAAAGGCTATATTGATTCGCAACAGATGAAACAGGTCATCAAACAAACCCCGAAGTCAAGCTATCGAGACTACCTCGAACGGGTTCTGGCGGAAACATAACCGGCTGTTGAAAACCCGTCTGAGGCGCCAGCCGCTGGGTGACGATGATATCAAGAACAGTTTTTCCGGTTTTTTCTTTTGTGACCAAGGCGAAGCTCCTCTTTGCGTCTTGTGAGCATTCCGATACAAGGAGAACGCCACATGCAGGTGATCAAAACAGCCATTCCCGAGCTGTTGATTTTCGAACCCCAGGTTTTTGGCGATGAGCGCGGCTTTTTTATGGAAAGCTTCAATCAGCGTCATTTTGATGAAGCGGTAGGACAGCCGGTCACGTTTGTCCAGGATAATCATTCCCGGTCCACTAAGGGGGTGCTGCGCGGTCTTCATTATCAATTGTCGCTGGCAGCTCAAGGTAAGCTGGTGCGCTGTGTTGTTGGAGAAGTGTATGACGTTGCCGTTGATTTGCGTACGTCGTCGGCAACGTTCGGCCAATGGGTCGGCGTCCATCTTTCTGCGGACAACAAACGCCAGCTCTGGGTTCCCGAAGGATTCGCCCATGGTTTTCTGGTGCTCAGTGATGTCGCTGAATTTCTTTACAAAACGACAGCTTACTATGCTCCCGAATGCGAACGCGCTATTCACTGGAATGATCCACAACTCGCCATTATCTGGCCGCAGGATATCCGTCCTCAGCTTTCCGCCAAGGATGAACAGGCGGGTTCTTTTGCTGACGCCGATTATTTCAGCTGTTAAGAAAATGAATGCATGATGTGGAAGGCCTTTGTTCTTTTTGTTGTTTCGCTGTACCGCAGTCGTGGACTGATCGTTCAGCTCACGGCTCGTGACTTTAAAACCCGCTATCTCGGGTCGTATCTTGGGCTGCTGTGGGCTTTTGTTCAGCCAGTTGTAACGATTGCGATCTTCTGGTTTGTTTTCGAAGTGGGATTCAAATCGGCTCCCGTTGGAGACTTTCCCTTCATTTTGTGGTTGATTTGCGGCATGATCCCCTGGTTCTTCTTTGCCGACACCTTGTCCATGGCGAGTAATTCCATCGTTGAAAACAGCCACTTGGTCAAAAAAGTGGTCTTTCGTGTCAGCATGTTGCCTTTGATCAAGTTACTCAGTGCGTTGCTGATCCATGTTTTCTTTGTTGCCATGATTTTTGCTTTTTTCAGCGCGTATGGTTATGCCCCGACATGGTGTTCGCTGCAGGTGTTTTACTATAGCGTCTGTCTGTGTGTCCTGTTGGTCGGCCTGTCGTGGCTGTCCGCTGCGCTGATGGTTTTTTTGAAAGATCTCGGACAGATGATTGCCATCGGCCTGCAGTTTGGTTTCTGGCTGACACCGATTTTCTGGTCTCTGGAGATGATTCCGGAGGGGTATCGCTTTTATCTGAAGCTCAATCCGTTTTTTTATATTGTCCAAGGCTATCGGGACAGTTTTATTCACCATGTCTGGTTTTGGCAACACCCTGTTTATACGGTCTATTACTGGGCGGTCACGCTGGTTGTGTTTGTGTCCGGGGCGCTGGTTTTCACCCGGCTTCGTCCCCATTTTGCGGATGTTTTGTAGATGAAAACGCCGGTTCTTGTCGCGCAAAATCTGGGAAAAGTCTATCGACTCTACGATGATCCATTGGATCGTCTTAAAGAAGCCCTTCATCCGTTGCGCAAGAAATACCACCGCGATTTCCATGCCTTGCATGACGTCAGTTTTTCGGTGAATAAAGGTGAAACGCTGGGGATACTGGGAAAAAATGGTTCCGGAAAGTCGACACTGCTTAAAATTCTGACCGGAGTTCTGACGCCGACTGCGGGCTGTTGTTCGAGCTCTGGACGCGTGTTAGCACTGCTTGAGCTGGGGACGGGATTCAACCCTGAACTGACCGGAATTGAAAATATCTATTTCAACGGTATGTTGCTCGGAGCGTCACGCAAAGATATGGATGAACGGCTGGAGGCCATCCTTAATTTTGCTGACATCGGCGATTTTGTCTATCAGCCGGTCAAGACCTATTCAAGCGGTATGTATGTGCGGCTGGCGTTTGCCGTGATAGCCAACATGGATGCCGATATTCTCATTATCGATGAAGCCCTCTCCGTCGGTGATGCGTTTTTTGTTCAGAAATGTATGCGTTTTTTGCGCCGTTTTATGGAGAACGGGACCCTGGTGTTTGTCAGTCATGATATGGGTGCCGTCACCAGCTTATGTGAACGGGTTGTGTGGCTTGATCACGGCTGTCTGAAAAAGGACGGTTCGTCCAAGGAGGTTACTGAAGCCTACCTGGCGGATCTCTATGAGGAGCAGCAAGGTGCCGACGGCGCGGCTGAAGAGGACGCGCAACCCGGTGAGGAAGAACCTGCCATGACGCAGGGAACCGCTGTGCGGGATATGCGTCATGAGCTGATCAATGGCTCCAATCTGCGCAACGATATTGAAATTTTTTGTTTCAACGATCAAGGCGCGGCCTTCGGCAAGCGCGGCGCGGAGATCGTGAACGTCCATTTAAGTGATGCTCAGGGGAATAAATTGTCGTGGTGTGTTGGCGGCGAGGAGGTTGTTCTGGTAATCCGCGGTCTGGCCCGTCAGGATATCGGTTCCGCCGTCATCGGTTTTGTCGTGAAGGACCGTCTCGGCCAGGCGGTGTTTTCCGACAATACCTTCCTCAGTTGTTGCAATACGGAAACCGCCGCCCGCAAAGGGCAACAGCTCGAAGCACGCTTTTGTTTTTGTATGCCGGTGATGCCCAAGGGTGATTACAGTATCAGCGCCGCGATTGCCGAGGGCACGCAAAACGAACACATTCAGCACCATTGGCTGAACGACGCACTTATTTTTAAAATTCAAACCAGCATGGTCTGTCAGGGCGTTGTCGGCATTCCCATGCAAAATATCTCCCTGACCGTAGGGTAAAGGGAATGAAAAGGACGCATTGTGCATCAAAGTTCTTATGACAAAATGGCTCTGTTTAAAGAGCGTTTTCTTGATTCTGACCACTCTTTATCCATTCTCGATCTGGGCAGCCAGGATGTCAATGGCTCCTACCGCGACCTGTTTGAGGAGAAAAATTGGCGTTATACCGGGATGGATATGGTCCCCGGAAAAAATGTTGATCTTGTGGTCGATAATCCCTATTGCTGGAAAGAGCTGCGCAGCTGTTCCTATGATGTGGTAGTGTCCGGTCAGGCGCTGGAGCATATCCGTTATTTCTGGGTGACGATGCTGGAGATTTTCCGTGTTCTCAACCCCGGAGGGATGTGTTGCCTGCTGGCGCCATCATCCGGACCGGAACATCGCTATCCTGTCGATTGCTGGCGAATTTATCCTGATGGTTTCAGTGGCCTTGCCCGATTTGCCCAGATGGATGTCCTCCATGTGGAAACCCAATGGCAGGATCTGGGGTACCAGGACGGCAGTGATGTCTGGCATGATTCAATGCTGGTCGGGCAGAGACCTCGGTTTTCACCCTGGATTGATGTCAAGGCCAGAGCCAAAAACCGTTTACAGCATCTTGTCCTGTCCACCGGGTTGCCGGGCGATATCGCGGCAGAACAGTAACCCGATTCCGTGGTCGGTGACGAGCGATGGATAACGATCAAAAACACAGAGCGAACAAAACGACAATGATGACTAAAAATCTGGTTGCCGGTGCAGCGTTTAAACCCGAGTCTCTTGAACTTCCTGACGCCTGGGTGGGCCACCTCCCTTTTGCTGCCTGGGTGGTGCGCGAATGTCATCCGACGATGTTTGTTGAACTGGGGACCCACTCGGGAAACTCCTATTTTGCTTTTTGCCAATCGGTCAAAGAGGCTGATCTGCAAACAAAATGTTATGCGGTGGATACCTGGCAGGGTGACGAGCATGCCGGAAACTACGGCGATGATATTTTTGCTGCTGTGCATCAAGAGAACCAGGAAAAATACGCGGCATTTTCCCGCTTGTTACGTATGACGTTTGATGAGGCCGTTGATTCCTTTTCCGATGGCTCTATTAATCTGTTGCATATTGACGGCCTGCACACCTATGACGCCGTTCGCCATGATTTTGAAACTTGGTTGCCGAAGCTGGCTCCGGGTGCTCTGGTGTTGTTGCATGACAGCAACGTGCGTGAGCGGGGATTCGGAGTTTGGAAGTTCTGGGAAGAACTTAAGCAGCGCTATCCGCATTATCTGGAATTCAACCATTCTCACGGACTGGGCGTTGTCCAGGTTGATTCGCAACGTCCACAACGAATTTATTCATTCCTGGATCCCGCTCAAAATCAGGAGATCGTTGCCTATTTCAGTGCCCTTGGCGCACAACAGCTTGATCGTTTCGAGTTACTGCGGATGAGGAAACAGAATGACGAACTCAAACGGTTGGTTGAAGAGCGTGACGGACGCAACGATGTGCTTAACCATGCCGTTGCCGAACGCGATGGCTGGGTTGCACAACTGCATGATTCCGTTGAGGAACGCGACGCAACCATTCGCAGTCTCTATGATGTGATCAATGGACGTGATGACCAACTGCATGCACTACAAAAAAATGCAGAAGAGAAAGATCGGCAACTGGTCGAAAAAGACCGGCAGATCATTGAAAGAGATCAACAGATTGTCGATATTTACAAGTCCTGGTCGTGGCGCCTTACCCGGCCGGTGCGCGCTGCTGGACGGGTTAAAAATACGATTGCCGGATCGTTACCGGTGCGGTTTTTACGTAATGGCTTTCTGTCGTTTCGGGCTGGTGTTCGCCGTTATGGTTTTGTCGGGTTTATGCGGCGCTTTCCTTACTATTTTCGCAATGTCGGACGTTATTTTGCACTGTTTGGTGCGCGTGCCCCGTCAGGTGAGGCGTTGCTCGAGCTTGACGTTGTTCAACGAGAGCCGGTGCGACTGTTGCCTGACCTGACCGGCGTCTGTGAGCCGCTGGACAATTCCATCTCCGTTGTGATCCCGACCCTCAATGCTGGTCGTGAATTTCGTTGTCTGTTGCAGAAGCTACGCCAGCAAAAGGGTGTTGGGCCGGTTGAAATTATTGTTGTGGATTCCGGTTCACGTGATGACACTGTCGCCCTGGCCCACCACTATGCGTGCCGGGTGATTGAAATCCTGCCTGAGGAGTTTTCACACAGTTATGCACGAAATCTTGGGGCGGATACCGCGACGTCGGATTATCTGCTGTTTATGGTTCAGGACGCTTACCCGATTGGTCAGTATTGGTTTCACGGGCTGGTGAGTTATCTGCAGGAACATGCGGATGAGAATTTGGCAGCGGTCTCCTGTTCCGAATACAGCCGCAGTGACAGCGATATGATGTACGATTCGATGATTCAGACCCATTATCAGTTCCTCGGTTGTCTGGATCGGGACAGAATCGGGTCCTATCAGGGGGAAAGCCATATGTCCCTGCGAGCGAATGGGCAATTAAGTGATGTGTCGTGCCTGATCGGTCGCGAGCTGTTCGGAACATACCGTTATCGTGGCGATTATGCCGAAGACCTGGATCTCGGCATCCGTTTGATTCGCGACGACTATCGGGTGGCCATGCTTTCTTCCGTCAAAGTGATCCATTCTCACAATCGACCGGCATACTATTACCTGAAACGCTCCTTCGTCGATGTCGTCTTTCTGGTGGGGATGTTCGATGACTTTGAGATCCCCCGTATCACCAGCTTTGATGGCGTGATGGCCGGTATTATTTCAACAGCGGCCCATCTGTCCGTGTGGTTGAATCAGGACGTGGGGACGGATAATCGTCAGCATGCCCTTGCGGCATTGTCGCAGCGGTGGCGCAAGGAATTTACGACGTTGATCCTTGACCAGGCGCCTCAACTTGGTGATGATCCACTGGATCGCTATCTTGAGACGCTCTGCAACCGCTATGTCCCGTCAAAAACGACTCTGGATAAAAAAGCGACGGAGCAGGCACAGCGTTTTGTTGAAAGCTTTTTGGCGCGACTCGATCATTTTGATTGTTTTGTATCGTCAGTCTACCGGTCTGGAGACCCGCACCTGAGCAATGAAGCCCGCAGTGCCGTGATTAAGATTTTTGCGGCAACGGCGGGTGCCGAGCTGGCGTATCTTTATTTGGATCGCAAACAACGGGGTCCTGAGCAGGAACTGGCCGCTGCACAAACAATTTACCAGGAATTGAAGGTGGGTGTCTGATGAAAATTCTTCTGGTATTACACCAATTTTACCCCGAGTTTTGTGGTGGTACCGAACGCGTTGCCCTCAATCTGGCCCATGCCGGGCAAAAAGCGGGGCATGCCGTGCAGATCCTGGCGTGTACGGTTTCTCCCACGGCGGCAAAGGCAACGCCGGATGATGCTTTTCCGGGCACATTCCAGACGGTCTATGAAGGGGTTCCGGTGACGCTGATTCCGCGTGATGCATTGCCTGCCACGGCTGATATCAGTCTGGAACCGAGTTCAGCTGTTGTCGGGCAACTGGCCGAGTGGATGACGCGCAATGCGTTTGATGTTGCCCATGTTTTACACACCATGCGTATGGGCTCGGCTGTTGCCGCCATGGCTAAAATCAATCTGCCCTATCTGGTGACGCTGACAGATTTTTTTCTGCCCTGTTTTCGCATCAACCGGATCAATCTTGATGGTCAACTGTGCGACGGACCCGAGCAGGGAACACGCTGTGCGCAGGATTGTCTTGTCGGCCCATGGAACAGCGCATCTCTCCAGCAACGCTATCAAATGACCTGTGCGTTTCTCAATGGGGCGGCAGTGCGCATCTGTCCTTCTGATTATGTCGCTCATTTTTTCCGCCAGGCGTTTGACCGGCTTGATTTTACCGTGTTGCCGCACGGTGTTGATCTGGTCGCGGCTGCAGCCACAGTTGCCGTGGAGAAAAGTTACCCTGAAACCATTGTGCTTGGTTATGTCGGTGGCATTGTGCCGCAAAAGGGGCTCGACATTCTGTTGTCCGCTTTTAAAAAAGTTGACTCCGACCGGTTGCGTTTAGAGATTATTGGTGGTTTTTTTGGCGACGAACACTACCAGCAGCAAGTGCGTAAACTGATTGACTCGGATTCGCGTATCCATCTGGTGGGGCGCGTTGAGCCGCACGAGGTTTTTTCCCGATTACGGCAATTCGATGTTCTGTGCCTGCCTTCTCTTGTGCCGGAAAGTTATTCACTGGTCTTTCAGGAGGCCGCTGCCGTCGGCGTTCCGGCGGTTGTTTCGGACCTGGGTGCTCCGGCTGAACGAATTCGTCGAGACGGAGGTGGTGCTGTTGCGGCGGCAGGAGATGTTGATGCCTGGACTCGGTTGATCCGTTCACTGCTCGACTCTCCTGCGTTGATCGGGCAATGGACTGAAGAGATTGTTCTGCCGCTTCGTCTCGAAGAAGAAGGATTTCTCTATGAGTCTCTGTATCGCCAGATGGTGTTCGATTCGGCGTGCGGGGAGCAAGGTTAACAGGTCGTGAGTCGACGTTGGCATGATCTGACGGTCGTCATTGTCAATTACAATGGCGCAACCTGGCTGCACCGTTGCTTGAGTGCTCTTTTCTCTCAGGAGTTGCTTCCCGGTGAGGTGCTACTGGTGGATAATGCCAGCACGGACCATTCTCTGGAGATCGTTGAAACCTTTCCCGAGGTTCGTGTGCTGGCGCAGTCTGAAAATCTCGGCTTTGCCGGTGGCAATAATCTGGCGTTGCGTCATCTCGATGCGCCCTGTCGTTGGGTGGCGTTACTCAATGCCGACGCCTTTGTCGGCGAGGACTGGCTGGCCGTGTTGCAACGCGCAACACAGGACGCCCCGGACTATGCCGCTCTGGGGAGTCGCTTGCTCGAAGCCTCGAATCCTCGCATCCTCGACGGTCTCGGCGATTGCTGCCATATCAGTGGACGGGTCGGACGCTTGCACCATGGTCAGAAAGACAGTGGAGCCGGTCCGTTGCAGGAGGTTTTTTCCGTCTGTGCGGCTGCCGCACTCTATCAACGGTCCGCGCTCGAAGCTGTTGGTGGTTTTGACGACGATTTTTTCTGTTTCGTTGAAGATGTCGATCTCGGCTTTCGCTTGCGCCTGGCAGGGTTTTCAGCGGCTGTCGTTCCGCGGGCGACGGTCCATCATGTCGGGGCCGGTTCCAGTGGTGGGCGTTTCAGTCCCTTTGCCGTCTACCATGGGCATCGCAATCTGCTCTGGCTTTATGTTAAAAATATGCCGGGTGCTCTGTTCTGGCTGTTTCTCCCTTTGCATCTTGGGGTTCAACTGGCGGCCATTGGCCGTTGCGTGGTTCGCGGCCAAACCCGCTGTGTGTTGCATGCCAAGCGTGACAGCCTTTTGGGCCTTGGTCATGCCTGGCGAAAGCGGCGTCGGATTCAGTCTGGACGCTCAACATCGGTCTATGCTATTTTCACCACTTTGACGAAAATCCCCTGACGTATTGCTACAGGCAGATGGGCTGCTTTTCCGGTGAAAGTCCCTGGCAGACTGTTGAAAAAACAGCCTGAGGACCCCATGGCAGGCGACTAAAATCAAGGACGGATTCTAAAAGGCTTGGTTTTGTCCTCAAGACGGAAATCGCATTTTCGATTTGCGTCGTTGGAACGTTCCCAGAAAAGACTTTTCAATATCCTGCGAAAGAGCCGTAAAGAACGAATGGTCTTAACTCATGAGTTCACTCATAGATGCGCTTAAGGAAAGACGGTCATGACAAGCATTACGCAAAAAATGATCGACAGCGGACTGTTCAGTGCCGCTGAGCTTAAAAAAGTGATGCCGGCAGCCCATCAGGGGGAGCCGGATTACCGTGTGGCGATCAAAACAGGCTTGGTTGCCGAGGATGTTTTTCTCAACCTATCCGCTCAGGAGCTGTCTCTTGAGTTGCTTAGCGAGTTGCCGGAAGATTATGATCCTGCCATCTTTGAAAGCATCTCACTGCTTTTTATGCAGAATCATTGTTTTTTTCCGCTGCAACGTGTCGATCAGGCCCTGCACATTGCTGTCAATGACCCCTTTGATTACCAGATTGTCAACGGGCTTCAGCCGCTGTTCCCCACGCATACGATCTATCTGCATCTGGCCCGCGAGAAGAAAATTCGCGATTGGATGCAGCGTTTTTTTGCCCCGACGGAAACTGAGGAGAGGAGTGACAGCGATGAAGATGAAGATGTCACTCTGACCTATGGCTATGATGACGCCGAACACCTCAAGGATATGGCGTCGGAGGCACCGGTCATCAAACTGGTCAATCAACTGCTGACCAAAGCAGTTGAAGACGGTGCCAGTGATATCCATATCGAACCGTTTCAGGACCAGCTGCAGTTTCGTTATCGCATCGATGGTATACTGGTGATTCAAAATCAGCCGTCGGTGGCGTTGCAGCAGGCCATTGTCTCACGGATCAAAATTATGGCCCGCATGGATATTGCCGAGCGGCGCCTGCCGCAGGATGGACGTATCCGGACGAAGATTGCCGGTAAAGATATCGACATTCGTGTTTCCTGTCTGCCGACCATGTACGGCGAAAGTGTGGTCATGCGTATTCTCGATCGCAACCGCGTTGACCTCAACCTTGAAACATTGGGCTTTCCGGAAAAAGAGTGCGAGCGTTTTGAAGAGCTGATCACCCGTCCTTACGGGATTGTGCTGGTGACCGGGCCGACCGGCAGCGGTAAAACGACGACGTTGTATGCGGCCCTGCAACAGATTAATACCCCGGACAAAAAAATTATTACCATCGAAGATCCGGTGGAATATGAATTGACCGGGATTAATCAAGTTGAAGTCAACAGTAAAGCCGGCCTGACGTTTGCCGGCGGTTTGCGCTCCATTGTGCGTCAGGACCCGGATGTGATTCTGATCGGTGAAATTCGCGACAAGGAAACCGCGGATATCGCCATTCAGTCGGCACTGACCGGACACCTGGTGTTTTCCACCCTGCATACCAACGATGCTGCCGGTGCTGTGACGCGCCTGGTCGAGCTTGGCGTTGAAGATTATCTGCTTTCGTCCGCCGTGATCGGTATTATGGCGCAACGTCTGGTGCGGGTATTGTGCCCCGAGTGTAAGGAAGCGTTCGTACCGGATGCCCAATTGTGTCGTAAATTGGAGCTGCCTTTTACGCCGACCACTGAAAAACCGATCTATCGCCCGGCCGGTTGTCGCCATTGCAATGATTCCGGTTACCGTGGCCGTGTCGCTATTTTTGAGCTGATGCCCGTCAGTGAAGGGATCCGTCACAGTATCCTCGATTCTAGTGCTTCAAGCCGTATTCGTGATGTCGCTCTCGAAGAAGGCATGCTGCTGCTGCGCCAGGACGGCTGGCGCAACGTTGAAGCTGGGGTCACCTCGATTGCCGAAGTGCTTCGGGTCAGTTAAGCAGGCGTGAAAGAGAATCGTTGACCATGGAAAATTGCATCTATGACTATAAGGCCATCTCACCGCAGGGTGATGTGGTCACCGGCCAGCTTCAGGCGAGTTCAGAGGCCGCCGCTGCAATGGTTCTGCAGCAACGGGGTTTGACGCCACTGCGTATCCAAGCCGATGGCAGTACCGCTATACAAAAGAAGTCGCGAGTTAAAGTGAAAACGGCAAAGCCGGCAGCGAAAAGTCGCTCCAACGAACGCTTCTCGCTGCCGACGTTGCAACGTCGTGCCAGTACACGGGATCTGGTGATGTTTTCCCAGGATCTTGCCGCCTTGCTGAATGCCGGTGTCCCCTTGCCGCGCAGTTTGAAAATCATTGCCGAACTGGTGGAAAAAAAGAGTTTTGAAGCGGTGATTGTCGATTTGCATGAACAGATCAAGCAGGGCAGCACGTTTTGGGAAGCCCTTGAAAGCCACCCGAACTGTTTTTCACCGGTGTTTGTCCATATGGTGAAGGCGGGTGAAGCCGGAGGTGTTCTTGACCGGGTTCTGGAGCGGTTGGGTAGCTATCTTGACGGGGTTCAGGAACTGAAGGAATACCTGCTTTCCGCCATGATGTATCCGCTGTTTCTTCTTGTTACGGCCATGGCTTCGGTGACGGTTCTGCTGACGGTTGTTGTGCCCAAGTTTTCCGTCATTTTCGGCGATATGGGCGTGGCGTTGCCGTTTTCGACCCGGGTCTTGCTCGGCATGGGAACTTTTCTCCAGAATTATTGGTGGGCGGTGCTTCTGGTGGTGATCGCCATGGTGGTGTCCATTCGGTTGTACTCCCGTTCTCAGACCGGGCGCAAACGGTTGGATCATTTGAAATTGTGTCTCCCCGGGCTCGGGTCTTTATTCAAGCGGATTGAAATTTCACGATTTTGCCGCACCTTTGGGACCTTGCTCACCAGTGGCATCCCTATCTTATCTTCCCTGCAGATGGTGCGGGGCGTGCTTGGCAATGTGGTGTTGAGCTCATCAGTGAAAAACGTCCACGCCGAGTTGAAACAGGGCGGGACTCTCTCTGAATCTCTGGCAGCGACCGGTTTTTTTCCGGCCATGGCCATCCAAATGATTGCCATCGGCGAGGAGACCGGACGCATGGATCAGATGCTGGTGCGCATAGCCGATATGTACGATCGGGAAATTCGTGTCACCATTAAATCGTTTACCTCGCTTTTTGAGCCGTTGATTATCTTGTTGATGGGATTGGTTATCGGCGCTATGGTCATCTCCATGCTGCTGGCGATTTTCAGCGTCAACGATATGGGATTTTAATGGATATTGATACATCAGCGGAATCTGTAACAGGCACGGATGCCTTGTGGCAAAAACCTCAACTTACTGTTTTACGGAGTGACGACATGGTACGACAACGTTGCACATCAGAGCAGGGTTTTACCCTGATTGAACTTTTGGTGGTTATGATTATTATCGGTCTGCTGGCTTCTCTGGTGGCGCCGAAAATGTTTAACAAAGTAGATAGCTCGAAGATCAAAACAGCCCGTGCTCAGATTGAATTGCTCGGAACCGCTCTAGATTCCTATCGACTTGACAATTCGATGTATCCAACCACTCAGCAGGGACTGGCTGTCTTGCGCACCCGTCCCGATGCAGTTAAAACCTGGGATGGTCCCTATTTACCCAAGGATATCCCGCTTGACCCTTGGGGAAACAGGTATGTGTACAAAGCTCCGGGTGAGCATAATGAGTACGACCTGACTTCCTATGGTGCGGACGGCAAAGTGGGTGGCGAGGATGATGCCGCCGATATTAACAGCTGGGAAAACTGATTCATTGCCCATATGGCTGTAAAGCGATCCCCCCATGGATTTACCCTCATCGAGCTGATCGTTGTCGTGTTGTTGATCAGCTTGAGTACTGCTCTGGTGATTGGCGTCAATTTTCGCCAAAGTGATAGCGTTCGTCTCAATGCCGCTGCGCGGGAGTTGCAGGCCTTCTTGCAACTTGCGCGCAGTCGGGCCATTTTTCTGAAGCAGAATAACCGCTGCTTTTATCAGTCATCGTCTCGTCAAATCTCAGCCGATCTGGCGTCGCATCCTTTTGTTCTGCCGCAAAGTGTCGAATTGATAGTGAATACTGTTGAGGGGGGCGGCATGAATGATACTGAAGCCAAACAGCCATTTCTTCTCTATTATGCCGACGGCTCAGCTGCAGGGCCGAAGATCTCTCTGGTCAATGCCGGTAAACGGATTGCCGTCACTATTGACCCCCTGCTTGGCTTTGTGTCGATGGAACCCGCTTCATTGAAGGATGGGGCCGGGAGCGAGCAATGAACAGGCCACGTCAGCCCCATCACGGGCAGGGGGGATTTTCCCTGATCGAAATGCTGGTGGCCGTTGTTCTGGTCGGAATGGTGCTGACGGTTTTTCTCCAGGTCTTTTCAGGCAGTATGCGTCTGTCACGCAAGAGCCGGGCAATGCTGGAGCACCACCTGCAGGCGGAAGCACTTTTTTCCCGTGTGTTGTTACAGGACGAGCGTGATGAATACTTCGCCTGGCAAGGGGAAAACGACATCGGCCGCTGGGAGATTGTTCTGCAGGAACTTGACACCGTTGTGCCCCTTGAGGAGCAGGATGAAATCACTCTGGCGCTGCCTTCAGAATTATTTATCGAAACCCTGACCTTTTATCCTGCCGCGACAACGACCAGCGTTGTTTTGCAGCAAATCAGACGCTGGCCCCTGAATCATTTCAGTGAAGATTTTCGCCTGCAAAATGTGCTGCCTGCTGCCGTGCAAGAGACCATCGAATGATTATGCTGTTTCAACAGATATTACATCGTTGCCGGCAAAAACAGGGCTTTACCCTGATTGAACTGCTGATCTCCATGACGATCATGGCGATGTTGATCACGGTGCTGTATCAGGCGTTTTCAACCGCCTCGCGGGTGTGGACAAAGCAGGAGTTGTTTGACGAAGCCCGTGCCCGACAGATGGCGACCAGTCGGCTGATCCGTTCGGACCTTCAACATTTGATCCCCTATCGTTATGTGGCCGAAAAAGGTGAATTTGATCTTTTTTCCATGGCTCCCAACGTTCTTTTTTACGTGACCAGTGAAGGATTTGGTGCCCGTGGCCGGGACCACTTCGGTCTTTTTTTCACGTGCTGCTTTCTCCAGCCTGAGGATGATGGGACACTGACATTGCGGCTGTTTAAAACGGCCTATCCTGAAGCAGATTTTCTTGACGTATTTGAACAGTTTCTCGACCAGTCGTTACAGGAACAACAAGCCTGGTCACCACCGCTTTTTCTGCGGGAGCACAGCGTCACGGTGATGTCTGAGCTGACCGAAGCCGGTTTCTTTGCTTTTTCTTTGCCCGTGTCCGGCGAGGATGCGGATTGGGATGAAGAAGAGCGTTTTTTTCAGCGACTGGCAGAACCGTTTGCATTGCATCGTGAGGTTCCGGAGGCAGTCTCTTTTACCTATCAGTTTGATCAGGCCTGGCACGATCTGCAGGTGGTCCCCTTTTGTCAGCCGGATCCGACGGCCAGTGATGAGGAGACAGAGCAGTGATTGGCCCATTCTGGTCAAAGCTTTTATCTGGCAGGATGTTGAACATGTCCCATTCTGTTGTACCAAGCCAGGGTCGACTTTGTGCCAGAACCACTAACAGTTTTTTAGGGGCATTAACGTCATCTTCAACTGGTAGTGCGCTGGTTGCCGTCCTGTGGATTTTACTGTTGTTGTCGGTGATGGCCTTGAGCTATGCTCGTACGACCAGGCTGCAGGCTCGTAGCGGGTTGACCCGAACCGAGATCTTGCGTGATCACTATCGTATGGCCGGTGCTTTTGAGCTGGCCCATCATGAGTATGACAAATATGTTCGTAACAAGGCATTGCTTGCCCGTCGCGAAGAGATCGAAGAGCTGACCGGAAAGCCTCTGGCGTTGTGGTATCCGCGTTATGCACCCTGGTTGATTGATGTTGATGGTGCCTCTTTTGCGGTGCAGTTGTGTAACGAAGCCGGGCGGTTTGATGTCAGCCAGATGACCTCTGATCAGTGGGAACGTGTTCTTGTCGCCTGCGGCGTGGAGGATGAAGAGCTGCGTGGCGCCGTGAGGGATTCTGTTACCGATTGGAGTGATGGCGATGAAGCTCATCACCTGCAAGGGGTGGAAAGCGAGGCCTATCTGGAGAAAGATCCACCTTATCGAAGCAAGAATCATGTCATTCAGTCGATGGCGGAGCTTCTTTTGGTCCAGGGCGTCAGTCGCGACCTTTATTATGGCAGTGCCGAGCATCCCGGTCTGATTGATTTCCTCTCCGTTTATGGTCATGCCGGCAAGCTCGATATTAACTGTGCCGCCCCGCAGACGCTGGCTTTGGCCCAGAGTCTTGACGAGGAGGAGCGCCAGGCCGTTTTGGCCTATAGACAGCAGCAACGGATCCGCAATATGGCTGAATTGGCCGAGCTGGTCGGCATTGACGGATACAGCCAGCTGCAGCGTGATTTTGAGGTTGTCGAAACCCCTGATTATGTTACTATCTCCGTTTCGCACTGGCCTGTTTCGACCGCAAAGCCTCCGGCGTTGTGGTCTCATCGGACATTCAAGGTTGAGTAATGGCTTTTTTACCGAAAACACATGTTCTTTTGTGTTGTGAACACCGCCTGTTGCTGTATCAGGTGCAGGGCCAGAAAATTGTTTTTTCCCAGGAATGGTCTCTGGGCGATGAGGGAGGCTTTGCCGCCGCACTGCTGGAAGTCGGTCAGGTTTCGGCGCAAAAAAGCGATGAGGCTCTCATTGTCGGCTTTCCCCTCAATGCGTTTAATTTCGTTCATTTTACGTTGCCGAATGCCGCCCAGGAGAATCTGGACGAAGCGGTCGGTTATGAGCTGATGCGCCATGTGGCGTATGATCTGTCTCAAGCCTGGTATGATTATCAGCTTTCGGAACAGGGCGGCAGTCTGCGGATTGACGTGATGTTGGCCCTGCGCTTGCCGCTTCAACAACAGCTAGCGGCGATTTCCGCCGCTGGTTTAACGGTGACCGGGATGGCTCCGACACTGCTTGTCGCGGCATGGCTCACCGGTCACAACGGCCTTTTTGTTCAGGGCGGCGACAAAACACTGGAATGTTTGACCTGTCGCTCCGGCCACGTTGAGTTGGCTGTTTCGCGAGACTGTGCCAATACATCCGACAGTCAGCTTTTGCAGCCTCTTCCGCAGGAGCTATCGGCAGATGATGAACTCTGTGTGCTGGACGAAAATGCTTTGACGGAAAAAATCAGTCAACAGATGGATCGAACGTTGCGGGTCTTTGCGCTGGGGGTCGGTGATTCCGTCTCGTCACTCAAGGCGTTGCCGCATCGTATCGATCTGGTTCCGCCGCATGTGCTGCGACAGCGACGGTTACGTCTTCGGCTGCTGATTGGTGCCGGTCTGCTTTTTGCGGTGAGTCTTCTGGTGTATCCTGCGGCGGAATGGCTGGGGAAACAAAGTGCCCTGGCCGGTCTTGACAGTCAGATTAGCGAGATGCGTCATCAGGTGGAAGCGCTGTCGACACTGCGAGAACAGAATCAGGAGATGAAGGATCGTGTGGAACGCCTTGCCGCTTATGTGCAGGGACGGACCCGGCCCCTTGATCTGCTCAAGGAAGTGACGGATGTCCTGACGGCGGAAACCTGGTTAAGCGCTTTTGAAATCCATGAACAACAATTGATCCTGCGCGGAACCACTGCTGACGCCACTGCCGTTCTCGAGGCTCTGGCAACATCGCCGTTGCTGCAGGATGTCAAGTTTGATTCTCCCGTGGTGAAAAAAGGGACGTTGGAAACATTTTCCATCGTCGCAACACTCAAGTAATTTTGCTGAAACAGGTATGATGAAATTTACGCGGCCAACATCGTTAACATCACTTCAACCGAATCAGCTGTTGATTCCGGTGGCTATCTTTCTATTTATTCTGGTCGCCGGTCGTTGGGCCATGGATCAATGGCACAGCCATCTTGCCGATCAGGATCAGATGCTTGAGCTGCGCCTGATGCAACGGGATAAATACCAGCGCATTATCGAGAACAGCACGGCTTATGAAAAGCTGAATACGTCCCTGGCGAACATGCAGGAAACGGTTGATCAAAAACGTCTGTTCAAGGCTGCATCTGAAGCCTTGTCCCAAGCACGCTTTCAGAATTTGATCAAAGATTTGGCAACAAAGAATCATATCGATATCCGTTCCACCAGGGCAGTCTCTTTAAAGGCGCAGGAGCAGGTGCAGCGGGTCGGCTTGCGGATTGACGCCAAGGGGGAGATCGGTGCCATTCGGGACTTTTTGGTCGATTTGCGAAATGACCCCCATTATATTTTTATTTCCTCTCTGGAGGTTCGCACCATCAATCCAAGGGAACAACGTTATTACTACCTTACGGCTGAGCTTGTGGCCATACAGGATCTGTAACCGGTGAAGAAACTGTCTTTACGTACCGTAGTGCTTGTTGTTTTGTTGTTGGGGGTTGTCCTCAATGTTGCCTTGGCTTTGCGTGTTTATCAACGTAACCGTCATATTGACAGCTCCACGACTTCGCGTTCTCAACAAAGCTCAGAGGCTTCCGGCTCACTGGTTAAGGATCTCAATGCCTTACTGAGTCCGCCTACTTTTCGTCATACTGTCTATGAGGGCATTGAGAATCGTAACCTGTTTTCTCAGACCCGTACTGCTTGGAAACCGCCAATTGATGAAGATGAAGAACCGGAGGAAACATTCAGCAAAGCCCGTCGAACAGACGTCGTGCTCTATGGAACCTATCTGTCCCAGGGGCGTCTCAGGGCACTGGTGGAGTTTCCCCATTTGGAAGAAAAGTTACGTCGCCAGCGTCTTTTTGCCGGTGAACAGGTGACCAGTAACGCTAAAAAAAAGAAATCCTATACGATTGTCAGTGTTAAGGACGACAGTATTACGGTAAAAGATCAAAATGCCGTGGTGTTTCGTGTCGGCCTCTACGATGCGAAAAAGAAACCACATCGTTCAGCCGCTGTGGCGAAAACATCGATCACGGTTGAAAAAGACGATAGGAACGAGGGTGGTTCCTCCGTTGTTGCCGGAAAATCGCGTGCAGAATCTGCCGCAGAAGTGGTGCATCAACGCCAGGCGAAAGCGCGTCAGGAACAGATGATTAAATCTGGTGAATTGCGTAAAGTAACGACCCCCTTCGGAACGGCCTATGTCAAAAGTCCTGCGACAAAAAAAGAAGAAAAATAACGTATGAATTCGTTCGAAAAGGTCGATGTGTCCATGAATGATTTGATCCCCCGCTTGTTGCACAACACGCTGACAGTTGTGTGTTGTACCCTGATTTTGACATTGCTCTCATCCTGTTCGTTGTTGAAACCGACGGCACGTGATCTGGCCTCGGCTCCGTTGTTGGAGATCGAAAAACCGCAGACTAAAAAAGTTCGGGACGCTGCAATTTCAGGAGAAGATCAAGGACGAGCCGAAAATGAGTCTCTGGAGAAGTTGCAGCAGGATATGAAAACTCTGGAGGAGCGTGAAGAGGCATTCAATTACAAACTGACCACAATGATGCGAAGCAACGCCGTGCCGACATCGTTTGAGCAATCGCCACAGGGTTCCTCACTAAAGCGCGTCACTGGTCGTCAGGAGATCGCCTGCCATTTCGACAATGCCGATTTACTCGAAGTGGTTCGCTTGTTTATGCAGGAATACCTTAACGCGGATTTTTTGATCTATCCTGGTGTTGAAGGATCCGTAACCATGGAGGTTGAGCGCTCCATGACGATGGATGAAATCCGTCACCTTCTCGATGGGGTGCTGCAGATCAATCGTATGACGATGTTCTATCAGGATGATCGCTGGCATATTATGCCTTTGGAAGAGGCCCCCATCGCCCTTGGTCAGGAGCGCCTGTTACTGCCTGGAGCCGATCATGTTGTTCGTGGACAGATCATTCAAGCCTACACTTTGCGTTATATCACGGCTTCTGAACTGGTGAAAGTAATCGCTCCTTATCTGACCAAAGGGGCCCAAGTTTATGCCCACGAGTCCAGCGGTGTGTTGCTGGTGTGTGATTATCCCCATGTGCAGGCCAAAATTGACAAGTTGATTCAGCTCTTTGATGTTGGTCCGTTTGCCGGTACCCATATGAAGGTATTCTGGCCCCAATATGTGCTTGCCGATGAACTGGTTAAGGAGCTGGATGCTCTGGCAGAAAGTGTTTCCTTGGCCGCTGGAACTGACACAAGTGCCAACAGTAGCCTGTCTTTTGTCGCTATGCCGCGATTGAATCTTCTTCTGGCTATGTCGCGAGACTCTGAATCGCTGGAGTTTGTCGACCTGTGGGTCAACGAGCTTGATCGCGAGATTCCAACCGTGCTTCAACAGAACCAGGAAGAGGGTATTTATATTTACTCCGTTAAAAACGGTATGGCCACAGATATTGTCACTGTTCTTGAGGGATTGTTTGGTGAGGGAAATACCACGGCAGCAGCTGACTCAAAAGGTAAAGACGAAAACCTGCCAAGCGGTGTGCAACTCACCCGCTTGAGCAGTGGTATTGATAAGAATAAAACCACGCAAAAAACTGCTGGCCCAGGTGCCGTCAGTGGCTCGCTCAGTGGACCGGTGACCTTTGTTGTTGATGAAATCACCAATGCTATTCTTGTCCGCTCAAGCGGAACTGATTATCGCAAGGTACTGCCGGTAATCGAACGCCTTGACACCTACCCGAAGCAAGCTCTTATTGAAGTCACCATCGCCGAAATCCAACTGGATGAAAGCAATTCACTTGGCGTTGAGTGGCAGTATTTTGCCAAGAATGTCGGAGGCAGTCCTAATGCACAAAGCGGACTCAGTGTTGACTCTGGACTAGGTGTGGTCTCAGGTGGTAGCAGCCTGATCAGTTCAGGCTTGAGTTACGTGGTGGAAAATACCGATCGCTTTAAGGCGGCCTTGCGCGCTTATTCTGGGCAAAATCGCGTTAATGTTCTTTCTGCCCCACATATACTGGCTTCAGACAACCAGGAAGCCAAAATCGATATTGGTGATGAGGTGCCTATTGTTACCTCTGAATATCGGACAACAGAATCCTCTTCAACTGCCACGACCGTTGATAAAACCATCCAGTATCGTAATGTCGGCGTCATTTTGTCTGTAACTCCCCACATCAGTGAAAATGGCACCGTGCGTATGGAAATCTCGCAAGAGGTCAGTGAACTGTCACAAAAAACCGTCGAAGGTGTTGACTCACCGGTGTTCTCAAAACGCTCTGCCACAACTCAGTTGGCGGTCAATGACGGTCAGACCATTGTTATCGCCGGATTAATGCAGCAAACCGCCAGCAAGTCGTCTTCGGGGGTTCCCTTTCTGGCTCGTTTACCGTTGATCCGTTATCTTGTTGGCTATGATGGCCAGGATTTTGCGAGTACCGAGCTGATGATTTTTATCACGCCGCATGTTGTTTTAACCGGTGAAGACTCTGATTTTATCAGTCGTTCGTTTCTGAAACGTCTTGAAACCCTTCGTTCTGATATGGAACATTGATCTTTCGTGTCCGCATTGCAAGGTGATGGGCGGTTCTTTTTTGAAAGGATATTGAAGCAACCATGTTGATCCGTTTTTTTCTCGTCTGCTGCATTGTTTTGTCGACGTTCAGTTTTGCTTTGGCTGGGGATACCGACAAGGGTGGCGACACGCTGCGCCTTGTTCTTCTTGGCGGACAAAAAGACCAGATTCGTCCTTGTGGCTGACACAGTAAACAGGCGGGCGGTCTTGCCCGTCAGGCAGCAATTATGCAGCAGTTGGTCGCCGACTATGGCAGTGACCGGACACTCCGTCTCAATGCCGGAAATATGTTCAAGCGAGATGGTGAACTGGAAAAAAAACGCGCCGAGGTGATTCTCACTGCCTATGCGGCGATGGCCTATGATGTTTATGCCATTGGGCCGTTTGACGCGACTTTCGGTTTGTCATCACTGGAAACAATGGCTGCTGCCGTTGGGGTGACGCCGATCTGCTCAAATCTTATCGAAGGAGCCGCGCAAAGCATTGCCCCTTACCAACTGGTGGAAAAAGGCGGGCAGAGGATTCTGGTGACCAGCCTGGTTGACCCTTGGTTGAGCGATGTGGTTAAGAAGAAAAAAGGCATCTCTCTTCCTGTGTGTCCAGTGGAAGGAGTGCTGTCGCCCCTGTTTGAATCGGTGCCTCACGATGTGAGTATTGTCGTAGTCCAGACGGCAACAACCCATCTCGAAGACCTGTTGTCTGGCATTGGCGTTAAACCCGACCTCGTTGTCCTCGGCTATCAGGAAGGGGTGATCCCGCCAAAGACGTTGGACAACGGTTTGACGTATGTTGCGAATAATCTCAGTGGCAAAGTGCTGGCCTCCGTCGATTTTGTTGCCGGGGAAAAACCTTTAGATTTGGACAACTGGCAACACGTCACCTTGTCCATGGCTGACGTGGTTCCTGAGCCGAAGGTCGATCAACTGATTACGTCCCAGGAGCAATGGGAAAAGGACTTTCACCGCCGCAAAAGAAAAAGCAACAAAATTAATGTCGGTCGTGGCCCGTCCAACTTTTATCTCGGCGACGGCTGGTGTGTGCGCTGTCACCCGGAAATCAGCCGGTCGTGGAAACAAAGTCGTCATGCCCATGCCCTGGCAACGTTGCAGAATAAAGGTCGTGCTGATGATCCGCGCTGTTTGCCCTGTCATGTGACCGGGATGAAGCAGAACAATGAAGAGAGTCTGGTGGAAGAACAACGTATGGGGGGCGGGTTTACCTCATTAGAAATGACCCCCCACCTGGGCAATGTTCAGTGTGAGGCCTGCCATGGCCCCGGTAAGCTCCACGCTCGCAATCCCAAGCTGAATCCTCTGAGGAAGGGGGATGATACAGTCTGTCAACGCTGCCACACCGAAGACACCAGTCCAGGGTTTGTTTATCGTGAGAACGAGGTTCATTAAACATGGACTGAAAAAATAGAAAGGGACGTGGTGGCGGGCTGAAAACTTTTAAAAAAAACATGACGTTAAATTGATGTAAAAAAAAAGAACGCCCCTTCGAATAACAGTTTAAAACTCTTGACAACACAGGTTAAACTCGCATATAAGTTCACTACCTTGTGGTGTATATTTAACCCTAAGCAGATGCGTTGAGGAAAAAGTAAATAAATGAACTATGACTCGGCTCTTGATTGACGGGCGAAACTCTGTATAATACCACAAATGAAAATTGTGCAATTCCTGTTGTGTTTTGGTTCGATGTCCCGGCCGGGCCCAGCAGCACTTGTAGCCGGGTTCACTTCATAAACAGAAAAACAATCGAAAGACCTGCAAAAAAACGATTGGAAGGAGGTGTGGCCGGGAACAGACAAGCCGGGGGGGTTGTTTTTCACACAGCTGAATTACTGGAAAAAACCGTAGTCTTGAGGAGGGATCGTGCTAATGGGTAGCCGGTCTCAAAAAAAAACGTTACAAGGAGATGAAACATGAAATTTAGAATGATTGGCTTGTTGGCCCTGATGGCCACACTGGCTGCGGGTACCGCATTTGCGGCAAACCGCGTCGAGGTAAAAGTTACCTCGGAACCCATCGCTCAGTACGCAACGTGCGAAAAGGCTGGTGGTTACACCATGGAGTGGGATTCTGGTTCTACGATTCTTGGTGGTGATCAGCTCACTATTGACCTGCCGCTGAATGTGACCCTGTGCAACGATATCGACATCATGCTACCTTGGACTGATGCCGCTGGTGGTGTTCCTGGTGTTGATGCTGGTGACGACAACGGTGTGCCTCGGAATACACTTGCAGCATACGCTGCTGGTACTGCTGGTGCAGCTTTCAGCGGTGCACCTGTAGACGAAGCTGAGGACGCAGTATACTTCTACATTTCTGGTGACGCTGGTACTCAGCGTGTGACCATTAATGTTGTTGCAGTTGGTGGTGTTACTGGTATCACCGTCGGCGGTAACGCTGATGACGTCTTTACTCTTGAGTTTTTTGACCAGAACACTGATGGTATCTTTGTTGATGACGATGATGCTGATGCAGTCTATAACAATGCTGGCGTTATTGCTGACAATACCCGCTGCATCAACGTTTCTGCTTACAGCAATGAAACTGTTAAAGACAGCCTTGACTCCGCGGCTGACAAATACACCTTCATTCCTTCTGACCCTCAGGTTGCTCATATCGTAGCTGCTACCGGTTACAGCCTGTATGAGTGCGACAAAAATTCCGTTGGTCGCATCATTATGGGTGAAGCTGAGTACCAAGGTTCCGAGTCTTGCGTTTCTTTTGATTTTGAAGATGGTGATGGTTACTGCGCCAACACGCACTCCGCCAATAATGCTCTGATTATCAAAGCGACTGCAGATATGCCGATCACGGATTACAACGTTGAGTTGGAAATTTTGACTGATGGTGTTTACTGGTCGGATGAGACGGTTGATATGGCCAGCTACGAGGATGCAGCTAATGCGTGTGCAGGTACTAATTCTGTTGGTGATGATCTTGGCCTGACTCCGACGTATACTGATGCCGCAGGTGAGACTGAATCAGCTGCTGCTCCGCGTGCCAATGGTACTGAAGATTGCGACGTTGCTGACGGTAGCAAAGCGGTTACATTGTATCTTACTGGTACCTCTCCTGTTGGTGCAGATGCCCGTTACCTCGAAATTGACATGCCTGCATTCAACTACGATCTCGATGAAATTACTGCCGGTGATGAAGTTGAAGTTCGCGTTAAACTGAGCAAAGCACCTTGTGGCGAAATTATCGAAGACACCTTTGTTGTCGGTACCTTCGGCTGCATCGAAGCTGGCGTCAGCTATGACGTAACCTTCCCTTACTTCACTCAAATCACTGGTGATGCATTCTGGGATGGTATGGCGATCGTTAACCTGAGCGGTACTGCAGGTACTGCTGAGCTGACCATCTACGAAGCTGACGGTGACGTTTTCACTGCTAGCTATGATGTAGAGGCTCACGGCATGGTCGTTTTCAACACTTCTGACCTGCTCAGCACTGCTACTGGTAGCGGTACTCTGGGTGATGCTCGCTTCTACGTAGAAGTTGAAGCAGACTTCAACGTTGACGGCTTCGCTATGATGGCGAACTCCGCAACTGGCGAGTCCATGGGCTATCTGCCCCGCAAATAAGATCTTTCGCTAGATCTTGGTAAAACATGAAAAAGGGGGGCCTTCCGGGTCCCCCTTTTTTGTTTGTTTTGACTTTCGCATGATGATAGTGTTTGCGCCTATAGTTATCTTTCTTAACGGTTCTGTCTTTGTTATCTTTAACCGAAACAGCCATAGGACATAATGATGATTCACACGATGAAGCACATGTTCAGTGCAGGTGTTTTAATGTCGCTGATGTTTTTTTCTTCGGCTCATGCTGAAACCGGTGTTGCCACTCGCACGGCTTGGAGCGGCTATTGGTGGCCTTATAATTATGGTGGTTTGGCGACCGGTTATGATTATCGTGGCAACCCTGCTCCGCTTGAAAAATACGAACTTCTTGTCGATGGCTACCTGAGCGGTCGGCTTGTCGATCCGTATCTCGACCGTTATTATGATGCCGAGGCTCCGGGATGGCATGGCCTGTGTTACGCCTGGGCGGCTGCCAGCAGTTCTGAATCCGAGCCCTCCCGCCCGTCTGTGCATGACAATATCCTGTTTCGTGTCGGTGACAAAAAAGGGTTGTATACCCTGGCACACACCAATGACGTCAATCTCACCGCGGAAGGGGATAAGCCGCAAATCTTCCACCAATGGCTGACGGAAAAAATTGGCCGGCAGAAACTGATTTTTTATGCCGATCTGGATGCCTCCGAAGAGATTTGGTCTTATCCCATTTACGCGTATACGATGGAGGTGGGTGAGCGGATTGGAGATCAACAGGATGTCGATGTTACGATCACCTATGCTGGAGATTTTGTCACGCGCGACTTTATCGGCACTGATATCTATCATCAACGGTATACCTATACGCTCTATTATAACGAAGCCAATGAACTTATTGATGGTGAATGGACCGGCGATAGTATTACGGATCATCCCCAGCGGATGACTCTGGTGCAGCAACAGCGAAGTAAGATAGATGGTGTTGACATGACATTGTTGCGATCTATTGGCAGTGCCATCGACGATGAACTGGAGGACCAAAACGAAGTACCATTATCACCGGGAACCTGGCAATTGATCAGTCTGGATGACGATCTGTACACGCTTTCGGGGCGTGATGGCGATGTCTTGAAGATTGATGCGATTAAATTACCCGGACCGGAAAATCCATTAATTTTTACAGTGATGGATAGTAGAAATACAGTTCTCGACAGCTTTACCTTGGATGACGAGAAAGAATCCATTTCATGGACAATCAGCGGTGATGTTACTGATACTTATCATCTGCTCGTTGAACAGGAGAACTATTCAGAAGCTGATTTTTATCAGCTTGATATCAATATTTTTGGCGCGGAGAACCAGCAGTTGCTGCCGTATATTCCGGCGAACGGTTGGTGGAACGGCCTGGCTTTAACCAATATGACGTCCGTTGACGAGGATAAACTTTGTCTGACCAGCCTTGACGAAAACGGACGTGCGCTCGAGAGTCACATCGCCCAGCAGGCTCTTGAGGGACAGCGAAAAATCGTTACGTTATTTGATAACCTGCCGTCTCGACTCCATGAACAATCTACGCGTCAGTCGTTGTTGATTTATGCCTCGGACGCGGTCGCCACGGTCAATCTATTTGGCGGTGTTGATACGGGACTGGGGGGATTCTTTTCTTCGGACATCGCTCAGTCCGATCATCTGATTTTGCCGTTGTCGCGTGCAGATTGGCGAGAAACAGTGTGGGGCGGTGTCCTGAATCGTGGGGATGAGGATCAAACGCTAACTTTCTCATTTTATTCAGCTATGGGCGAACTCGTCGCGACTGAACGTGTTGAGTTGGACGCCGGTGCCAAAGTGATGCTTGGTTCGCTTTCCAGTTGGAGTAAACGGGCGGCAGGCGGCTGGATTGATGTGACCGCGGACAATAACGAGGCCTCGCTTGAGGCTTATCAGATCTGGCGCTCTATTTCCAACTTGGCCCGTGTTGAAGGTTTGCGTGGTTTGACAGAGTCACGAGAACAATGGTTGCCTCATGTTGAAGATAGTGGTTTCTGGTCAACAAAGTTGACGTTGGTTAATCCGCAAAGCGTCTCGATTAATATTGCTTTGACGCTGTGTGGTCAAGAAGGTGTCTTAGGGGCTGCTTCAGCTGCTGTTTTGACGTTGTCTCCGCATGAAAAGCGTACCATGACGCTTACCGAGGTTTTTCCAACTGGGGCGGCGGTATTACCTTACTGCGGAGTCAAACTTGCCTCCGCTCAACAATTCTCCGGTTATGTTTCTTATGATTCCGCTGAAGACTTGGCTTGTTTGCCTCTGATTCAATCCCACCAGCTCTCGTCGCAATTATGTTTGCCGCACCTTGCTGAAGGATATGATTGGTGGACGGGGGTTGTTTTGTTTAACCCCCAAGCCCTGCCGGTAAATGTCACTGTGACACCGGTGGATATGGAGGGCGATATCCGAGCTGACCTGCAGCAGATGATCGTATTGTCCAGCGGGGAAAAACAGGCTTTCACCTTAGGGCAGTATTGGACCGGAGACGAGATTTCCCAGTTTTCCCATGTTGTATGTAAAAGTGATGGCGGTGAATCAATAGGGGGCATGTTTCTGTTCGGGCGTTTTGGTGTGCAGCAAGTTACTGGGAGCCTGTTGTCGGTCGTTCCTGCAGAATGATCTGATCCTTTCTTAACATCGTGACGGGATTTTGTCATGAAGCTCGCGAAAAATTATCGATTTGACAGCAACACAATGGCCAGTGTTTTTTTGTGGCTGATGGCCATCGCGATTCTTCTCCTGCGCTATGGATTACCGACAAGGGATGGAGATATCTGGTTTCATCTGGCTTATGGGCGCTACTTTGTCGAACATGGAACATTGACCCTGGACCACGGAATTTTTTCGTGGACACCTGCGGCAAATGACGTAGTCTATTGTGCTTGGCTCTCTCAAATTGTTTTTTATCTGCTGTATCAGCTTGCCGGATTGAAAATTCTTTTTGTTGTTCGTTATGCTGGAATTGCCAGTTTTCTCGTTGGTTTGGGATGGTTTGCTCACCGCAAAAATTGTTTGCGGCATCCTGTCGTTCCACTTGTTGGCGCACTGGGGATTTACAGTGTGCTTGCTGCCGCATTCATCAAACCAGAGCTTTTTTCCTTTGTGTTCTTTACGGCCTATGTTTTGCTTTGGTGGCTGATAAAGACGACTCAACAAGTTAATGCTTACCGTCTTTGTTACCTGTTTCCACTTTTGATGCTGATCTGGGTCAATTGTCATGGTGTTTTTTTGTTCGGCCTTTTTTTTCTGGTTGTAGTCAGCAGCGGAGAATGGCTGAATTCTTTCTTTTCGACCTCTTCAAAACTTGCCTCCAAAGTCCGCTATCATCTTTATGCGGCAACCTTACTCAGTTTTTTGCTCACGTTAGCAACACCCTATGGATTTGGTTACCACCAACACCTTTTCCGTCAACTTGTTTTGACTCGCTTGCAAGCGGGTGGCGGCGAGGAGCTTTATAATTTTATTTTTGCCTATCACTCCGTTTGGAATCAAACTGATCTGCTGGTGACGACAGGAATCCTCTTTGCCATATTTTCAGTATTTTTGCTGCGTCGTCTACGTGAGAGGCATGTTGATTTCAGCATCATTTTTACTGTAATTGCTTTTGGTGTCTTGTTTTTTTGGATGATGCGTACGACCTATCTGTTGATTCCTGTCCTTGCCTTTGGTTGTGTCGGCTTGATGAGAGGTGTTGTCGATGGGGGAGGGTTATGTCGATTAAAGCAACGGATCGTCACCATCGTCTGTACAATAGCCGTTTTGTCTATTTTTTCCGCGACGGTATGGCTTGTCCGTTATAAACAAGTCGTTCCTCTGTGGAGTGGTTTTGGGATCCGTTATAATTCCGGTCCGGTAAGTACCGCGGAATATATCCAAAAATATTTTCCGGATCTCAGGTTGGGAAATACCTACAATAGTGGCGCTTATTTCTTGTGGTCTCTTTGGCCGCAAACGCAGGTCATGATAGATGCCAGGCGTTTTCCCTATGAGGCATGGCTCCCTAAATATGTGGACAATGCTGATAACGGAGATTTCATCGCCTTGACGGAATCTTTTCCGGCGGATCAGTGGTTTGTTGATTTGGGGTATCCGATCTTGATTCTCAAGTTTTACGCTTCTTCACAGTGGCAACTGGCCCACTGGGACAAGGGGGGGGCTCTCTTTGTTAAAAAAGATATTCCATTACCTGAGGTACCAGTGTTTACACCCGATTCTCTTGATCTGCGCAATTTCAGCCAGGCAAAAATAGCCTTTCTTCTTCTCATGGATATGGGTAAGGTCAACATTGCTGATCAGGTTTTGGAAAATATTAAACAAAGATTTACTTCCTGGTACTTTGAGGAGAAAATCGCAAAGCTTGAACGATATATCAAGTCTGTAATCGCGTTACAGAATGGGGACCTGGACAACGTCATTTCCCTGTTGGGAACAGAACGGGACAATGATGCAAGAATGAATCTCATTCTTTCCAAGGCGTATAACGGTTTGGCTCTTCAAAAATGGATGCAATCACAATGGCATGATGCACTGACCTACGTTAGGAGGGTCTCTGTTCTACGTTCTCAGGATCCCGTTGCCTTATATAATCTTGGTGTCGCGGAATGGTATGTCTCCCGCTCCTCTTTCGAAACATCCCGTCAGCAGGCTCTTTCTCTAACGCTTTTAGTGCCCCAGCAGGATCGCTGGCAAAAAACGTTGAAGCATTTTATTGAAATGGTCCGAGCGCGACCCAAGGGATACGAGCCTGCGATCAATGTTGCCGTGAAGATTTTGCGTCATGACTATCATCAGGTGCCGCCCTTGATGAAGCAGTAGCTTTCCCAGAACGCGACTGCTCCACGGGAGCGCTTTCAATGACGCTTTGTATGCTTCGGACGCTTTTTTACGTCGGGGGAAGAATTGAAATAGACCGTATCGACAGTTTTTTGCCCTGCATCTCTGAGGTCTTTAAATGATAGAGCAGGAATAAGGGCCTGACCAGAATGGCACGAGTTTAAGCAGGATTTGCGTAAAAACAGAACTGTCCATAGGTGCAAATGAGAACAGCCCCAATAGCCTGAAATTATAACAGTTTGTGCCGGAAAAACTCTCGGACTGTTCGATGTACAGAAGTCCTTAACTGTGTTGAGAAATCTTTTAAACTAGCGCCATTCGGGACTGACCAGTTTTTTATACCCCCTCCTCACAAAGGGAAGAAAATGTCCTGTGGAGAGCCTTTATGCCATCGTCAATGATTTCAGTGGTTGTCCCTGTTTATAACAGTGAAAATAGCTTGGTGTCGCTTTATGAACGTACGGAGAGGGTTTTTGCTGCGCTGAATCGCCCTTATGAGCTGCTTCTGGTTGAAGATTGCGGTCAGGATGATAGCTGGGAGGTTATGTTGCGTTTAAAGCGGGAGCATAAACAGGTTCGAATCGCGCGGCTCTCGCGGAACTTTGGCCAGCATAATGCTCTATTGTGTGGATTTTCAATGGCCCGTGGTGAACTGATCGTGACCATGGATGATGATCTGCAAAACCCGCCGGAGGAGATTCCCAAGTTGATCACGGCGATTGAGGAGCGTGATGTCGATGTTGTACACGGAATTGCCCAGCAACGGCAACACTCATGGATCAAAAATATCGGCAGTTCTGTCTATCATCGCTTTCTTAGTTGGCAGTACAAAGGCCTTCCAGATGCACCACTGAGCAATTTCCGAATTGCCCGAAGAAAAGTGATTGAGGATATCTGCCAGTTCAGGTCACCAAATCCTGCTGTCGGGCTGCTGTTGCTTAACGTGACCCGCAGTATGGCCTCCATTCCCGTTGAACATCATCCGAGGCAATACGGGCGGAGTACCTACTCTCTTAGCGCGTTGATCCGTTTTTTCTTTAATGGGATCATTTACAATACGGACCTGCCCTTGAAAGCCGTGTTTTGCTTGGGGCTCAGCTCTCTTTTTCTCAGCATGGTGCTGGGCGGTTTTTATCTGTGTCGCTATTTGCTGGGTTATGTTGATGTCTCCGGATGGACAACCTTGGTGCTGGTGCTGTTGTTCTTTTCGGGAATCGGCATGTTTTCTCTTGGCCTTGTCGGAGAATATCTGACGAGGATCCTGCAGGAGGTTAATGGTGTACCGCAGTATATCGTGCGGGATAAAGAGGAATGATCGTCTTGGTGCTGAAGGATGGCAATCAATGAAGAAAGCACTGGTTCTTGGCGTCGGCAGCGCTCAGGTGGAGTTGATTCGTTATCTCAAATGTAACGGTTGGTATGTGATCGGTGCCGGTTATCGTCACGAGGGGGCCGGGCTGTCTTTTGTTGATCGGTTTGTCCTGTTGGATATTGTTGATGTCGATGCTCTGAGTGCGTTTGCGAAGAATGAGGCGATTGACCTAGTGTATTCCGTGGGGTCGGATCTCGCCGTGTTTTCCTGTGCTGGAATTGCAAATCGGCTCGGGCTTAAGACTCTGGTGTCTCCGGCACTGGCACGTCAACTTGACAATAAAGCCGGTTTGAGAACCTTTCTTGATCGAGCTCAACTCAGCCCGGTTCGCTGGACCTCTCTGCGTGAAGGATTTCTCCCTGAATCATGGGAACATTTCCCGGCGTTTATCAAGCCGATCCGGAGTCAGGGCCAACGGGGGATTGTGCGAGTAAACAGTTCGATTGAACTACAAAAATTCATAACTTCAAATGACGGCAGTGACAACGGCAACCTTTTTTTGCTTGAGGAAGCTCTGCCAGGGCGTGAAATCTCAGCCAATGTTTTGGTTTGTGACGCTACGGTTTGTTTTCAGGCTTTTTCACAACGCGTGACCCTGCCCGGCATTGATTGCGGAATCCCGCAGGCACATCTTTTTCATGATGACATCGTCACGACTGAGGAGCGCGAAGCTCTCAGCGAATTGATTCAATCTGTCGTAACGGCACTTGAAATGCAAAACGGCCCTTTGTATTTTCAACTTAAGATGACACCGGCCGGGCCGAAGATTATTGAGTTCACTCCACGGTTGGACGGCTGTCATCTGTGGCGATTGATTTATCATTCCTGCGGGTTTGATCTCCTTGATGCGGTGTTCTCCCTGCTGGAGGAGCAGGTGCCGGTTTTGCCGCACTCTGCTGTCTATCAACCCTGTACTCTGGAATTTTTCTTCGAAAGGCCTGGTACGCAATTTGATCGCAGTCGTCATCCATTTCCGATGGATACCCTGTACGGAGAATATTATTATCAGTCCGGCGAGCTGGTCCGACCGATAAACGGCCATATGGAAAAGGTGGGCTATGTTATAAGGGAAGGGATTCCTTTGGAATTCAAGAACGGTGGCAGGAGGCCATAAATGAAGAAACAATGCATTGCAATTACAGGCGCTTGTGGCAGCATTGGGCAGGCTCTTGTTGCCACCTTGTCGGAACAGCCTTTGCGTTTACTTAGCCGCTCATACGACAAACTAAAAGCATGTTTTCCTTCCAGGGGCATTGGAGAATTGTGCTCTGTTGATTACTCGATAGATCAATTGCGCTCTTCGCTCTCTGGTGTTGATTGCCTTGTTCATCTGGCGGCGTCACGCCCGGGAACGGAAGAAGAAACGCTAGAAACATATAGAGACAATATCTTTATTACGGATTCTCTTTATCAGGTTTGCAGAGAGCTGAATATTTGCAATGTTGTTTATGCTTCTTCGACAGCGGTTTACTCATCCATAAATACAATTCCCTATGAGGAACGGGAGATTGCCGGACCCGCAAATTTCTATGCACTGAGCAAACTTATAGGAGAAAGTCTGGGAGAACTTTATGGATTGAAACAAAAAGCATTGCGTATCGCCTCGGTCATTGCTCCGGATGAAAATCCGGCGTACATGAGAATGGCTTTTATCCATAAGGCACTCAAAGGGCAAGATTTGAACATCTATGCCGTCAGTCATCGCGAATACATCTATTATAAAGATGTTGTTGCGGCGATTGTTCTGGCATTGAACAAACCGGAACTGTCCGGGGTGTTCAATATCGGTTCAGGCGTCTCGGTGTCGAATCTGGACTATGCGCAATCGGTGAACCAAGTCCTTGCTCAGGGGACTCTGAATATCCACCTGACTGCGGATTGTTGTGAGAACGGGGAAAACCATGTCATGGCGTGTGATAAGGCTCGGTGTGAACTGGGCTTTGCGGCAGGCTATTCACTGGATGCGGCGCTTAGGGAAATCGGTGAAGATTTGAGGGCGCGGTTGTGATCTTTTTTATACATCTGAAACGACTGACTTTATGAAAATCCCTTTCAATAAACCTTTTATCGTCGGTAAAGAACTGTTCTATATTGCCCAGGCCGTCATTAGTGAGGCGCGACTGTCCGGCGGTGGTAAATTTACCCGCCAGTGTGAACAGTTGCTGGAAGAGCGCATCGGTGGCAGGGCGTTTCTGGTTCACTCCTGTACGGCAGCGTTGGAGATGGCTGCGATTCTGTGTAACCTGCAACCGGGCGACGAAGTGATCATGCCTTCATTTACCTTTGTCTCCACGGCCAATGCCTTTGTTTTACGTGGTGCCACACCTGTTTTTGTCGATATCCGTCGCGACACCCTGAACCTCGATGAAGAATTGATCGAAGCGGCCATCACCCCGAAGACCAAAGCGATTGTGCCGGTTCATTACGGCGGTGTGCCCTGCAACATGGATCGTATTATGGAGATTGCCGATCACAACGGACTCTGGGTGATCGAAGATGCCGCTCATGGGTTGTTTTCCCAATCCGGGGAGCAGCAACTCGGTGGTATCGGCCATCTGGGATGCTTCAGTTTTCACGAAACAAAGAACATTATCAGTGGCGAAGGTGGCGCTTTATTGGTGAATGACCCCCGTCTGGTGGAGCGTGCGGAAATTATCCGTGAAAAAGGGACAAACCGCAGTCGGTTCTTTCGTGGCGAGGTGGATAAATATACCTGGATGGATCTGGGATCTTCCTACCTGCCGTCCGAACTGGTCGGGGCCTTTTTGTGGGCGCAACTTGAGCGCTCTGAGCAGATAAATACACAGCGCCGTCAACTGGCCGCGCGTTACTATGATGCGTTAGCCGATTTGCAACAGAATGGAAGCCTCGAGATGGCAAATCCCCTTGGGTCCGATGCGGGCTGCGGCCATGTGTTTTACATCCTTACCCGTCACATGGAGGAACGTTCAGCATTAATCGACTGGCTCAGGAAGGATGATATTCATGCGGTCTTTCATTATGTACCTTTACATGCCTCACCTGCAGGACAACGTTTTTGTCGTCGTGAAGGGGGGCTGCCGGTGACACAGGAGATGAGTGATCGTTTGTTGCGGCTACCGCTTTATTATGAACTGAGCGAAGAGCAGGTTGATCGGGTTGTCGCAAGCATTCGCGCATTTTATGCGGAAAAAAAATTAACCCGATGAAGCTTCAGAGCTGGAAAAAACCGGCAAAAATTGTGTTTGGCGTTCTGGTTTTGCTCTGGTTGTTTTCCAGTGGCAAGCTCGATCTGGGGTTATTGTTGACCGCACCTTCAACCAGTGGTCACCTCTGTGGTCTTATCCTGCTTTTAATCATGTTGCTGTTGCAGGTGTATCGCTGGCAATTGCTTCTTGAATCTCAAAGAATCCATCTTGGCTTTTTAACCGCTTGCCGTCTTACGTGGGTGAGCCAGTTTATCACTGTCTTCACTCCGGGGGTTGTGGGAGGGGAGATCGTTCGTGGTTATCAACTCACGCGAAATATCTCGGAAAGAAAGGCGGGGGGGGCATCTACCGTCATCATTGATCGGGTGTTGGGCCTCTATGCCCAGGTTGTTTTCGGTCTGATCTCTTTTTTATCCCTACTGGTAACAGAACAGCACCTTCCGGCCCCCGTGCTGCAGATGGGATGGGTGTTAATGGCGGTTTTAGGCGCCATCCATGCGTTACCGCTGCTGCGTTATAACGGGATCAAACGGCTGTGTCGATTTTTCTTCAAAGAAAAGACCTTCGCGGTCTTTGAAGATGTCTGGCTGCATTATCATCGTAATCCCGCCATTCTTGCCAAAGGGATTGCGTTGTCTTTTGGGGCCGCACTGTTTTCTTTGTCGGCATTTACGCTGGCTGCTCGTCTGTTTGTACCTGGACTTAATTGGAATATCGTCTTTATGGTGGCGCCGCTGGTTTTTATCGTGGTGACACTGCCGTTATCGCCGGGCGGAATCGGTGTTGGAGAGGCTTCCGCGGCGGTATTATTTACGGCGTTCGGCATTGAGGCCGGAGCAACAATTATGATGCTCTATCGTTTATGGCTGCTGTTGCTGAAATTGCCCGGCGGTTTTATGCTGATCGCTGATCTGCAAAATAATAAAGTATAAGCTTTGTTGAGAAAATTCTCTGTTTCAATATGGGGTGTTATGCTTGTCCGTCCTGTTGCCAGTGTCCCCTTCGTTTCGTTTTATAATCTAATTCGTCGATCGTTAAAAACAAGTTAACTGCATGTAATTGCAGTAGAATTGATAAAAATATGGTATATTGATTTGCAAGAAAACAATCAATTACCCTTATTTTTCCGGCAAAACCATGCGACCAAAGAAACAAGAAAATCCACCGCAAGATGAACTTTTCCAAGTCAGGCTGGAGACAATTTGTAATCCAGCCAACGCCCTGATCCGGTTAGCGGACCAAATGGACTGGGATCATCTTGATGAACAGTTTTCCTCACTGTTTTCCAGCATCGTCCACCCATTGCCCGCAGCGGCCTGAGCAAATGGCGTAAGCGCATCAAGAGCAAGGGAATGGAAGCTCTGCTTCAACAAACACTCGCTGTTGGTCTCTCGGTTGGTGTCGTTAAAGCCAGTAGTTTAAAACGGGTCAGTGTCGATACCACGGTTCAGCCAAAAGCCATCACGCATCCAACAGACTCAAAACTTCTCAATCGCAGCCGCGAGCATTTGGTGAAGAGGGCATATCCCTGCGACAAAGCTACCAGCGTAAAGGGCTTCAAGCGGCCCTCAAGGCAGGGCGTTACGCTCATGCCAAGCAGTTCAAGCGGATGCGAAAGTCGATCAAGACACTCAAGACCTATCTTGGACGCGTTGTCCGCGACATAGAGCGCAAAACAGATATCGTTGCCACAGAACTCAAAGATGCTCTTACCCAGGCCAAACGATTACTGAGTCAAAATCCCCATGACAGTCACAAGCTCTACAGCCTGCATGAACCCCATGTTGCCTGTATCAGCAAAGGCAAGGCTCATAAGAAATACGAATTCGGCAACAAAGTCAGTGTCTGCGTCACCAACAAAGAAGGGTTCATTGTCGGTACTCAGGGCCTTGAAGGAAATCCCTACGATGGTCATACCCTCAAAGGCGCTCATGACCAAGTTACGGAGCTTACCGGAATCAGGCCAAAGCGCTGCTATGTTGATCGGGGCTACCGAGGACATGGCGTGACTAACACCGATGTTTTTATTTCCGGTCAGCGTCGCAACATCACACCAGCCATCAAAAAAGAACTCAAACGCCGCAGTGCCATAGAAGCTGTTATTGGCCACCAGAAAACTGAAGGGCGTCTTGGGCGGAATCTGCTTCGAGGTTTGTTGGGCGACAAAGTCAATGCGTTAATGGCCGCCATTGGCTACAACCTCAGGTTGATCTTGAAGGCCCTGAGTTGTTGGCTGCAAATTTTAAAAGAGCTATTTGGCACTGCGCGACATTATCACGACCAAAGCCTCGGTCTCGCGGCCTGAGATATGGGCTTTTGAACTATCGACTAATTCTGGCCCTTTTTATAGATGTCTACGCGCTGCTTTCAGCCAGACCTCCGACACCCCAGCAGAAAAAAGAAAACGTGATACTATAACAGCGCTTTCTGCATGCCGTCGGGTTCGACTTTTTGGTACCAGTTTCCGTTTTCATATAGCCACTCTTGTGTTTGCAATGCCTCAGGAAAAGTAAAGCCGCGCATTTCAATACTGGACCACACCTTGGCTTCAGCACTCTTTCCCCCCTCTGACAGTGTGACAGATTCAATCCGATAACTTTTAAAGCTAACACGACTGCGCGTCAGGAAGGACTCTCGTGTGATCTGATCACGGTAGCTCTGCCAGAAGGTGTCGTACACTAGCCCCCATTGTCCAGCGATCCGTGCTTCCATGGTCCACTGTATACGTTTTTGTAACGCCAGTTTGTTTGTGGGAGAGTGTAAAATTGAGGCACAGCCACTCAACATCAACAACAGGACTGTCAAAGAAATCCAATGACGGTATACTTTCATAATATTTCTCTCCAAGATAAAAAGCTATTTTTAACTCACGCAGTTAGTTTGATTCGCTGTTTATGGGTATGTGAACAATAGATATAAATATCATATTTTTTCGACAGATGCGACAGAGTATACTAAGACATAAAACTTTTAGTACGAATTAGAGATTCCCGTCCTTTGGGCGTTTTTTTGCGGTGTAAATGGCTCTATTCTGATGGATGATTTCGTCTTTTCCCGAGGGAATAATCTCGCCGAGGTAGCGATCCAGGGCCTTGTCCAACGTTGTTTTTTACTTTCGGCCTGGTGGCAGAAAACGCCACGGTTTTGTTCACTGTCTATCCGGCGAGACTCTGTGCAGGGATTTTCTTTTATCTCAAAGGTTCTGGACTGGATGAGATAGCCCTTGTGTCTCATTTTGACTTGTCACAGATAGGGACTACGGTTGCGGATTGAGGCCATTGAATTACCTCATCTGAAAGCATTAGACCTTCTCAGCGCTCCAGAAATGTTCCACATAAGCAAGTCTACAAAGACAAAAAGGGCTACGCGTTAGCGTAACCCTTTGTTTTTTCTTTGGTGCCGAAGGCCGGAATCGAACCGGCACGGCCAGAAGCCATCGGTTTTTGAGACCGACGTGTCTACCAATTCCACCACTTCGGCACGAGCAGAAGGGATTATAGTGAGAAGCCTTCAGGCGGTCAAGTCTTATCTGCCAGAGAAAATGTTTTTTCCGTAAGAAATGCGGTTCGGCAATTCTTTTTCTTGTTCTAAAAAACTTTTTGTTAAACTTTTTACGTTAAGATATCGACGCGAAGAGTAACCGTGGAGGATGTCATGCGTGATGCCATGTTCTGGAGCCCGTTGGGGCAGGGACAAGTTCGTTGTGAGCTGTGCCGTTTTTATTGTGTGATTGGTGTTGGCCACCGTGGTCGCTGCCGGGTGCGGGAAAACAGAGATGGGGTTCTTTATTCCCTCAACGATGGTTTGGCGATTGCTGCCCACATCGATCCCATTGAAAAGAAACCGTTGTTCCATGTTTTACCGGGGTCACGCAGTTATTCCGTTGCTACAATGGGGTGCAATTTTCGTTGTCGCCATTGTCAGAATGCCAGTATTTCACAGCTTGAGTTCGCTCATGCTGCGGTGCGGGGAGACTTTTTACCGCCACGGCAGGTTGTTGGCCTGGCGTTGTCGGCAGCCTGTCAGAGTATCTCTTATACCTATACGGAACCGACGGTTTTTTACGAATATATGTATGAAACCGCTCGATTGGCCCGTCAGCAGGGGCTGCTCAATGTGATGGTGAGCAATGGCTATATGGCTGAAGAACCCTTGCGCCACCTGGCTCCTTTTCTGGATGGTGTCAACATTGATCTGAAGGGATTCACCGAGTCGTTTTATCATGATGTGTGTGGTGCGCAACTGGCTCCGGTGTTAGACAGCCTCAAGTTATTTAAGGCGTTGGGGATCTGGCTGGAAGTGACGACGCTGGTGATTCCCGGTTACAATGATGATGAGGAGCAACTTAGTGGCATTGCTCGGTTTATTGCCGAACAGTTGGATGTGGAGACACCTTGGCATGTGACGGCTTTTTATCCCACATACCGTCTCACGGATGTGCCACCGACCCCGGTGGAGAGTTTGATGCGTGCGCGGGATCTGGGCGAAAAAGCTGGGCTGAATTATATCTATCTGGGCAATGTGGCCAGTGGGCGCGGAGAAGATACCCGCTGTCGTCAGTGCAATAAGACTTTGATCGAGCGGCACGGTTTTCAGGTGGCGCATAATCGCTTGTATTATGGAACCTGTCCTGGCTGTGGGACACCGCTTTCCGGCGTGCGTCTGGATGATGGCGGAATCAACGAACAGGAGTAACGCATGGCTGAACCTTCCATTGATCGTCGACGGGTAGACGATGGCCGCTATGTCAATGACCGTCGTCAACGTCGAACCGAGCGCCGCCAAGGCCCTGATTTATTCGTCCGTTCGTTGCCTTGGTTTGCTTTGATTGGCTGGATACTGATCGCAATCTCCGTGCTGGGCATCAGTTTTGCCAAGCCTCAGACGGTTACTTTTTTTGAACGGGTCAATAATCTTCCGGTGCGTCGCGAATGGGACTACGAGCTGATGAGCTATGTGTTGTGGGTGTTATTTACGGCCCTGTTTTCAGGATTGGTGGGGTTGGTGATCAATGTGATCCGGCGTCGGCGTAAGCATGATATTTTTTATTTCTCTGTGGTTGCCTCAACTCTGGTGGCCGCCATTGGTTTTGTCTGGGTGCTGACCCTTTAAACGATTGTTTTCAATGTCAATTTTCTTGAGATAACCAGAAATCATTGCGACTGAGTGGATCATAAAACCGTTCACGCTCAAAGCCGCTTAACGGCATGGTTTGCTCCAGGGGATTGGTTTCATGCAGTAACCGATCTACGGTAATGAAACTGCCGAGGATCGGACCGTGTTTGTCCAATGCCTGCAAGGCATAGGCGGAGCAGGTGGGATACATGGGGCAACGCGGACTGTCGACCACGGAGATGTAACGTTGAAAAAAACGGATGCCCTGCACCAGTGGATTGAGGCTATTGTCCTGCGAAGGATGGGCGTGCTGGGCTGATCCGTGATGTGAATGCTCGGGCCAATCCGGCCAATCCCCTTTGGTTGCGAACGACGTTGTCGGCACAATCAGGCTCAGCCCTGCAATGATGAGTCCTGTCCGCCAGGGCCGCTTCATGCATCCTCCTCGTCAGTCTGTTCGGCCTGTTGGCGATAAAACGCCAGGCGTTCCGCCATTACTTTTTCATAACCGCGATCAACCGGACGATAGAACTCAGTGCCGCGAAGTTGATCGGGGAGGTAGTCTTGAGCGACAAAGCCTGTCGGATTGTCGTGGGCGTATTGATAATCCTTGCCGTAATCCAACTCTTTCATCAGTTTTGTCGGTGCATTGCGCAGAGGCAGTGGAACCTCCAACGGACCGCTGCGGCGTACTTCGGCCAGGGCCGCGTCAATGCCCCGATACGACGCATTGCTTTTCGGTGCCGAGGCCAGATAGGTGGTGGCCTGGGCCAGGATAATTCGCCCTTCCGGCATGCCGACAAAATGCACCGCCTGTTGGGCGGAGATCGCCAGTTGCAGGCCGCGCGGGTCGGCATTGCCGATATCCTCCGCAGCGAGGATCACCAGACGCCGGGCAATAAACAGCGGGTCTTCTCCGGCCTCAATCATCCGTGCCAGCCAGTACAGAGCACCATCCGGGTTTGAGCCACGCACGCTTTTGATAAATGCCGAAATGACGTTGTAATGCTCTTCCGCCCCTTTGTCGTATCGCAGCGCTTTTTGCTGTAGTGTCTGGGAGACAACGGTTTCGTCAATCGGTTTTCCTTTGGCCGTTTCCACCACCAGTTGCAGATTGCCCAGAGCTACGCGGGCATCTCCTTGGGCCAGTTGCGCGAGATGTTCCAGGGCCTGCTCAGACACGTCCGGTTTCTGATCGACCAACCCGCGCGGATCGCTGAGCGCGCGCTTTAGCAGCAGGACAATATCGTTGTGTTGCAGGGATTTGAGCACAAATACCCGCGCTCGGGAGAGCAGGGCGGCATTGACCTCAAACGAAGGGTTTTCCGTGGTGGCGCCGATAAGGATCAGGTCGCCTTTTTCCAGGGCGGGCAGAAACGCATCCTGCTGTGATTTGTTGAAACGGTGGATCTCATCGACAAACAGGATGGTCCGCGTGCCGTACATGGCGCGGTCTTCTTTGGCGCGCGAGACAATGTGACGGATATCCTTGACCCCATTCATAATGGCGGAAAAGAATACGAAGCGGCTGCGGGTACTTTGGGCGATCACTTGGGCAAGGGTGGTTTTTCCCGTGCCGGGCGGACCCCAGAAAATCAACGAACTAAGTTGGTCGGCTTCGATGATCTGGCGTAAGGGGCAACCGTCAGCAAGAAGGTGTTGCTGACCAACCACCTCATCAAGGTGCTGCGGACGCATCCGTTCGGCGAGCGGGGTTTGATCATCGCTGACAGTGCTGGAAAACAGATCCATAAGGCCTCATAAAAGTTCGTTGAACCGACCACGCAATAGGGTGTAAATAAGTTCAGTTTGACATTTGTCCTGAGATGATCTAACAGGATGTTTCAAAACCATATTCACGGTACTGTAGCACAGGTGACAGAATGTCCTCAATGTCCCGCTGCGGATGGACTTTGCTGGGGGGCTGTGGTAGATTTTCGAGGCATTGTAATGGGGAATGATATGAAATCAATAGGAATTTATGCCAAACGTAATAACCCCGATGCCGTTCAGGTTGCCATCCAACTCAAAGGGTGGTTGGCCGAACGAGGTATCCGGGTGCTGGTGGAGAAAGAGCTGGCCGCCAACATGGGCGCGGCAGAGGGGGTGCCCAGTCGCGAGTTGCCGCCATTGGTCGATTGTATCGTCGTGCTCGGTGGTGACGGAACGCTGATCTCCGTGGCGCGCAAGGTGGGCAACCTGGGTGTGCCGATTCTCGGGGTCAACCTTGGTAGTCTCGGTTTTTTGACCGAGATCACGCTGGATGATCTTTATGATGAACTGCAACGGGTGATCAATGATGATTTTGAGATCTCTGATCGCATCATGTTGCAGGCGGCGGTTGAACGCGAAGGTGAGCGCATTGCCGAATACCAGGTGCTCAATGATGTGGTGATCAATAAGGGGGCTCTGGCACGGATTATCGATATGGAAGTGTGGGTCGATGACAGTTATCTGACCACATTTAAGGCGGACGGTCTGATTGTTTCTTCGCCCACCGGATCAACGGCGTACAACCTGGCTGCCGGAGGGCCGATCATCTATCCGGGACTGCGTTGCCTGGTGATCACGCCGATCTGCCCGCATATGCTGACCAACCGGCCGATTATCGTGTCGGATGAATCGCTGATTCGCATCATCATGCGTTTCAACGAAGAGCGGGTGTTTTTCACCGCTGATGGTCAGGTGGGGATGGCCATGCAGGCTCAAGATGTGGTGGAAATTTGCAAAGCCGAACAATGTACCCACCTGATTCGCAGCGCCAAGAAGGAATATTTTGAGGTGTTGCGTACCAAATTACGCTGGGGAGAACGCTAACCCGTATGCTGACGGATTTATCCATTAAAAACCTTGCTGTGATTGAACAGCTTCAGGTGAATTTCGGACCCGGATTCAATGTGCTCAGCGGTGAAACCGGCGCCGGTAAGTCGATTATCATTGACGCCATGGGCCTGTTGCTTGGCCAACGGGTGCGCAATGAGCTGGTGCGCACCGGACAAGAGACAGCCAGTGTTGAGGCGGTGTTCTCCCTTCAGCAGCAGCCGGGCGTGCGCCAGCTGTTGCAGGAGATGGATTTTGACGACGATGATGAGCTGGTAATCCGTCGCAGTCTGTCGCGCCAGGGAAAAAACCGGGTGTACGTGAATGGTGCTATGGCAACCTTGGCCCAGTTACAGCAATTGACGGCACCGATGCTGGCCATCTTCGGCCAGCACGATCAACAACAATTACAGCGGGTGGAAAACCATCTACGCCTTCTGGACGGCTTTGGCCAGTGTCAGCAGCTTCTCGGCGACTATCAGCACCATTATCGTCAGTGGCGTACCCTGCAGAAGCAACTAGAAACCCTACAACAATCAGAGCGCGACCGTGCGGATCGCATTGATCTGCTCAGTTTTCAACATCAGGAAATTACTGCGGCGGCTCTGCAATCCGGTGAAGATGAGGAATTAGCTGCTGAACGGTTACGTTTGCAGCATGCTGAGCGTCTTTATGCCGGCTGTCAGCAGGGCTATGAACGCCTTTATGCCGACCAAGGGGCGGTGTGCGAACAACTCGGCGCTGTTAATCAGGTGCTCGAAGGGCTGGTCGAGGTTGAGCCGCAATTACTGGGGCCGGTTGAGGCCATGCGCGATGCCCTGTTTGGTTTGGAAGATGCCGCCGGCCAATTGCGTCAGCTGGCCGATGATGTTGTGTTCGATGAACAACGCCAGGCTGAGGTGGAAGAACGTCTGGCCCTGATTACAACCCTGCAGCGCAAGTATCACGCCGAGATTGATGGTATTCTCGCCTATGCCGATGATATTGAGCAGGAGTTGGAGCAGTTGCGCAACAGTGCGGCGACCATGGAGCAACTTGAAGCACAGATTGGCGAAGTTCACAGCCAGATGATGACCATGGGGCAGAAACTCACCTCGCTACGACAGCAAGCTGCTGAGAGCTTGAAGCTGGCCATGGAGGAGGAGTTGGCCGGTCTGGCCATGGCTAATGCCTGCTTTGAAGCGCGCTTGACCACATGTGAAGCGGGTTTATTAGGGCTGGAGAAGGCCGAGTTCTACTTTTCTGCCAACCCCGGCCAGGAACCGCGCCCGCTGTCGTCAACTGCCTCGGGTGGTGAACTGTCACGCATTATGCTGGCACTGCGTAAAGTGGCGCCGCGTTCCGACAGTCTGACCACGATGATTTTTGACGAAGTCGATGCCGGAATTGGCGGGGTCGCCGCCTCCGCGGTTGGTGAACGGTTGTGCGCCGTGGCCGAAGGCCATCAGGTGCTGTGTATCACTCATCTGCCGCAAGTGGCAGCTTATGCCGATGTGCAGTACCGGGTGGAAAAACTGGTTGAGAACAATCAGACCTCAACGCAGCTGGTGTGTCTTGATGACGAGGAACGGGTTCAAGAACTTGCCCGTATGCTCGGTGGTGCCCAGCTCAGTAGTCAAACGGTTAGTCATGCCCGTGAATTGCTTCAGCGCAGTCGGCGTCCATCGTTGTTTTAATGGCTCCCTAAGGAGAGATCATGATCAGAAAAGCCTGCATCGCTGATGCCTCTATTATCCATAAATTGCTGGCCGAACATGCCGGCAAAGGGGCGATGCTGTCGCGTTCCCTGGCCGAAATTTATCAAGCAATTCGTTCCTTCTATGTGTTGGAAGAGCAAGGGGAGGTTCTGGGGACAGTCAGTTTACAGGTCTGGTGGGCCGATCTTGCTGAAGTGCGCTCTCTGGTGGTTTCTGAACGTTTGTCTGGACGTGGCTGTGGTCGCCAGTTGGTTCAGGCATGTATTGATGAAGCCTGTCAACTGGGGCTGAGTCGGTTGTTTGCTCTGACCTATCAGGAACAATTTTTCTCCCGTCTTGGCTTCAGCCTGATTGAAAAAAGTGAATTGCCGCACAAAATTTGGGGCGATTGTATGAAATGTTCCAAGTTTCCTGACTGTGATGAAGTTGCCATGGCCATGAGTTTGCCGCCGGCATCTCATTGAAAAGAGTCCCTTGTTTAAAAAAGTTGTTTCATTTCTCATTTAGGGTCTGGTTGCTCTGCTAATGTTGTGATATTTTTTAATTCTTTGGAATATCCATATGACATGTAATGTATTTACTGATCAAAAGCCCGAGCCGAAGGAGATTCGATTTTGGATTTAGAACAGATGACCATTGATTCCACGCGGGAAGTGTTTGAAACGATGATAATGCTTGAGGTGACTCCTCAGCCCGCAATGCCGGTATTGGTCAGCAATTTTACCGATTCGGTTTCCGGGATGGTTGGCCTGGGCGGTAGTTGTAAGGGCCTGATCGCTATCCATGCTCCGGATGATGTGGCCATGGATATTACCACCCGTTTCCTTGGCCTGGACGTGGACGAAATCAATGAAGACGTGACGGATGCGTTCGGCGAATTGGCCAACATGCTGGCTGGTAACGTCAAGATGGTTCTCGATGAATCGGGTAAGGATATTACCCTGTCTGTTCCGTCCTATGTGTTTGGTTCGGATTATCACATCGAGTGTACAGCCGAAGCCGATTGGGTCATGATTCCTTTTGAGTCGGATTCCGGTGAATTCCTTGTCCAGTTACAAATCGAAAAAAGCTGATTCAAGTGAGCTTTGTTAAAGATAAAACGCCCCGACGGTGATGCTGTCGGGGCGTTTTTTGTTCTGAACGAGGTGGTCTTTTTACAACCGGACAATTTTCAGGTCAGGCAACTGCTCTTGAGCTTTACGCAGAATCTCGTCATTAGACAGGATGGACACAGGGCTTTGAGCAAGTTTATTTTCCAGATAGATTTGCGCAACAGCGATCAGTTGCTCCTTGGTGACTGCCAGCAGACGTTGACGGAACTGCTGGCGAATCTCCAAAGTGATCCCTTGCAAGGCATTGGCGAACTCATGAGCGCCAACACCGCCGGGAGACAGTGGCCGATCAATGGCACTGAACACGGCTAGAACCGCTTCCTTGATCTTGTCCTGGTCGAAATCACCGGACTGAACCCATTGCAGTGCCTGCTCATAGACGTCGAGAGTGCGTAACAATTGCGGGTCGCGATAGGACAGCATGGAAAACAATCCCCCCTCACTGCTGCTGTTGGCCATGCCACCGTAGGCACCTCCCTTTTCACGGATTTCACGATGGAGGAAGTTGGCCTTGAGCAGGGCAGCGAGAATTTTCAATGGTGCCGCATCTTCATGAACCAGCGGCACGGTACGGAACACCCGGGTGACATAAGAAACCGGAATGGACGTCGCCCAGCCCAGCTGAACAGCCTGCGGAGTCATTGTTGCCGCAGTTGTCATGGCGTCTTGACGGTTAAGGCCGGGCAGTTGTTCCAGTAGGCGTTGCATGGCGTTGCGGTTTGTTTCCACATCGCCCTGTTCTGCGGTGATTGCGGCACGCACTGAGTCATTGTGCAATACTTGCTTGGCGATCTGTTGCATCTTCCCAGCCAGGTCCGCTAACTGGTCGGCCTTGAGTTTGGCAATCTCTTTGATCTGTTTAAACTGGGTCAGTCCCGACCACTGTTCACGACATTGGCCCGCTGCGGTCAGATGACCGGCGGCAGCACGTGCCGCATAGCTGTGGCCTGAACCGGGGATGGCGTTTTCCCACGATGTCTTGATTTGACCGATCACCGTGGCCAAGCGTTCCAGATCGCTAAAATCGGCACTGGTGGCGACATCGGCAAGGATGGCGGCCAGTTTGTCAACATTGCGGGTCAGCGCTTTGCCGCGTAAACGCAGCAGTGGTTGGTATTGGTCAAGGGAGGCAATGTCATCGAGAATTTCAAGTGAGGCACGAATGCCGCCGGTGCCCGCTTCAATGCGTTCAGCCATCTCCAGATAGCTGTATTTCCCGGCACCGATCTGAGTCAGTAGGCTACTGAACAACGGCAGGTACGGATGCAGTTCGGCATCCACGCCGCTCACTGGAAAATACAGATTGAAATAAGCGAGTCCATTGGTTGGTTGTGGATAAAATGAGACCTCATGGTCGCCCACCGTCAGTGTTTCACTGGCGACTTCAGGCTCTTTGGGATCAATGTCGCTCAGTTCCAGGGAAGGCAGGCAACTGACATCCTCTTTTTCTTCCTGAGCCTGTTGCAGCGTTTGCGCCTGGTCGACGAGATGTTGGCGGTCGTTATCCGTCAGGGTGGCTTCGATATCTTTGAGTCGTTGCTGCTCCTTTTCCTCCATCTTTTTGGTTAACGTTGGATCAGGATGCAGGCACAAGTTAACCCGGTGCGGGTTGTCAAGCAGCCAGCTGCGGATCAGATTCTCAAAGAACGGGCCGTTATCGAGTTCTTGGCGCAATCGGGTCAGGTTCTCATCGAGCTGCAGTGGCGAAATTGGATCATCGCAATGCAGCCAGGGGCCAAGGATGCGCATCATCATCATAATGGCGTAGGGATAGCTGTCGCCACTGACTTCGCGGTTGGCCAGTTCCAGACGGTGGATGGCCGCATCAATGCGTTCGCGACTGAATCCGTCGTCGGCAATTTTCTCGAGTGTTTCCAACACCAGTTGTTCAATCTGCTCGGCATTTTCCTCATCTGCCCCTTGCAGGCCAACGGCAAAACAGGTGGAGCGGTAGTCGTCATGGTATCCGCAGCCCGGCGTCAGGTTGGTGCCGAGGCCGGAGTCGAGCAACGCCTTGTACAGCGGAGATGCCGGATTGCCGAGCAGCAGTTGGGACAGCAGTGTGAGGCTGAGACGGGCAAAACTGTCGGAGATGTCACTGCACAACCAGCTCAGGTGTACCATGCTTTTGCCGGTCAATTCCTCCTGTTTGTCAATGGGAAACGGTTCCTTGACTGTCAGTGGCGCGGTGAAGCGTTGTTCCTGTGGCACTTCGCTGTTGACCTCGCGGGCCTGGAACTGGCTGAGTACCTTCTCCTCGATCACCTCGAGGTGATTGGCCAGTGGAAAGTTGCCGTAGGTGAAAAAGCAGGCATTGCTGGGGTGGTAGAACTCGGCGTGATAGTCACGCAACTGTTGCCAGCTCAAATCGGGAATATCTTCCGGTTCGCCACCGGAATTGTGGTGGTAACAGGTGGTTGGATATAAATGGCGGGTGGTGCGCCGTGACAGCAGTGAGGATGGGTCGGCCATGGCGCCCTTCATCTCATTGAACACCACCCCCTTGAAGGTGAGTGCTGATGTCGGGTCGTCACTCTGGGCAAACTCCAGCCGGTGACCTTCCTGGGCAAAATCGCGTTCTCGCAGCAATGGGAAAAACGCGGCATCCAGATAAATATCCAGTAGGTTATAGAAGTCTTTATGGTTTTGACTGGAAAACGGGTAGCACGTCCAGTCGCTGGAGGTAAACGCATTCATAAAGGTGTTGAGACTGCGCTTGAGCATCGTAAAAAACGGGTCGCGCACCGGAAAGTTTTTTGAGCCGCACAGCGCAGTGTGCTCAAGGATGTGCGCTACGCCGGTTGAATCGGAAGGCGGAGTTTTGAAGGCGACGGCAAACAGGTTATTAGGGTCTTCATTTTCAATATGGACCAGGCGCGCACCGGTCACGTTATGACGAAGTTGCAGCAGGGTCGCATTCAACTCCGGTAGTGCGGTGGTGCTGACCAGGGTGAACGCGGCGGGAATGGCTTTTGTGCTGTTGGGGTCGGTCATAAAAAATCACGTCCTTTGTTGGGGATCAAAGTGAACTTGAAAGCCGTGAGTGGCTTGTTGTGTGATGAGCCTTGTGGAAAGTGGAGGCGTAGTGCTTTGACAACGCTAAATTTTCGGGTCTAGCGCCTCGCACCATTCTCACGGCGTTGCAAAATCTTGAAATGGAGTGGCCTCTTCTGTGATTTCGCGCCTTGTGTGAACGGTACGATACTGTGCCATAGCGGCGAATTTTAGCATTGTCAAAGCACTAGCAAAAGCGCCGGATTTTCGTGCTCAAAGGCTCTACAGTGAAAAATACACTATAACTGTTCCATTTTCCAGTGCCTCTGCTAAGATGGGCAGCGCTGTAGAAGTTCTTTTTTATTTTTTCTGCTAAGTTTCGGTTTTGAGCAAAGGAGTTCTCTATGTGGCGTAATCTGGTGCTCGTGATATTTGTGTCTTTGTTGCTTCCTGCCTCTGCCTGGTCTTTTGGCGGTGATGGTTGTGGTGCCGGAGAATGTAAGGACTGTCATAGCTTGACCAAAGAAGAAGCGTTTAAACTGTTACCGCCTGGGGCTGACCGGGTGGATTCTGTGGAGTTTTCCGATGTCGGTGGATTGTGGGAGATCAAAGGAGAAGCGCGTGGTCGCATGTTTACCGTGTTTATTGATTTCTCCAAACAGTACTTGGTTTCCGGTCGGGTGGTTCGCATCAGTGACGGGACGGAAATTTCCCGCAAAATCAATATGGATGAAATCAGGTCGGAAGGGGCGCTGCTGCTTGGCCGCGAAGATGCTCCGGTTAAAGCCTATGTGTTTACTGATGCCAAGTGCGATCACTGTCGCATGCTGCATCAGGAATTGAAAAAAGTGGTCGCCCAACAACCTAAAATCGCTTTTTACATCAAAGTTATGGCTATGCTGTCGGACACCAAGCTGGCTACGGATATTGTCTGCTCCGGGTCTGCTGAGGTGCTTGAACTGGCAATGGCTGACCAGGCTGTTCCTGAGCAGGACTGCACGACCAATGCGGTTGAGGAAACGCTGGAGTTTGCCCAAAAATGGCAGATTCGCTCGACACCGACTATGGTCCTGCCGGATGGTCATGTATTGATGGGGGCACGCCCCGCCGAAGAACTGATCAAGGAGTTGTCGGTGTTTTTGCCCAAGGAGTAGTGGGGTGACAGCACAGTTGATTTCTGGTCGTCAATCTGCTAAAAAGGCCTGCTAAGTCTGTTAGATAACCACTAATTTTGCATTATATACTTTCAACAGGAGAAACGGACCATATGGGACTGATGACAGGAAAACGGGGAATTATTTTTGGTGTTGCCAACGAGATGAGCATTGCCTGGGGCATTGCCCAACAACTCAAGGAGCAGGGCGCCACGCTGGCGTTTACCTACCTTAACGAGGCTCTTGAAAAGCGTGTTCGTCCGCTGGCGGAGAGTCTTGATGCTGAAATGATTCTGCCCTGTAATGTCAGTAACGATCAAGAGATCGAAGCGGTTTTTGACGAGGTGAAAAAACAATGGGGAGAGCTGGATTTTGTTGTTCATGCCGTTGCTTATGCCGACCGTGAAGATCTTAAAAAGCCCTATAGCCAGACCAGCCGCGAAGGTTTTGCTCTGGCCATGGACATCAGTGCCTATTCCATGGTCGCCATTACCCGTTGTGCGGAACCGCTGCTCAAAGAGGGCGGCAGCATCGTGACCATGACCTATCTGGGGGCAACCCGCGCCGTGCCCAATTACAACGTCATGGGTGTGGCCAAAGCGGCTCTGGAAGCTTCGGTACGTTATTTGGCAGCCGAGCTGGGCGAGAAAGGTATTCGCGTTAATGCTATTTCCGCCGGTCCGATTCGCACCCTGGCGGCTTCCGGTATTGCCAATTTCCGTTCCAAAATTAAGCTGATGGATGATTATGCTCCGTTACGCCGTACCGTCACTCAGGAGGAGGTTGGCAAGAGCGCTGTGTATTTCTTGTCTGATCTTAGTAGTGGTGTGACTGGTGAAGTTCATCTGGTGGATGCAGGTTTTAACTTTGTTGTCAGTGCTTAAGCCGCTGATGTCACAGATTCTCCAATATGTCGATCAAAAAGGGCCCCAACGGGCCTTTTTTGCGTAAAGGACGGTAGCGTGGACGTTCTCGGACCAACTTCCGGTCTCAAGGCAGCACAGATCAATGCGCTCGAGCGGATTTATCGACGTCGTATGCGTCCAGAAGAGGTGGTGTCGGCAGAGCTGGCGCGCTTTTTATGTGGTTTGTCCCACGAGATTCGTCGTCAGATCGGTGTGTTGGTTGACCGCTCCGGAGCCGTCAAATACGTCATAGTCGGCGATGATCGTGAGATCATGCTGCCCGATCTGTCCGATTACGCTTTGGGCCGCAGTGGTTTGCGCGGTTTGCGTTGTATCCATACCCACCTGAAAAACGAATCTTTGTCTGAAGACGACCTGACCGATCTTGCCCTGCTACGTCTTGATATGATGGTTGCCCTCGGCGTTAATCAGCGTGGTTTTCCCGCATCGGTTCACTACGCCCACCTGTTACCGGAAAATCCGGCTCATCAGCAGGTTGAACAACAGCAGTTGCACAGCTTTGATCAGCTCAACCTCGATATGGCAGCCTTTCTGCGTTCACTGGAAGACGAACTGGGGCGTACCGTTGATAGTGGGCAGATCGACCTGTCCGACCCCCGCGAGCGGGCGATTCTGATCTCCGTCAGTCAGGCACCGCGTCGTGAAATTGAAGATTCCTTGTGCGAACTGCAGGAGTTGGCCCGCACCGCAGATATGCTGGTACTGGATCAAGTGGTACAACGGCCGCAGCGTCTCAACCCCCGCTATCTGATGGGCGAGGGCAAAATCAAGGATGTGGTGATCCGTGCTCTGCAGCAACGGGCGACCATGCTGGTGTTTGATCAAGATCTCAGTCCGACCCAGGTACGTTCCATTGCCGCGTTGACTGATCTGAAAGTTGTTGATCGCTCCCAGGTGATTCTGGATATTTTTGCCCGCCGCGCCCACACTCTGGACGGTAAGGTACAGGTAGAACTGGCCCAGCTCAAATACATTCTGCCCCGGTTGTCGGGCAAGGGAACCGCTTTGTCGCGCCTGATGGGGGGGATTGGTGGTCGTGGCCCCGGTGAAACCAAGCTGGAGATCGACCGCCGCCGGATTCGCGACCGGATCAGCCGCCTGGAGAAACGCCTCAAAGGGATGGCTAAAAGCCGTCTGCAGCGGCGCAGCAAGCGGATGCGTTCCGATGTGCCGATCATCTCCATTGTCGGTTATACCAATGCCGGAAAATCGACCCTGCTCAATGCGTTGACCCAGAGCGAGGTGTTCACCGAAGATCTGCTGTTCGCCACGCTGGATACGTCAACGCGCCGTTTGCGTTTTCCTTTAGAGCGCGAAGTGATCATTACCGACACCGTTGGTTTTATTCGCCAACTACCAGCCAGCCTGATGGGAGCGTTCAAGTCCACCCTCGAAGAGCTGTCTGATGCAGATTTGTTGCTGCATGTGGTGGATGTGTCCAATCCCCGTTTTGAAGAGCAGATCCATGCCGTAGAACAGATCCTTGCCGATCTTGACCTTGGTCAGACACCGCGTCAGCTGGTGTTTAATAAGATGGACCAGATTGATGCAGCAGAGTGTGCTGAATTATGTCGCCGTTTTGGTGCTGTCGCGGTCTGTGCCCATGATCGCAGCACCTTTGACACCTTACTCGACGCGCTGCAACAGCGTTTCTGGCCCGAGGAGTCACAGGGCGAGACTCTTGACACTGAGTGACTTTTTCTATAGCCTTGCCCGGAGCTTATCTGGGAAATTATTGGGAAAATCAAGGGGTTGTCCTTGATGTCAAGATAACGGGAGCTTTGTTTCAGACATGAATCGTTGGTATCTATTACTGTGTTGTGGGGTGTTGACGGGCTGTATGGCGTCTCCTGCTCCAGAAGTGTCTAAGCTTCGCTTGCACGATGAAGCCAGTTTGCCGCTGGTGACTCAAACGGTTGATGATGAATCATCCGGTTGTGTGGTATTGCCGCCGGAAGAACTGGCCCACGTTGGTGATGAGACCACAGCGGATGAAGCGCTGTTGAATGCCGATTTAACGCCGCCGCAGGAGGTAGGAACGGTTGTCAAGCCGGAGCCGTTGTTTGATTTTCCCGTGGTGGAGAACGACAAGGTGCGCTATCTGGTCGACTATTACACCGGCCCGGGCCGTCGGACCTTTACCCGGTGGATGCAGCGCTCCAGCCGTTATCTGCCGATGATGCGCGATGTTTTTAAACGTGAAGGTCTGCCGCAGGACCTAGCCACTCTGGCCATGGTGGAATCCGGCTTCAACAGCAATGCGCACAGTTGGGCCAATGCCGTCGGTCACTGGCAGTTCATCGAATCGACCGGACGCATGTACGGACTGGAAAACACTTGGTGGCGTGATGAGCGCCGCGACATGGAAAAGGCTACCTTGGCCGCTGCCCGCTATCTCAAAGACCTCTATCAGCGTTTTGACGGTGATTGGTATCTGGCGGTGGCGTCGTATAACGCCGGTCCCGGCAAAATTTCTCGTGCGATCAGAAAATATCACTCCACCGATTTCTGGGAGCTGTGCAAAGGCTCTTATCTTCGGGCCGAAACCAAAAACTATGTGCCCAAGTTACTGGCTGCACTGTTGATCAGTAAGCAACCGGTGAAATATGGTTTTTGCGACCTTGATTACCAAGCACCGTTGGCTTTTGACACGGTGATTCTCCCTGAAGCTACCGATTTGGAAGTGATCTCCGAGCTGACCGGAGCGTCTTATGATGAACTCAAGCGCCTCAATCCCGAGTTGAAACGCTGGTGTACACCGCCGGGGGAAACCAATTACCGCTTACGGGTGCCAACCGGTTGTGCCGGCGGTTTCAATGAAAAATACGCTCAGGTGCCTTCGGCCGAGCGAGCCCGTTACAAACGCCATCAGATCACCTCTGGTGACACCCTGCTCAAGTTAGCGCATACCTACCATATCCGCGTGGATGACATTATCAGCCTCAACAAAATCAGCAATCCTCGCGCATTACGGATTGGGCAAAACCTGATTTTACCGTTACATCGTGACTACACCAGCCGCCCCTTGGATGAGTTGCAAGATGACTATCTGCGTTCGAAACGACGCAATTACACGGTGCGTTCCGGTGACAGTTTATGGAGTATTGCCCGCAAGTGCAATGTCACGGAAAAGCAGCTACGCGTGTGGAACCGATTGGGCTGGAGCAATGTGATTCAACCGGGTCAGAGATTGATGGTTTCGGCACCATCCTCTCGAGTGGCAAGTCGGAGTAAAGCGTTAAAAAAAGTGGTCTATCAGGTGCGTTCTGGAGATACCCTGTGGGGTATCGGCCGTCAGTTTTCCGTGCAGACGCGTGATATCCAACAGTGGAATGATCTCACCGAGGACCATATTCTGCAACCGGGCGATGAACTGACCCTGTTGGTCCATGGTGATCGACGCTCCTGATTGCGTGCCGAATGCTTTGACTTTTTCAGTGCCGATTGCTAGACTCGCGCCACGTTTTTTGTGATTGCCGATGACTCTCTGGAAAAAATCCTTGCGTGGCGTTTCGTCAGCATGGTTTTGCAAAATGTGATTTCTAAAATCTTATAAAATCGCCGGGTTATCAATAAATCCGACCGTTTTTCGATGTTACAATGAAAGGTGTACTATTTCATGCTGAACTTCCTCATTGCCTTTGTTTTCGGAACCCTTGCCGTGGTTCCTTTGCATCTCGTATATCATCTGCAACTGCTCTACTGCGGGCTGATCTCCATGGTGTTGTTTGCCGTGGTTTATCTGCTGCTGGCGCGTCGTACCATGAACAAGGTTATGGCACTGATGCAAGGTGCCCAACGCGATGTGCAGGCCAACCGTTTTGAAAAAGCCATTGCCTCCTTGCAGGATGGCTTTAAATACGCACCGTGGCAATTTTATGTCAAAGGCCAGATCAACGCCCAGATCGGTACGCTGCTCTACCTGAAAAAAGACTTTGCCAAGGCCATGCCTTTTCTGGAAAAAGCCTTTGTCAAACACTGGGTGGCCATGAGCATGCTGGCTGTCAGCTACATGAAACGCAATAAGCCGGAAAAAATGGCCGAGACGTTTGAAAAAGCGACAACGGCAAGCCGTAAAGAACCGTTTGTCTGGAATCTTTATGCCTACTGCCTGGATAAGATTGGTCAGCGTGACAAAGCTCTGTCCATTTTGCAAAAAGGGATCAAAAAGACCGGTGGCGATGAACGCCTCGAAGCGTCCATTGTAGCTATAGAGCAGGGCAAGCGGATGAAGATGGAAGATTACGGTGATGTCTGGTATCAGTTCCATCTGGAGAAAACCGGTGCCATGATCAAAAAACAAACTAAGGCTGCTCAGGGGCGGCGCAAAATGCCGCGTGTCTGATATGGCTAAAAAGAACAAAAACGAAAAAAACGCATTCAAAAATAACCCCTTCAAGTCCGTGAAGGGGTTTTGTGTTTCCGAACCGGAACCAAAGCCGAAAAAAGTTGTTCAGGAAGAAAAACCGTCTCCTTCTGACGAATCGGATGTTGACTTTGCCTCGGCTATGGAACGCCTTGGCGTTGAAAATATCGAATCGCACGAGGGGTTGGTTGAAAGACCATTCGAAGATGTTTTTTTCGATGAAGAGGATGCGCGTTCTCAGCCTGTCGCAGAGGTGGATGATGAGAGTCTGTTTTTAGCCAGCCTCGGCGCTGTGGACAAGGTGTTCAACGACGATATCCCCGATGACGACGATGCCCCGCAAGCTGAACCACGGCGGATGAAGCAATTACGCCAGGGGAAAATTCGTCCTCAGGACAGTTTGGATCTCCACGGTTGTTATCGCGATGAAGCCCGAGACAAGGTGCGCCTGTTTCTCAAGCATCGTTTCGAGCAGGGGCTGCAGACGGTGTTGATCATCACCGGGCGCGGCAAGCGTTCCCCGGGCGGCGAGTCGGTGCTGCGTCAGGAGGTGGAGCGTTACCTGACCACCCAGGCTCAGGCGTGGGTGGCCGAATGGGGCAGAGCACCACGCCAATATGGTGGTGAAGGGGCTTTAGTGGTGTTTTTACGCCAGAAATAATAACTTATCAGCGGGGCGTCACTTTAAGCAGACGCCCTTTTTTATTGTCTGTCAGCAGATACAGGGCACCGTCCGGTCCACTGACAACATCGCGAATCCTTTCATTCAGCTCTGAAAACAACGTCTCAACATCACGCGCTGTATCGCCTTGCAGCACGACCCGGTGAACACTGCGCCCGGCCAATGCGCCAATGAACAGATTTCCCCGCCATTGTGGAAACAGGTTGCCACGGTAGCGGGTCAGTCCCGAAGGTGCGATGGATGGCGTCCATTGCAGCACGGGTTGCTCCATGCCCGGCCGTTCGGTAAAGGGAGAGATGATCGCTCCTGAATAATCAATGCCGTAGGTGATGGCCGGCCAGCCATAATTCTTTCCCGGTTCAATGATATTGATCTCGTCGCCCCCTTTCGGTCCATGTTCATGGGCAATCACCAGCCGATCCACCGGATCGTAAATCACTCCCTGTACATTGCGGTGACCATAGGTATAGATCTCCGGTTGCGCCCCTTTCTGGCCGATAAAAGGATTGTCTGGTGGTGCGGAACCGTCGGCCTCAATACGCACGGTCGTGCCAAGATGGTTGCCACGGTTCTGCGCCTGTTCCCGGTAAGAATACCCTTCTCCCAGGCTGATGAGTAATGTGTTGTCGGGCAACCAGGTCATCCTCCCGCCGTAATGAGCCTTGCCCTGTTTATCCGGCCGGCAGCGGAAAATTTCCGTGACATGTTCCAGTTTGTCACCCTTAAAGACGGCCTTGGCCACGGTCAGCCGGTTGGCATTGGTGGTTCCACTGGCATAGGAAAAAAAGAGGGTGCGGTCATGGTTGAAATGCGGTGACGCGATGACGCTGAACAAACCGGCTTGGCCACCGCTGAAGATTTTTGGCAGTCCGTCAATTGGCGCGGACAAGCGTTGTTCTTTGGCAAACCATAGCCGCAACCGTCCCGGTCGTTCGGTAATCAGCGCGTTACCATCGGGCAGAAAGGCCAGCGACCAGGGATGAACCAGACCGTCGGCTAGCGTCTCGATACCGTAGGGTTTAGACAGCGCGGTATCTGCGGCTGTGATTGGAAAAGACGGGCTTGGCGTCAGAATTCCAAATAGTGCACATAGGAAACCTACCGCTGAAATTCTGCGGGGCTGGTTTGTTCGGGAGATGATTCCCATAACGGGTTCCTTTTCCGTTGTGTTTCTATTCAGCGTAACGGTTTGTGACCGTCTTGCAAGCAGGAAGGAAAAAGGTTGGCGCATGTCATCCTCGTGTCCGCGACTCCCAGCGGTTCAGAACAGGAGGCGATTGCGCTGAATCGACATCGAATCCGCTGAGAGACCGTGGCCACGGGAACTCACTGCGAGAGATTGCATTCCGGCAATCGCGGATCGTTCCACCTCCACGGTATGGCCGGGACCGGCATCCATTAGAATATAGAAGTCGCCCTCTGGAATAGCGAAACAGGCTGAAGACAGCTCATCGAACCGCTGTGATTTGAGAATTTCCTCTTTGCCGCTAATCAGATCGATCTGCACACCGGCGGCGCTTGAACCATCGGAAAACCCGCCTTTACAGACAATTTTTCCGTCGTCTTTTTCGCAAAAGCAGAACGGAGAATGGGCCAAGGCCGTGCCGGGCAGGCCGACAAAAAAGCCCATGAGTATGACAAGAAGGGCATGCGTTTTTTTCATCGTTTTTGACTCCTATTGAATGGATTGCAGGCAGTGGGGGCCATCATCCCCGCTGTTGTTCGAGAAACGCCACAGTGATCGGCGAGGCTTGTTGCAACGGCAGACTGGCCCGATGGATCGCGCCGTCCCAGGTTTCCAGCGTCAGCCACAGTACGGCGTCCGGCCCGGCATGCTCCGGTACGCAGACGCGGACAAATTGACGATAGGGACTGCCCGAGGCCAGAGCTCCGGCACTGCGAATGCTGCGTGGTTTGCCCACTTTGAGGTAAACGGCCTTGATGTGCGGAAAGTCCTCCTGCCGCAAACCCAAGGTGAAGGTTTTTTTCAGTCCAGCCTGGCCATCGGGCAGCGGCGGCCGCACCTGCCACTCTGCCAGGTCAAGGATAAAGGGACCGGCCTGCAACGTCCCGATGGTGCGTTCACCCAAACCGGCGGCACCGCGGTACAGGGCGATTCTGTCCATATAGGGGGCGAAATAGAGCAGCGGCAGCAGTACCACCACGCCACTGAGGTGCATGCCCCAGCGGCGGCCCAAATAGGCTGGAGTGTAGCCCCGTTGTTCGAACACCCGCCGAGTTTCATGCCAGGTGCGCTTGCCCCACAGCACCATGCCGCTGTAGACCATCAGGGACAGCAGCAGACCAAAAAAAAAGTAGACGAGTTTCAGCCCCAGTCCGGCAAAGTCGCCCATGTGCAGAGAGACTAAGGAACGGGCCATCACCTCGGGCCAGGCTAGGTCGCTGACGCGACGCGATTGGGCGAGTTCGCCGTTGTAAGGGTTGACAGAGACGCTTTCCATGACCAGTGGATAGTGGCGGCTGCGTCCGCTGATGCGATACAGGTCGTAGGCGTTCGCCGGAAAATTAATGCGATAGGGCTTGAACTCGGGAAATGCCCGGCAGACGGCATCCACAGCCTGCTGCGGGCTGAGTGTCGGCGGTGGTTGTTCCCCCATGCCGGGCGGCACATCCGCGCGTGCGACAATTGCCGGCGGTCCGGCTGTGGAATAGGAGATTCGGAAATCATACAGCACGCCTTCGATGAGCAGCCACACGCCGCTGACGGCAATGATAAGGATGAAGGGGAGGGACCAGATGCCGGCCAGGCGGTGAAAGTCACCCCATAACACACGCGCTCCATGGCGCAAACGCAGCCGTGGGTGCAAATAGTCACGCCAGAAGCGCCTGTAGAGGATCATTCCGGAGATCAGTGAGCCGAGCATGGGCAGGCTGACGATGGTCACCAGATACCAGCCAACGCTGCCGCCGGAGCTCCAAGGGATGAGCAGCCAGCCATGCAAGGCGCGGATAAAGCCGTGCAGGTCAAATTCGGCGCTGTTACCCTGGATTGCGCCGTCATAAGGATTGATGTAAAGGGTAGCGGTGGTGGCATCGGGGTAACTGACCGTTGCGGTCAGGGCATATTGTGATTTTACCGGACGCGACAGGGCGCTGACATGGGCCTGTGGCTGCTGGTCCTGAATGGCGGTCAGCAGTTCATCAAAGTCCAGACGTACAGCATCCCCACTCGGTGCATTGGCGCGTACCTGCGGCTGGCTCAGCCAGACGAGTTCTTGGTCGATGGTGGCGATAGTACCACTCAGGCAGACGAAAAAGGTGAGAGCCCATAGCGGCATGGCCAGCCAGCTATGGATGAGAAACCAGATTTTGCGCCAATTCTTTTTTTGCATGTTATTTCACTTTCCAGTGTTCCGATAATGAGAGATTTGCGGGTCTGACTCGAATGGCGCTAGTTTAAGCACTTTCGTAGCAAACTCGGGACTGTCCCAAGCCCTATCTGGGGCTGTCCCAGATGTTTGCGGGCTATGGAACGCTGGTGGTTTGCACCGCAAAAGCCTGGGACAGCCCCCGTGCGGGGACAGTCCCGTTTTTGCTGCTTTTTCCCTTTAAGCTAGCGCCATTCGGGTCTGACTCCGTTTCGTATCATTCCCACCGTGTTGCGCAAGCTTGAGCGAACGGTACGATGATTTTGTGTTGATGTCCTATTTTTTATGCGCTTGCGCAGAGGCTCCGCAACGCTGTCTCCACCTTAAAAGACGAATGAGCCCCGTACATCCCCTCAGTTTTTTGCAAAAATCAGGGAAAACCCCGCCCAGAGGACGGGGAAAGCGAAACATTGATCCGTAAATAAAATTCAGCAGACAAATTTTCATGAGGCTGTCATCCCTGGGGCTGCGATTCACCATCGGTAGCTCAGTGTTGCTTTGAAGCTGCGCCTGGAGCCGTAGCGGCAGCCATCATCACTGACGCAGGTGTAGTAATCTTCATCAAGAAGGTTGCCGGCATTGAATGCAATTGAGGTTCCTGCAAATGTTTTGTTAAACGCGCCGAGATCCAGACTGACTCTGGCGTCCACTAATGTATAGTCGGGCACGTCATGATCATAGCCCGGAATATTGGTGCTGCCGTGATATTGCGCGCCAGCCCCTAGGCTCAAGCCCGGCAACCCGATATGGTTGCAGTCATAGTCGGCCCAGATGGAAAGTGCGTGATAGGGAACCAGGGCAACGCGCTGATTTTGTTCATCGGCTTCTTTACTTTTCGTCACCCGCGCATCGATATAGGTGTAGGCCGCAACCAGATCGAGGCAGGTCAGGCTGCCGCGTGCTTCAAGTTCAAAACCGCGTGAGCGGACCTCTCCGGTCTGCTTGGTTTCGGTACCGTCCTGGGTTAACACATTGGTCTCCGTCAGTTCGAAGGCCGCTACGCTGAGCATCAGGTTGATATGATTGGGCTGATAGCGTATACCGACCTCGAACTGTTCCCCCTCTGTGGGGTCAAAAGGATTGCCGTCAGCATCGCTTCCGGTCGTCGGCGCGAAGGACTGGCTGAAACTGGCATAGGGAGCCAGACCGTTTCCCGCCAGATAAACCAGGCCGACGCGTCCGGTAAACGCTTCGTCGTCCTGCGTTGTTTTGCTGCCTGAGGCGGCTGCCGTCTGTTCAAAGTCGATCCAGTCGTAACGACCGCCGAGCACAACCACATAGTGATTGGAAATCTTTGCCTGCTCTTGCACATAGAGCCCCGTTTGCGTGCCTTCCTGCTTGAAACCGTAATCAGTGCCGGTGTCCACAAGAACGCTCCCGCCGTAAACAGGATTGTAGATATCCGTCAACGCATCCGCGGTTCCGAAGTAGCGTTCACGATCATAATCATTCTGGTAATAATCAAGACCGGCCAAAAACGTCTGTTCTATTGACCCTGCTTGCCGTGTCCACTGTAACGAGGTGTCTGATGTCAGTCCATTTGAAGTCTCTGTACGATCGCTGGGGTAGCGCGACAGGGTGCTGCCATTCAGAGAGAGAAACGAAAGGTAGTCCCAGATGACGTCAGCGTGGAAATGTCTGAGCTTATGGCTCAGTTTTAAATCTTTATTGAATTTGTGCTCAAATTCATAACCGATGGTGGAGATATCGCTTTCGTAGCGGTCATAATCGGGCTCACCGATAAACAGATCATCCGGTACGATCTTATCGGCAACGCTCTCATAGGTCAGAGGAGGGGCGAACTTTGTCCGCACTTCCTGGTAGCTGGCCAGCAGGGTCAGGCTGGTATTTTCACTGAAGCGGTAGCTGAGCGCGGGGGCGAAATAACGTTTATCGTCGTTGACATGATCGACCTGATTCTCCGCATCACGCAGCAGTCCGGTCAGGCGAAAAGTGAGTTTGTCGCTGATCTTGATCGGGCCGCCGAAATCAAACGAGGCCTGCTTATGCGCAAAACTGCCATATTCCAAATTGACTTCCCCCAGGGTTGTTGCCGTGGGACGTTTGCTAACGGCATTGACGGCCCCGCCAGGCGATAGCTGCCCATACAATATCGAGGCCGGGCCGCGTAGCACTTCGAGCCGTTCCAGCCCGTAGATTTCCTGTCCGCCGTCATAAACATTTGATTGCAACTTCATTCCATCGCGCAGCATCCCGGAGTTACCGGCCGCGGCATTGAAACCGCGCAGCATGATGTCATCGACCATACGGGTAAAAATGCCCGATTGGCTGGAAATACCCGGTGTGTACGTCAGGGCGGAGGAAAGTGATTGCGCTTTGACGGCAGCCATTTGATCGGCGGTGACAACGGAGATTGATTGCGGTGTTTCGATCAGCGGAGTGTCGGTTTTCGTGGCTGTGGCACTCTGTTTTGCAACATAACCGTAGACCGGTCCCTTAGCTGTCTCTGCTTCGGCCGTAACCTCCATCGGGGGGAGTTCGTTGGTCTCTTCTGTTTTTGATGAGGAGCTGGCCCTTTGTATCGCATAGCTACCGTTTTCCTGACGTATGGCCTGTAGTCCCTGTTCATACAGCAGCTTTTCCAGCCCCTGATCAATAGTGTAATTTCCCTGCAGACCGTCGCTTTCCATTTCCTCCACCAGCTCGGGGGCAAAGGACAGGGTCAGGCCGGTCTGCACGGCAAAATTGTTCAACACCTCTTCAAAAGGTCCGGCGGCAATGGCGACCGCAAAACTGGCGCTCGCGGCTGTGGATTGTGCCGCAGTCATCACCGGCGTCGCCAACAGGCAGCAGGAAATGGCCAAGGCCGCCAGTATTCTGGAGGGCCGATTTTGCCGGCGGGGGTGTTTTGGTGATCTGTCACGCTTCATGCAAGGTGCTCCTTCTTCTGTTGAACCTGAATCCGTGGGGGCCGGTTGTTTACGGATTCAACGATGAGAGATGTGATGGCTGGCCCATGAACGCCTGTGGCAAACAGGCGAGAAAGGCTCATGGGCCAACCCGGTTTCTATCTCTATGCCGTTTGACGTCAACGAAACCCGTAAACTTTTTTTGCGGGGAGGGGCGCGTGGGAAGAATACATGCTTGGGAAGTGCTGTAACTCGTACTTGAACACAGTCAATTTTGTCATCGAAAAGAGCATCTGTAGGAGCGAATTTATTCGCGAATTGTTTTGGTCATTGATCCTTTTCACGAGGGGAATTCGCGGCTGAAGCCGCTCCTACAAGAGACCGTTTCAAGTATGCTGACGTACGAGCAGGATGTTGAAAACGTCTCGCCGGGGCTTTTTCAACGACGCAAGCTGAAAATGCGATTTCCGTCTTACTCACAAAATCAAGGACTTGAAAACCTGTCCTTGATTTTGATCGCCCGTTCATGGGCTCCACAGTCTGTTTTTCAATAGCCTGCTAGGACCCGAACACACTTAATTTTGTCACCCCTGTAGGAGCGAATTTATTCGCGAATTGTTTTGGTCATTGATCCTTTTTACGATGGGAATTCGCGGCTGAAGCCGCTCCTACAAGAGACCATTTCAAGTATGCTGACGTACTAGGGGGGGGGCGTTCTCAAGCAGCTTTTATGGCAGTATTTTGGGACTTTTTCGCGTCAGCTGCGTTACATGTCGTTGCCATAGAATGACTATGACGGCTCCATGTGCCTTGCTGACACGAAAAATCCCTCAAAATAGTGCCATTGACAACGCCCCCTAACGCCGGGCGAGGATAAGGGTCAGCGTGTCGTCCTGTTCAATAACGTCGATGGGCAGGGATTGACGCAGAGAGGTCACGGCCCGTTGCAGTGGCGCCGGGCCGTCAATCTGGAAGACGCCCGACACCCGCAGGTCGCCGGCCTGGGCCGTGCACCGCAGGTGGCGGTCGCCGTAACGGGATAATTCGGCAGCGAGGTCGCGCAGACGCATTTTGCGCGCCACCAGAACCCCTTGGGTCCAGGTTGAGGGATCGTTGTTTGCGGAGTGCGCCTCGATGACGCCGCTGTCAGTCGCAACCGCCTCCTGCGTGGCGGACACAATCGCTTTCAGGCTGCCGTGATGGTAGACTGCCACTTGACCGTCGCTGACATAAAGCCGATGTCCGTCCCGGTCGCGACGGAGATTGAAGGCGGTGCCCAGGGCGCGAAAAGTCATGGTGCCGGAGACGACCTCGAACGGGCGGTGACCGAACAGGGCGTCGGCATCGTTGCCGGTTTCAATGTGAATTTCCCCCTGATGAAGCAGGACCCGCCGCCGCCAGGGAGAAAACACCACATCCACGGTACTGCCCCGGTTGAGGTCGATGCGGCTGCCGTCCGGTAACAGACGGTGCTGTCTCTGTTGAGCCGTGGCGGTCAGTGGCCAAGTCCGCTGCCAGGGATTGTGGCTCAAGGTCAGGCCGCCGCCGAAGAGAAAAGCCCCGGCGATGAGCAGCTTCAACACGGTGCGTCGCGTCAGCCGTGCGTCGTCAAGGTGATTGAGGGTGCGGCGCACCACGTCACCGGCCTCGCAGGGCACGACGGAAAACACCTCATCAATGCCCTCAATGCGTCGCCAGGCTTGTTTGTTGGCGTGGTGCTGATCATGCCAACGTTGAAACGCCTGACGCTCCGCGGCATCGACGTGACCCGAGGCCAGTTTAACGGCCCAGGCGATGGCTTCTTCCTGAGCATCATCTGGGCTGTGATGGGCTGCTTTTGGGAGAGACTTCATGGTTTTGCCCTTACAATGGCATCTCTTGACAGCGGGTCAGACAATGGCGGATGGCGCGGGACATATCTTTTTCCACGGTACTTAGGCTGACGCCGAGCTCTTCGGCAATGCGGGCATAGGGTAAGCCATCGAGACGCGACAGCAGAAAAATCGTGCGTGTCCGTGGTTTCAAGCCTTTGAGCAGGGCGTCGATGGCGGCTAAGGTGTCAAGAAGCATGGCATGGGTTTCCGGTGACGGCGCATGATCCGCGGGCAACGCAGCCAGGGCTTCGGCATAGGCACGTTCGATATCCCTACGCCGCAGATGATCAACCATCATGCCGTGGGCCATGGTCGCCAGCCAGGCGCGCGGTTGGGCAATCGCGCTGAGATCGGTTTTGCGGCCGAGCAGGCGGGTGAACAGATCCTGAGCCAAGTCGCCGGCATCGTGAGCGTTGTGAACGCGCCGGTTCAGCCAGCCCACCAACCAACCGTGATGGTCGAGATACAAGTCGTGCAGATCGCTGCGCAGCCGTTTTTCGGAAACACTCATAGGATCAGGATGCTGTTTGGTTACGGCATCAACACGGCCGGTAGTTATGCGCTTTAGAGCTCTCCGTCGCCGGTTTGCCTTGTTGATTGGGTGTGCTTTTTATGGGCTTGGTTACAGTAAAGCCTCAATCTATCCGACTTGGGCCGAGCGGGGTGTGATAGCCGTCACGTTTTTGAAAGTCATTTTCAAAAGCGTGACGGCTGCTTGGGAAATAAGGGGCGGTGCGTGATAAAGCGGGCTTGGCATTTTTGCAAAAGGGTGCGGGTGGGGAGAGTAGAAGACAGGGCGGAGGGGCAAAGGGCCACCCGTGGCGGAATCTCCTCTCTTTTCGCGCCGGATGATTACTTGATTGAGGTGTTTCGTGAATTGACTGGTCTTTTTTTGTGGCGGTACTCATGGCCCCGGTGGTATAGGTGCCGGTCCCTTGCGTAAGATTCCTCACGGACGTTGCGGTGACAGTCATGAGCTCTGATTCATCTTTCAATATCCGCATGTCCCGCGCGTCTTTCGTCTCGGTTTGCTGACGCAAGCCGAAAATGCGATTTCCGTCTTGCTTACAAAATCAAGGACTTGAAAACCTGTCCTTGATTTTTTTCGCCCGTCCATGGGCTCCATCGTCTATTTTTCAACAGCCTGCTAAGAAAAAAACAAAACCAGAAAAGTAATATGTGTTAATTTAGGTGTCTCTTGTTTGACAGGGTTAAGTCCCATCATCTTTTTCAATGATCAAAGCTCGAATCTATGGCATCGACTGACACAAAATTACCGTTAGTATTTTTGCAACGGTGGGTATTTAATTCGGTGAAGACAACATGATGTTAAACGCACTGGTTCTACTGCTGATGCTCCCAGCATCCAGTTTGTTTCTAGGCTGGTTGCCGTGGGGGGAGGAAAACTCTTCGTTGGCAACGCTGCTGGCTGCCACTGTCATGATCGTTTTGGCATCGTTATTGGTCAGCACCTGGATTGGCGTGGAAAAATCGTCTGCCAATGGAAATTCTTCCCGTTTATGGCGACCATTGACGATCAATTTACTGTTGCTGGCTCTGCTTATTGCCTATGGTCGTTACGATGGCGGTGTCCATCCCGTACTGACCGTGGTCGTTAGTGCTGTGATGCTGAACTCAGCCAGCTTGCTTGGGATTGTTACGGTACAGGGCCTGAAACATCCCTCTGAACTGATTCCGGTGTGTGTGGTTGCTGCCTGGGCTGATTTGTGCAGTCTCACTGCCGGTCCAACCCATGCCATGGTCGGAAAAATCACCGAGTATTATTCCTCGGGGCAGCAGGGCACAGCGCCGCTTGCTGATGAGCTGCTGATTAAAGTCCTGGTGCCTGGAACTGCTCTGCCCGTGCCTTTGTTTGGTGTTGTCGACTGGATTATTGTTGCTTTTCTAAGCGCGGCGCTGGTTCGGCTCGACTTATGCCCCGGCCCTGAACTGCCAAGGTTCTTCTCCGGGTCGGCCTTGCCTTTTAAACACCTGCACGTTGCACCTTGTGCGTTGTGGCTTGCCCTGGTGAGTGCTCATCTCAGTGGTCGTTTTATCCCGGCTCTGGTTCCCATTTGTGCCATCGTGCTGCTTTGGGTGTTAATCCGTTATCCACAGTCCCGTTGCCTCAGCCGTCGCGAACTGTTGCTGACCGTTTTATTTCCCCTGTTGATGACCCTTGGTGTGACGCTGTTGTAAGTGAATGGCAAAAGATTTTTTATCTGGGGGGCAAGTATGATGGATAAGTCGTATTTTCTGAGAGGTGCTTTTTGCTCATCGCATCAGGAAGATCATGTTATATAGGGGGCGTTCGGCTTTTTTTAGCCGTTTGGGAAAAAAGGCTGTTTACATAATAAGTTAACAAGCAGAAACCAAATTCAAAATTGACGATAACCAGCAGGAGATTTTCATGCCACAACAACGTGTCTACGTGATTGGACATATGAACCCGGATACCGACTCGGTGTGCAGTGCCATTGCCTATTCCCGTCTGCGGGCCGCACAGGGGCTCCATGGTGTCCAACCGGCACGCGCCGGAAATATCAATCGCCAGACGGAGTTTATCCTTGAGGAGTTGGCGGTGCCGCAACCGGAACTGCTCCTTGATGTCTCTCCACGCATTCGCGATATTATTGGTGAACAACAGCCGGTGACCATTCCGACGACAGCACCGCTGTCACGGGCCTTGGAGTTGTTTCATCTGCATAATGTCCGCATTTTGCCGGTGGTGGATGACAAGCGCTGTCCGCAGGGGATTCTCTATCTTAAGAAGGTTTCCGAGCGCTTTCTGGTGCCGAGCCAGGAAAAAGAGTTGCGCCGGGTTTCGGCGTCGCCACGGTCGATTTGCCAGTGTCTCAAAGCCACAGCTCTCAATGAAGTGGATTTTGATGAGCTCGAAGAGTTGAATCTTTATGTTGCGGCTATGTCTGAGCCGACGTTTGCTGAGAAGATGGCGGATCAGGATTTGCGCAAAATGATTCTGATCGCCGGGGACCGAATCGATATCTTGCGCCTGGCCGTCGAACGTGCGGTGCGGGTGTTGGTTGTTGTCGCTGACCTGGATATCCCGCCGGATATTCTTGAGCTGGGGCGCAAGAACGATGTAACGATCCTGTCCACCTCCTTTGACAGCGCCACCAGCACCTGGTTGACGCGGCTGGCGACGCCGGTAGAGCTTCTGGCCGAGACCGAGTATATCACGTTGCGCCGTCAGGACCGCGTTGATGAACTGCGTGTCAGCCTGACGCATAGCGTGGTGCCGGGTGTTGTTATTGTCAATGATAACGGCCAGGTGGAAGCGGTGGCCACTAAAAGTCATCTGTTGCGCACCTCGGATGTCAAACTGATTCTTGTCGATCACAATGAACTGTCCCAGGCCGTGGCCGGAGCGGACAAAGTGGAGATTCTCGAAGTCGTGGATCATCACCGGCTGGGCAGTTTCCAGACCGATAAGCCGATCCGTTTTATCAATCAACCTGTCGGCAGCACCTGTACTCTGGTGGCAACGTTGTATCAGAACGCGGGAATTACCCCTGACCCGGCAACAGCGGGGCTGATGTTGTCCGGTTTGCTCTCCGATACCGTGGTGATGAAGTCGCCGACCACGACTGAGGTGGATCGTGACATTGCCGAGTGGCTCGGTCAGCTCTCCGGCCTTGATCCACAGGAATATGGCCGACGTATTTTTGCCTCAAGTAGTGCCATGAGTGCTTATGATTCGCTGGAGAAAGTGATTACCACGGACTTTAAAGTATTCAGCGCCTCCAGCTGCCAGTTTGGTATTGGTCAGGTGGAAGTGGTCAGCTTCCATGAGTTTCATGGCTTGAAGGAAGAATTGAGCGCTGAGCTGGAAAAACTTCGCGAAAAACGCGATCTGGGGATGGCCGGACTTCTGGTGACAGACATCGTTGCCGGAAACAGTGAACTGCTGGTCGCAGGAGATCGGCAACTGGCGTTTATGATTGGCTATCCGCAACTGGCAGACAATCTGTTCGAATTGCGCGGAGTTTTGTCGCGCAAAAAACAACTTATTCCCCATCTGTTGCGTGTGTTGGGCGCTGCTTAGCCGTTTTTGCGAAGCGGATGCTTGAGGTGGCGTCTGTGTGCGTCAAAAAAAACCCCGTGAAGGAGGGGCATCACGGGGTAAAAGCTTTGGTAAACCCAAAGCAACATCTTACTAGGCTAGCGAATATCTAAGGAGAAGACAACTTAAAATTTAACCACATTATCTAATGAATTTATGGACAGGTGTTCATCTTAGAGAACCAATATTTCTGATTGTTTAGAGCCTTTTGCGGGTGGTGTTACTTTGACCTTGACAGGGCATGGCGGTGTTCTTAAGGTGTCTGCGCTGAACGTTTCAGGTGCTTGCTACAAGCACAATGGGGAATCCCGTGAAATTCGGGAGTGGGCCCGCCGCTGTAACCAGGGACGATCAACACATTTGGCCACTGACCTAACAGGCTGTTGAAAAACTGCCTGTAGAGCCTATGGATGGGCGACAAACATCAAGGACCGTTTTTTAAGTCCTTGATGTTGTACGTAAGACGGAAATCGCATTTTCGGCTTACACCGTTGAAAAGCTCCCGGATGGGACTTTTTCAACATCCTGCTAAAGTCGGGAAGGCGTGTTGAGACGGAAGATCTGGAAGCCAGAAAACCTGCCTGAAACACAATGGTTGCAACTTTCGTGGCGAAAGTTGAAGCAGTAAAGTATCACGGGAGATATGGGATAACCCCGGATCGATGTTTTTGTATCGGTTCGGGGTTTTTTGCGCTCCGGACAAACCTGTAGGAGGCTTGTATGAAGAAAAGGCTTGTGCTGGGCGTAATGCTCGCTCTGTGGGCACAACTGGGCTGGGCGGAGCTGACGCAGTCGTTGAATGATGTTGTTGTGACGGCAACCCGCACCACCGGCAATTTGCAGATGGTGGGTGGCACTTCGGTTGAAGTGATTACTGCTGAGGATATTGAAGCACGTCATCTGACAACGGTCACCGAAGTTTTGCAGACCGTTCCCGGTTTGCAATTATCCAACAACGGCGGCATGGGGGCACCGAGCAAGGTGTTTATCCGTGGGGCTGATTCCAAAAACACTCTGTTGTTGATTGATGGCATTGCCGCTAATGACCCGACGGATGTGAACCGCGGCGCTGATTTCTCCAATATTCTGTTAGATAATGTCGAGCGCATTGAGATTGTTAAAGGGCCGATGAGTGTTCTTTACGGCAGTAATGCCACGGCAGGCGTGATCAACATCATCACCCGATCCGGTTCACAAGGTGTCCACGGTTATGCCGGTGTCGAGGCGGGAACGTACAACACCAAAAAGTTTTCCGGTGGTCTGAATGGCTCACTCGGCAACAGTGATTTCTCTTTGGCAATTTCACGCCTGACCAGCCAGGGGTATTCCATCGCCAATGCCGATAATAATGACATTCCGCATGCCGGCAACACCTCGGAAGACGATGAATGGGCAAATACGACCTTCAGCGGCAAGTTTAATGCACCGTTGTGCGCTGCAGCCACTCTTACCGGTGTGATTCGTTATGCCGATGCTGAAATGGAACTGGATGACTGGGGCAGCGGCTATGCTGGTGATCGCTTTGATTATGACCCTATGCTTTGGTCATATGTCGCCGCTCCTGATGGCAAAAAAAAGAATTCTCTGGAAACCCGGCGTCTGTTTACCCGCCTCAACCTTCATGCCCTGTTGTTTGATGGTCAGGTGATCTCGGATGTCGATTACAAGTTCAGTCGTCAGGAACGTGATGCCTACGATAATGACGATAACGATTCCTACGACTATCTTGGCAATACTGATGAGTGGAGCTGGCAGGCAACCTGGCAGATGGTTCCGTCCAATCGCCTTACGGCCGGCATCGGCTATTTAAGCGAAAGCTCTGAAAGTTCTTCTACTGATGAACAAGATGCCGAAACCCTCAGTGTGTGGCTCCAGGATCAATTTACCATGGGTGGTCTCGATCTCATTGCCGGGCTTCGTTATGATGACCACGATCGCTTTGGCGGTAAAAGCACCTGGCGTATTGCTCCTGCCTATCAGATTGAAGCAACCGGTACCACGGTACGCGGCAGCTATGCCACCGGTTTCAGAACACCTTCCTTGTATGAACTCTACTCTGCCTATGGCGATAACGACCTTGATCCGGAAAAAAGCCGTTCCTGGGAAGTTGGCGTGGATCAAAATCTGTTTGGAGATCAGGTTGTCGCCAGTGTGACCTGGTTCCGCACGATTTTTGAAGACCGAATTGGTTGGGATTCTGCGCGTGTTATTCCTGGAATGGCTTGGCCTGGCGGCTATGCTCAGCTAGACGGTGAAAGTGAAACCGAAGGTGTGGAAGTTGCTTTTCATCTGTTTGCCGATAAACCGTTGAGTTGTCGCTTCGATTACACCTACAACGATACCGAAGATCCGGATGGAGCCCGCATGTCACGTCGTCCATTGCACAAGGTTCACGCCGGAGTTCGCTATGTCATTGGAGCGTTTAGCTGTAATGTGGATGGTTATTGGGTCGATAAGCGTGAAGCGATCAGCAGTGCTCTTGATGAAAATGGCAACACGGTTGAAACACTTGATGAATACGTATTGGTTAATCTCGCCGCTGATTACGATGTCAATGACAACCTGACCTTATATGCCCGAATCGATAATTTGTTTGATGAACACTATGAAGAGGCCTGGAGTTACGCGACTGCAGGTCAGTCCTTCTATCTTGGGGGCAAATTTCGATTTTAAGAATTTTGCAGCGCAATAGAAATAAAAAAAGCCGCTTCGTGACGAGGCGGCTTTTTTTATGCGAATTTTTGTGTCTTTTTATTCTGGATGGTTAACCAGAACTTCGAACTCACCACTTTTGGGATTGTAACTGAGCAGCGCGCCGGTTTGGATATCGACATACCATGCCTGCAGTGAAAGGGTTCCTGCTTCAACGCGTTTAAGAATTTGCGGGAAGGTCAGAAGGTTCTCCAGCGACAGCAGAATCGAAGCCTGTTCACAGGCACGGGTTTGAATCTCTTTGGGTTTGTCTCCCAGTTCTTTGAGAACCGTCTCTTTTGCCGGTTGGGCGAGGCTGACCCATTTGTCGATAAATTCGTTGTTGCCATCATCGCAGCCGCCGGTTTTTTCCATCAGGCTCTGAATGCCACCGCATTGAGAATGTCCCATGACCAGAATATACTCGACATTGAGAAAGCACACCGCATATTCTACGGCCGCAGAGACACCGTGGTAATGGGCGTCAGGTTGGTACGGCGGAACCAGGTTGGCAACATTGCGGATGACAAACAGGTCACCGGGATCACAATCGGTTAACAATGAAGGGTCAACGCGCGAATCACAGCAGGCAATGGCGAGAATTTTTGGATGCTGGGCTTTTTTAAGCTGATCAAATAATCGGGTATCTTCACTGAAAAAATTTTCCTGGAAGCGGCGAAATCCGCTGACCAGAGACGCCAGATCCTTCATATCTACCTTTCCCAGGGAGTTCTGTTTGTTGATGAAATTATTGATTAAATCAGAAAATTGCAGCACAACAATGCCCTGAAAAAATCAAATTTGCAAGCAGTTTTTGAGTCTGTGAATTGTCTAATTGTTTGGAATATCGTCGTTTATTGATGGTTTGACCTGTTTTAAATGAAGGCGCTACGTGCTAATGTAATAAAATGTTTCAAATTTGAATCCGGTGTTTTTCGGTAAAATCGACTCCTTGGGGATGATTTTTCTATTGTTCACTATGACATGTTCAATTGTGCGTCTGCCACCGTACTGCTGTCATCGTGTTTTAGCCGGATCAAACTTTACAGGCTTTTTGTTCAGCAGCTTTGAGAAGACGTTTTCATGGGAGAGGAGAACTTCGCTGTGCGCCATTCTGTATCTTGGGGGCTGTGTGTCCTGTTCTTGCTGGTGTCGATAACCGCTACCGGAGCGCAAACAGAATCCGCCCCGGAAACGTTGCCGGACATCACTGTTATCGATTCCGCTGGGGTGACCACTCCGGGGCAGTCTGTTCTTTCAAAGCAAACACTTCAGTCGCTGCCACAAGGTGATGGCGCCATAACGGACCTGCTCAAAGTCCTTCCCGGCATTCAATTTAGTGAAACCGATAACTCCTCTTTGACCGGTGGCGAAATCCTACCTTCTGAAATTTCTATTTCCGGTGGACGTGTTTACGACAACAGCTTTTTGATTGATGGGTTTGGCAATAACAGTCTGATTGATCCTACGTCCGATAATCCGGCCAGTTCCACAGATGTCCCAGGACATTCCCAACAGTTATTTCTTGATACGTCACTTGTTGAGTCGATTACGGTTTATCGCAGTAATATCTCCGCACGGTACAGTGGTTTTACCGGTGGCGTGATCGATGTGGAAACACGTGACCCTGAAAATGTTTTCGGTGGTGAGATTTTCATGCGATCCACACGTTCTGAATGGACCAGTTTTCATGTTGATCGGGACTATCGAGACGATTTTTATTCTTCTAAAGAAGCCGATATGCAACCGGAATTCCGTAAATATTATGGCAATACCAGTGTCGATGTGCCACTAACAGAGAATATGGGGATTTTGCTAGCCTACTCTAAGAGCTACTCGCAAATTCCGCTAAAGACGTTCGATGAAAAACACAATCAGCATCGTGTTCTGGAAAATTACTTTGCCAAATATGTTTATAAGCCCCATGACGATACTGCATTACGGATTACGTTCAAATCTACGCCCTATGAGGGACGTTATTTTCATGACGATGTTAAAAACAGTGATTACAGCATTGATGGTGGTGGGTGGTCTTTGACTTCCAGCTTTGAACAAAAATTTTCTTTGGGGACGATTGAGTGGCAGGCCGGGTATACGACCAGTGAAAACAGCCGTCGTGCACCAGATGATTATTTTAACTATCAAGTGACACCCTCTGCTGATTGGGGGGGGCGCTTCAGTCGTGAAGGAGGGTTTGGTGATGCAGAGACTGAAGAAGATGCCCTGTCACTGGCTTGTCATGCAACCTGGACTCCCTTTACGTTATGGGGTTTGAACCACGAATGGATCAGTGGAGTAATGTTTGAGCGTACCAAAGCTGATTATCACCGTAGTTATGCGACCAACAGTGGATGGAGAGCTAGCGATAGTGTTGTATGCGACGAGGTCGACCCGTTTTGCATAAAAGGAGAACAATACGCTTGGAGCATGGTCATCTTTCCAGAGGATGATGCCGATGCCGAAATCAGTTCATTGGATCTTTATCTTGAAGACACCTTAAGTTGGTGGCGGCTGGCTTTTCGTCCTGGGATTCATGTCAGTTACAACGATCTGATGAAAAATACCGACTATGCTGGTCGCGGAGCCCTGTTTTACGATGTGTTTGCAGATGGTTCTACGATCTTTACCGTTGGTGCCAGTCGTTACTATGGCAAAACGTTGCTGACTTACGCTCTCAATGAAGAAAAAGCCCAGACAGACCGTCAGACTCGGACAATCAATGCTGATGGTACCTTAACAGCATGGGATCTGAAAACACGCACGTTATTTTCAGCCACCCGTCTGACTGATCTGGAGACCCCCTACGTCGATGAATGGAGTCTTGGCCTTGAGCAGGATGTGTTCGGTGGTCGTTTGACCTTGTGCTATATCGATCGCAATGGTGAAGACCAACTGACCAAAAAGACGCTCGATAGGGATGAATTTGGCTATACCTACATGGAATGGACTAACTTGGGGGAAAGCCGTCATAAAGAAGTGACTCTAAGCTGGTCGCGTCAATGGGAAAACCAATCATTGCTCATTGATGGCACCTGGCAGGACAGTGAAAACAGCAATGAAGATTATGATAATTGGCTGGATATCGAGGATTTTGAAGATATGGTCTGGTATGAAGATCATCTTGTTTATCGATTAAATCTGCCACGCGCTGACTATAACCGTGAATGGAGTGCCAATCTGATTTACCAAGTCAAGCTCGACCACGGTTTTACCTTTACCAATGTGACACGTTATCGCAGTGGTTATGAAGGGATTGTTGATAGCGGCGAGAGACATGAGCTGGAGGATGGAACCCGCGTCGATAGTTACGAGATGCGTGACTTTTCAAGTTCAACCATTTTCGACTGGAAACTTGAATGGACCTATGATTTTTCCGACACGCAGTTATTGACCGCAACGTTTGATATCTACAATGTGTTTAATCGGAAAATCTATACCGGCACTCCTGGAGAATATAAGCTGGGACGTCAGTTGTGGGTGGGGTTGACTTACAAGTTTTAAATTGTCTCTGAAAAAGCATAGGCTTTTTTGATGTTTATCGCGTTTAATATCCACTTTTTGTTGCCTGTTAAAGTGAGGGCTTTTTTTATCCGGATATATCTTTTTTCGTTAGAAAAGAAGAGATCATATGAACCGCTCTGAATGTCTTTAGGAAGATCCAAGGTTAGGCTAGAGTGGCCAACACTTTTTTGTGGAAGTGCTACGGGGGCGGGGGCACAGCTCATATTTCCGATAGAATCAAACGAATATATTTTATTATTTACAATTTTAGACTTTCTATTTGACTGTAAATATCCAAGTTTTTTAATTTTTCTTGGATTGCTGATGTCCATGAAAGACAGTCCACCTCTATTGTGGTTTACGTAAACGATATCTCCAATAATCTGGCTTGTCTCGCACGTTTTAGAGAACTCGACGGAATCAAGTATTTCAGGTTTTTGTATAGAGGAAATATCAATAGTGATCAATCCCTCACTTCCAGAGTCCAGCAATATATTGTCCCTAAATAGAATGCCATTACTTGTATTTGTCTGGTTAATCGTCTTAGGGTAGATGATATTGCTTATTGGCTGGAAAGTATTATCGGAAACTTTATATATATCTATTCCAATATGTTTTTCATGCCCTGAATTGGTTGTTGAAATAAAGGCGTAGTTGTCTCTAAACGATATTAGATTTGGTGTATTTTTTATACTTATTTCGTTTATTATTTTTGGCTTTATAGAAGATATGTCTGCAATAATTATCTTTTCTTTGACACAAATATAAAGCTTATTATTGAAAATTTTCAAACTTTTTATTGATTCGTTTATCGGTAGAAAACTTTCTTCAATATTCCATTCGCCATTATTTAATCTTATTGTGTAAATTCCTTTGTTGAGTACTGAAAAAAATACCTTATTTTTTTCATGAGCGGTTTCGATAATCCGTTCTTTAAATTTAATTTCCCTAACGATTTTGTATTTATTACTCTCCGGGTGAAAATAAGCTAAACAGACTTTTTTATGACCAAAAATTACTAGGTTGTTTTTATGAGAGTATAAGAACTCATCGGGTTTTAAGTTGCTTTTAAGAGAGAGGATATCTTGAGATCCATTGTCAGGGTATTTAAGGGTTACAATCGTAATTCCCTGTATACCACTTCCTATAAATGCAAAATTTTTCTTTGTTGTTATACAACGACAAGCCCTTCTTGGGATATGAAATGTCTTTATATTAAAATTATTTTTGAGATCTAATCGATGGATCCTTTGCCCTTTACTCGCAACGAAAAGGCTATTTTCTGTAGAATGTAATCTTAAAATAGAAAAATCATGAAGAAACTTTTCCCTTTTGGAGGAAAGACCTTCAGAAATATTTATTTTTGTAATGCCATTTGTTGTTCCACAATAAAGGACATCTTTTATGATTAAGGAGTCCCATACGGTTTTTGATCCAGTGTGGTGAATTTTACCAATTTCTACAGGCGCTTTAGGGTCTGAAAAATCAATGCAATATGTGACAGCTTGTCGCGAGTTGATTTCTCGACCGCTTATAAAGGCTAAGTTTTTTTTGACGCAAACTGTGAAAAAGTAGCAATCCAAATTCTGTCTTGGAAATGTTGATGAGAGTAGTTTTGGCCTGTTCTTGTTTTTTATATCAACAATTTGAAGGCCAGATTCACCAGCTGCAACGAGAGCCAGATTGTTTTGCGTCACAATTTGATTTGTTGTGCCTGGAAGGTCGAGCCAAGAAAGTAGTTTTGGAGTTTCTGGCTTGCTGATATCTATAATGTAGAGACCGTTTTTTGTTGAGCTTGTAAACAAGTAGTTATCATTTATTGTGATTCTCCAAATAACTGGATTATTAGGTAATTCTAGAGAACTTACAATATAAGGTGAACTTGGATTGTCAATGTTAAACGCAACAATTCCTTTCTTGTTGTTGGCAGCCCAAGCTATATTTTCTTTGATTTGGATGTCATAGACTTCACTCCATGTAAACTTTGTTGTCACTAAGGACTCTTCCTCAGGCGAAGTCGAAGCCAGAATTGCACTGAAGTTATGATCTAGATTTTCACCTGTAAGACTTATTGATTGTCCTGATGGCTCTAAGTATACATTCTCCACGTGAGCATAGGTCTCTGGGGATAGTTCTTTAATCCAGATCAGAAGTATACCCATTATCACAGTGTAGAGTATTGTGAAAATAATTAATAATGTTTTATTGTGTTTTACTGAAATCATACTATACACCCGCTATGTAAGGTGCTTTTCAAGCATGTCAAGTAGCTGTATTTGACGGTATGGCTTACATAAATAATCGATCATGCCGGCGTCACGACAGCGCTGGACATCTTCTTCGCCTGCGTGAGCTGTCAAGGCGATAATCGGCGTATTGACCTGTTGATGAATTTTTCTGGCAGCCTCGTAGCCATCCATCAGGGGCATCTGGCAATCCATTAAAATCAACGAGAACTCTTCTTTTTCACAAGCGTCAACAGCTTGCTGACCATTGGAGACGATTGTCAGTTGGTAATCAAGAGGCCGAAGAATCAATTGAACCAGACGCTGGTTAACTTCATTGTCTTCTGCTAAGAGAATCCGATAGTTGGTGCTTGTCTGAGGTGCTGGTGTTTTATCCTCGGGTTGAACTTGTGCGGCTTTGGAGGTCGGTGCGATGGCTTGGTACAGGGCTGTTGTTTGCACGGGCTTGGGTAGGAACGTGTCAATGCCGAGCTGCGACATCTCCTCTTGACGGAACATTTGACTTCGCGGGCCAAGGAAGATGGTCTTTTGCCGCAGGTTTTGAGGGAGTGACTTCAAGAGTGAGATCGCGCCTCCCGGTAATGTGCTGTCAAGGAGCAAAAGATCGAGAGGGCAATTCTTTTCATCAATTTTATGCTGGGTCAGCTTGGCGTTGTCACACCGTGTCACGCTGATGCCGTTCACCTCTAAGTGTTCGCATAGCATGTGCTGAAGTTGCTGGTTTTCGCTGGCAACGATGGCACAACGTGTTGCCACTGTTGGCGCATGGGGTTCAACTGGATTGGTGGCCGTGGACCTGAATGGGATCGTAACGGTAAAGATCGAGCCGCAGTCTTCATTGTCGCGGACGAAAATGTCGCCACCCATCAGGCCAACCAGTTGCTTGACGATGGTCAGCCCCAGCCCGGTGCCGCCGTATTTACGGCTAGTTGAGCTGTCTGCCTGGGTAAATGCGGTAAAGATGTTGCTTTTAGCCGCTTCATCAAGGCCAATGCCGCTGTCCTTGACAGAGACAACCAAGTTGCCCGAGGTCTCATTTTCGCGCAACCAGTTCATATCGACAACAATGTGTCCGTCGCTGGTGAATTTAATAGCGTTGGACAGCAGGTTGAGGATAATCTGTCGCAAGCGGCCCGCGTCGCCAGTTAGTGCTGATGGGACGGATGTATGGGTGACGGTCGTCAGCTCCAACCCTTTTTGGAAAGCATTGTCGGCCAGAAGTTCAACCGCATGGTCAAGGGTCTCAATGGGGTTGAACTGGTGCAGGTCCAATTCCAGCTTGCCGGCTTCGATTTTCGAGATATCGAGCAGGTCATTGAGGATGGCTTGAAGTGACTCACCGGAACTGTAAATGGTCCTGACCAGTTCCGCATCCTGATCGTCAAGTTCACGACTCATCAGCTGTTCGGCCATGCCGAGGACGCCGATCATTGGAGTACGAATTTCATGGCTCATGTTGGCGAGGAAGCGTGATTTTGCAGCACTGGCTTCCTGGGCTGCTTTTTTGGCCTCATCAAGTTCCTGAATCGTGCCATGCAGTTCGTCGTTGGTCTGTTGCAGGTCTTTGGTGCGTTCACGCACCTGCGCTTCCAGACCTTGGCTGTACTGCTGCAGCGAGTTCTCCCTTTTTTCAATTTGCTTGAGCATGTGGCAGAATCCGCCGAGGAGTGTCTTGATTTCAACGATGTCACTGTTTATGATCGGCATCTTCTGGCAGCAATAGTTTTGCTCAGAGGACACTTCGTTCATTCGATCGACAAGCTGGTGCAACGGGTGGGTAATCAATCGCTTGAGTCGCGTTGTGAGCAAATAGGCCACACCGAGGGTGACGGCTAGCATGCCTAAAGCGGCAACAGCAAACAGCAGCAGATTGCGAATGATCAGGTTTTGACTCACCTGCAGATAGACGCAGCCGATGTAATCCCCTTCGTGGAAGACCGGTGAATAGATGGTCAGATGACGCAGGTCAAGAAAATGCTTCATCTTTTCACTGTCACGAACCTCGCCGATCCGTTCAATTTTAAAGGGGCTGTTTTTCAGCTCCTGGGCAAGACTGCTTTCACTTTTGTTGCGGTATTGCGCCGTTACCTGGTTGTCGCGGTCAAATAGATAAGCCAGCTGGATGGAAGGCTCCAACTCCAGACTGTTGATGACCCGTTCGGCCAGGTAACTTTTGCGTAGAGCCAGAGCTTCCTTGCTGTTGTCACCGATAATACGGGCCATGGTCGACATTTTGTCCACCATGCTATCTTGGAAGGTGGTGCCCTGGATATAAACCGAGGCCGCCAATGACATCAGCAGGACAATCGTGCTGGTGAGCATGACAATCGTGGTGACTTTTTGGCCGATATTTGATGTCGCGGTGTGGGGCATGAAGTGCCTTGAACTCAACAGGGGCTGATAGATGCTGTGGTCGTTGTGCCGAAAAGAACTTTTTTCAGGTGTGAAATGTTCGCCACAAAACCAATGATTTAACTAGGATTAATTGTTTCTTAATAGTAGGATTCCCACGGGTTAACGTCAATAACAAAACACGTTGCCCGTTAGATTTGCACCATAAAACTGCGAGGTTGTTGCCCCTGTATCACGTTATTGCAAACAGCCGTTGCTGGCTTTTTGCTAATAATGCGTTTGAAAAGTGCCATTTTTAAACGCGTACCAAAGCGGTCGGATTGTCAACGAATCGGACCCTTTGGGTGACCCATCCATGGGCTTGCGACCCTTTTTACAGAAGGCTCTTTATGAATGTTATTGATGTCACCGACTTAGAAAAACATTACGGTGCCCGAACAATTTTTAGTCAGGTGACCTTTGCCGTGGATGAAACAGAGAAGGTTGGTCTGATTGGGCGCAATGGCTGTGGCAAGTCAACGCTGTTGCGTATTCTCGGTGCACTCGATGATTCCGACGGTGGAACCATCAGCCGCAAAAAGGGGGCCTCAGTCGTTTATCTCCCCCAGCAGCCAACCTTTGATGACGATCTGACGGCACATGAAGTTCTCTGCCGTTCTCTGAGCGCAGTCTATGAGCGGCGACAGCGTTATGATCAAATTCTGTCGCAATTGGAACAGGCCTCTGTTCACGAGATGGATTCCCTCCTGGCGCAACAGCAGGTGTTGCAAGAATGGTTTGATCATCATCAATGCTGGAATGTTGATCATCGTATCGGTGATGTGTGTAATCGCCTTGGCGTAACCCGCCTCGATCAACCCGTGGCCCAGATGTCGGGTGGTCAGCAGAAACGTGTGGCGTTGGCCGGTGTCCTGTTGCAACAACCTGATTTGCTGATGCTCGATGAACCGACCAACCATCTTGATGCGGTCAGTATTCAATGGCTCGAAGAGGAACTGCTGCGCTATCCCGGTGCTGTGATGCTGGTGACCCATGATCGCTATTTTCTCGATCGGGTAGCGACACGCATGTTTGAACTTGATGACGGTCAATTTCAGATGTTCACCGGCAACTACAGCCTCTATCTGCAACAAAAACAAGAACAATATGATATGGAGCAGACTCAACAAAGCCGCTTGCTTAATCTGTTGCGACGTGAGGAAGCCTGGCTGCATCGTGGCGCCAAAGCGCGCACAACCAAGCAAAAAGCCCGTATTGGTCGGGTGGATAAGCTTCGCGAGCAGAAGCAGGGGCCGCGGCGCGGCGATGTCAGTCTTCAGTTTAGTGCCGAACAGAAATTAGGTGGCACCATCCTTGAGCTGGAACATGTCCAACTGCAGGCGGGTGATCTCACCTTGGCCAAAGATGTGTCTCTGATTTTGCGTCCCGGTGAACGCCTGGGCATTCTTGGCCCCAATGGCTGTGGTAAGTCAACCCTGCTGAAAACCATTCTCGGTGAAATTCCTCTGGTCGCCGGAGAGGTCATTCTCGGGCGTAAAACCCAGATTGGCTACATCGATCAAAATCGCACCGGTCTTGATCCTGAGAAAACCGTTGCCGAATGTTTAGGCGAAGGAGACTGGGTGACGGTTGCAGGGCATAAGCGCCATAAAACCGGCTATCTTGAAGAGTTTCTCTTTGACTACGCCGAACAACGCAAGCCCGTTACAACCCTGTCCGGTGGTGAACGCGCTCGACTGTTGCTGGCCTCGTTAATGTTGCAGGGCGCGAACCTGCTGGTGCTTGATGAGCCAACCAATGATCTCGATATTCAGACCTTACAGGTTCTCGAACAGGCTCTGATCGATTTTACCGGCTGCGTGGTCATTGTTACCCATGATCGCTATCTGCTTGATCGCATCGCCACGGCGACTCTGGTCTTTGACGGGCAGGGTGGGGTCGTGCGCTATGAAGGAAACTATTCGGACATGCTGTTGCAACAGCAGCCCCCCGAGCCGGTTGCACCAAAGAAAGAAAATCTGTCCGAGACGGTAACGCCGAGCGCAAAAATAAAGAAACAACGCAAGGGGCTCAGCTACAAGGAGAAGATCGAACTGGAGGAGATCGAAACAACCATAGCCGATCTTGAACAGGAGCAGGGCGAACTCGAACAGGCTCTTTCTGACACGGTCAATCGCTCTGTAGAGGAGCTGGAAGAGTTGGGGCGTCGCTTTGGCGAAGTTTCAGAACTGCTCACCGGCCATTACGAGCGCTGGGAGGTTCTCGAACTGAAAAAAGAGGGCTCCTGAAGCGCGGCAACTCATGATAAAACACCGCTTTTTTCAGCTGCTGTGATGCGAATGTCAATCCGGGTTTCCGGGTTGACATTTTTATTTTAAATCGTATACAGTACACAGATTCATTTTAATGGGCCGGTTGTCTTTGAACACTGGTTGCTGGATGGAGAGAGTTGTTTGTATTTACATCGGTTCCCTGAGCGGGAATCGTAATTTTTCGAGGAGGATCAAGAATGATCGAAGCATATCTGCAACATGAGGCAGAGAGACAAGCTCAGGGTATCCCTGCACTGCCTCTCAATCCTGAACAAGCCAAAGGTCTTTGTGAACTGCTGGTAAATCCCCCGGCAGGCAAAGAAGAATTTCTGCTCAATCTGCTTAAAGAGCGGATCTCCCCGGGTGTTGACCCTGCTGCTGAAGTAAAAGCCGATTTCCTCGGCCAGATCATCAAAGGTGAGGTTTCCTCTCCTCTGGTCAGCAAGGTAGAAGCCGTTCAAATCCTCGGTACCATGATGGGTGGTTACAACATCAAATACCTGATCGAAGCTCTGCAGATTGCCGAGCTGGCTGACGAAGCCGCCTGTGCCCTGAGCGGCATGGTTCTGATCTACGATGCCTTTGATGATGTTGATGCTCTGCGCAAGGCCGGCAATGCTGCAGCGGCAAAAGTTGTTGAGTCCTGGGCTGCGGCCGAGTGGTTCACTTCCAAGCCTGAATTGGCCGAAAAAATTACCGTTAAAGTGTACAAAGTTGACGGTGAGATCAACACCGATGACTTCTCCCCTGCAGGTGATGCCTGGAGTCGCCCTGACATTCCGCTGCACTCTTTGGCCATGGGTAAAACCATGTTCCCTGAAGGCAATGCTCAAATTGCCCAGTGGCGTGCCGAAGGTCATCAAGTTGCGTTTGTCGGTGATGTTGTTGGTACCGGTTCTTCCCGTAAATCTGCCTGTAACTCGGTTCTGTGGCACATCGGTGAAGATATCCCCGCTGTACCGAACAAGCGCCGTGCCGGTGTGATCATCGGTGGCGTTATCGCGCCGATCTTCTTCAACACCGCTCAGGACTCCGGTGCTCTGCCCCTGCGTATGAATGTTGATAACTTCAACAGCGGTGACGTGATCACCATCGATACCAAGGCCGGCAAGGTCTTCGGTGAGGATGGCGCTGAGCTGTCGACGTTTGAAATTGCTCCGAGCACGGTCAGCGATGAGTTCCGTGCCGGTGGCCGTACTCCTCTGATCATCGGTCGCAAACTGACGGAGCGTGCTTGCGAAGCACTGGGCAAGCCTGCACCGACCATGTTCATTGAGGCGGACAACCCGGTTCCCAAAGCTGGTCAGCAATTCTCCCTGGCACAAAAAATGGTTGGTAAAGCATGTGGCGTTGAAGGCATTCTGCCCGGTACCGCATGTGAGCCGAAAATGACCACGGTTGGTTCCCAGGACACCACCGGCCCGATGACCGCTGATGAGATCAAAGAGCTGGCGTGCCTGAAGTTCCAATCTCCGATGGTCATGCAATCCTTCTGTCACACCGCTGCCTATCCCAAGCCGGCTGACGTTAAGATGCATAACACCCTGCCGGCATTTATTGCTGAGCGTGAAGGTGTTGCATTGCGCCCCGGTGACGGTGTTATCCACAGCTGGTTGAACCGTCTGTTGCTGCCTGACACCGTTGGTACCGGTGGTGACTCCCATACCCGTTTCCCTATCGGCATCAGCTTCCCGGCCGGTTCCGGTCTGATCGCTTTTGCCGGTGCTCTGGGTTTCATGGCACTGGATATGCCTGAGTCGGTTCTGGTCCGCTTCAAAGGTGAATTCAACGAAGGTATCACCCTGCGTGACGCCGTAAACGCCATCCCTTACTGGGCCATCAAGCAAGGTCTGTTGACGGTTCCCAAGAAAAACAAAGTCAACATCTTCAACGGTCGTATTCTGGAGATGGAAGGCCTGCCTAACCTGTCTGTAGAGCAAGCCTATGAGCTGACTGATGCGGCTGCCGAGCGTTCTGCTGCTGCCGGTTGCATCCAACTCTCCGAAGAGTCTGTTTGCACCTACCTGCGCTCCAACGTGGCTCTGATGGAAAGCATGATCAGAGATGGTTACCAGCATGCCGGTACCTTGCAGAAGCGTATCGACGCGGTCAACGAGTGGCTCAAGAATCCTCAACTGCTCAAAGCCGACAAAGATGCCGAGTACGCCGCGGTTATCGAAATCGATCTGTCTGAGATCACTGAGCCGATCCTGGCTTGCCCGAACGATCCTGATGATGTCAAGCTGCTCTCTGAAGTTCAGGGCACCAAAATTCAGGATATCTTCCTCGGCTCCTGTATGACCAACATCGGTCACTTCCGCGCTGCAGCCAAGATCTGGGAAGGCAACAAGTTCAACCCCAACGATCGTGTGTGGATCTGCCCTCCGACCCGGATGGATCAGGCCAAATTGAAGGACGAGGCGCTGTTTGCCATCTTCAATCAGGTTGGCGCCCGTATCGAAACACCGGGTTGCTCCCTGTGCATGGGTAACCAAGCCCGTGTTCCCGATGGTGTCAACATGTTCTCCACCTCGACCCGTAACTTCAATGATCGTATTGGTAACGGTGCTCAGGTTTACCTCGGCGGTGCTGAGTTGGGTGCTGTTGTTGCTCTTAAAGGTGAGCTGCCCACTCCTGAGGAGTATCTGGCCATTTACAAAGAGAAAATTGCTCCTTGTAAAGAAGAGGTTTACAACTACCTCCAGTTCGACGAGCTGGGTGAATTCGACGCTGTTTACAAGCGTTGCGACATCTAAACCTCTCGCTTCATTGGTAAAACAGAAGGCCGCTTCTTCGGAAGCGGCCTTTTTTTGTTCAAAATGTGAGGTAGCAATTATCTCGCTCCAATGATCCATTTTCACGGTGTTTTTATTTGAGTACGCCCGCTTTGGAGTGATAACTTAAGATGTTTTAAATCATCTCGTCATTCCATATGGATTTTTTTATGTCTGTAATGACGATCTCTGAGAGTGTGCAGGCTGTAAAATGCCAGATCTAACAGATCAGGGCTTAAACGGAAAGTCATATTGATGTTATCTGACGAATCGCCCCTTTTCTCCAAATCCTCTGATTTTATTGATTGGCTCCTGAGCGTGACCAATCATTTTCCGCGCAGTCAACGACTGGTGATCACCAAGCGCCTGCTTGACGCCGCTCTTGATTTTCAGGAGCGATTGCTCGAAGCCGTTCATAACTCGTTCCGCCACCAGCAGAGCAAACTTGATCAGGCGGACAGCGAACTGGACAAAGTGCGCTTCTACCTGCGGATGGCTGCACGCAAGCAATGGTTGAATGAGGGACAGTATGAACATGCCGCCAGAATGGTCAGTGAACTCGGCAGACTGCTCGGCGGCTGGAAAAAAGGCAATCAGCGGTCTGACACCGCTTTTTGACGGGGCGTTTCGAAAGCGACCGGGTTTTGCGCGGCGGCTCTTACAACAATAATGCAGAGACTCTGCGTTGCGGCGCGCGCAACAGGAACAATGCAAATAACAGGAACAACAACATCGGGTTTCGTATTGTGGTCGCTCACGGATTTTGTTTTTCACCGGAAATGGTCGGCGGTTACGGCTTCCGGCCCGAGGTTTGAAAACCGGCGCGAAACGTTCCGGGCCGCGTTCCGTGATAACGATGGGACCGGGCACATAGGCCAGGCCCGCTCCCTGCCTGATGACATTGGGCTGGAGCGGGCAGGGGCTACAAATGAACATTGACAATGGGGGAGATATGGTACTCGAATCATTCTGTGTTGGTGTGGCATCAAGCTTAACCGCAAATATTGTCGAAGGGCTCTCTGGTGCGGTTGGTCGCAGGCTTAGAAAGTGTCTCGGCAGCGAAGAGAAAAACAGGCAACGAAAAGCTCTTGAAGAATGTATGAAAGCCAGCTTGAGGATTGTTCTCCCTTTATGGCAGGAGACCGGTCAAGATGAGCTGGGTATCCTTGAGGTCTTTTTCAAAGATAAAGATGTCGGACAACAGTTCAGCCTGTTATTGCAGAATGAAGAGCCGGACCTTGCATTGCTTGAAGAGATATTTTGCGAACATGGCGGTGATATTGAGACACTTCAAGGCTTCACGTTTCGCAGAGGAATGGAATTGATCGCTGACTCTTTTGTTACGGCCATGCTCCAGCACTCTGAGCTGCAGGAAACGATTAATACGTATCAGCTTGTTTTACAAACGCGCTATCTCCAAGCAGGGTTGCAGGGGCAGGAGCGGCTAGGGGATCTTGTTCAAGATGTTCTTGATGAACTTCGTCAGCACCCACAAAAGTTGGCGGACACCTTAAGCTGCGACATTGGAAAAGCGTTGCTTGAAATCAGCGCAGAACAGGATCGGAATGAAACGAATGGACAGCTAGAGCGATATTTGGCAACCCTCATAGCCCGTTGTAATAAACTAGAAGATTTGCCGGTTATTGTTGATACGTTGGACGCTGTTCCCATGATACCGCTTTGCGATGTTTTCACAAAAATGCATCTGGCCCACATTGTTCGAGGGAAAAATGAGTCTCTCGAACAAGCTTTGATAGCGCCTGAAAAAGAGACAAACAAATCCAGAGATGACGTTGTTCCTATAACGGCACTGGAGGCCATGGGAGTTCTCCCCCGCCTTGTTATACTCGGTGACCCGGGGTTCGGAAAAAGTACCTTGGTGGATCACGCTGCAACCCAATTGGCGCTTGTTCAGTCTGGCCAGCCTTTTGATCGAGAACAGTTGCCGGGTTGGAACTCAGAGGGCGCAGGATTACCCGTCAGGATTGTGCTACGTGAATTTGCGACTTTTTTGAACGGTGGGGAAAAAGGCTGTGCCGGTGATGTATGGGACTATATCAGAGAGCGTTTGCTTAAGGAATGGGGGATGCCGGAAGTTTTTGATGTGATCCGTAATACCCTTTGGCAACAGGGCGGTGTCGTATTTTTTGACGGACTTGATGAAGTGAGCGAGTCTGACCAGAAAAAAAGAACGGCAATTGTTTCTGCTATCGAAGCGTTTTCCGAGCCGTTGCACAACGTCAAAATCGTTGTTACCTGCCGAACCTATGCCTACAGGGAACATAGCCCTTGGCGGCTGGATAAAAAACTATTTCCCGTCTTCAATCTCGCGCCCCTCAATCCAGATCAAATTTCTGAGTTCGTCGGCAACTATTATCCGATTATCGGGCAGGAAAGATGCTTGCCGTGTCAAGAAATTGAGGCTAAATCCAGCTTTCTGTGTCAAACAATTTGGAATAATAAACATTTACTGGATTTGGCACAAAGCCCCCTTTTACTGACCCTAATGATCTTTGTAGACGGCACGGAGCCCCTTCCTGAGGGTAGGGCGGAGCTGTATCAGCGTATTATCAAATTGTTGCTGGCGAAATGGCAGAACCGTCTGCTGGCGAGAACTCGTAAGGAGGTCGATGCGGAGCATGTCTTGCCGTTGGACGTGTCCTTAAGTTGCCTAGAGAAGAGCTTAGCTGTTGTTGCCCTTGAGGCACATGAGCGTCAAGGGGCAGATAGCAAGGAACGAACAGGGAAAAGCGCGGACATTGAGAAGAGGACTTTTTTGGCGACATTGGCTGAATCAATGGCGAAGGAAAGGATCACCGATGCCTGGTATGTCGCAGAAAAGGCTCTGGAGTATTTCGAACAGCGGGCAGGCATTTTAAGCCAAAAAGAGAACGGAGAGAACTGCATTTTCTCATTCTTTCACAAAAGCTTTCAGGAATATCTGGCGGCCTGGAGGTTGATAAATGAGGTTGATGGCGGAGTTGACCTGCTTTGTGAGAAAATTACCCAAGATCAGGATTGGTGGCGGGAAGTTCTAAAACTTGGTGCTGCCATCGGCAAGCCTGAGCATGTGACCAGGATCATAGAGAACTTGTTTCCGAGAACAATCACAACGGAAAATATCGAAGTTGGACTCCTGATTGCGGAAGTTGTACATGAATCTGCTTATAAAAAAGTAGCGAGTGACACGAAAGCGGATAGATTCGGTAATTATAAAAATGCCTTTGAAGCGGTTAGGAAAGGATTGTCTTGCGCTATTGAATCGGATTTGACGATTACGCAGCGCGTTGCCGCCGCTAACGCACTTGCCATGCTGGGTGACCCGCGCCCCGGTGTCGGCTGTGACGGCAAGGGCCTGCCGGATATCCGTTTTTGCTCGGTGCCGCAAGGGCCGTTCCTGATGGGCGATGATGCTGACGGCGACTTCAAACGCCATGAGCATACCATTGAAAAGCCCTACTGGATCGGTCAATATCCCATCACCGTGGAGCAGTTCCGGGCGTTTTGTCAGGCCTCCGGCTATCAGCCGCAAGACAGGAATAGCCTTGCAGGCATCGCTAACCATCCGGTTGTTTGGGTTTCAATAAGGGATGCGCGCTATTTTTGCGGCTGGTTGCAGGAACAATGGCAAACCAGGCTGCCCGAGGGCTACGAGGTACGACTGCCGAGCGAGGCGGAATGGGAAAAGGCGGCGCGTGGCGGAAGCCTTGATCAGCCCTATCCGGAACCGTGTGCGATCAATGTATTGCAGCCGTTGCGTGCGGCAACAGGTTGTTTTGACCCGCGCCGTTACCCCTGGGGTGATGATGGGCCCCTGGCGGAACATGCCAATTGCCCTGATACCGGTATCCGTGGGACCTCTCCGGTCGGTTGCTTTCCAAAGGGAAAAAGCCCCTGCCAGGCGTTGGATATGGTCGGCAATGTCTGGGAGTGGACTTTGAGCCTGTACAAAGATGAAATCAACAGCCCGTACCCTTATCCGTATCGGGACTTTGAAGAGGAGAGAGAGCATGTGGAGGCTGCAAAAGATCGCGCCCGGGTTTTGCGCGGCGGCGGTTTCTTCGATTATGCAGAGTATCTGCGTTGCGTCGCGCGCTTCAGGCGCCTTGCGAACTTCAGGTACACCAACCTTGGGTTTCGTATTGTGGTCGCTCCCGGTAAAGATTTTGGACTTTTGGTTTCTGGTGGGGTGGGGGCCGGGGAGGGGTTACCCCTCCCCGGAAACGCGTAAGCGTGCCGATGAACTCTGATGATCTCTACAGCCGTATTTGCCGGTGGGATAATCTGCTGCTTGCCTGGCGTAAGGCTGCAAAAGGCAAACGCGGCACCGCGCCTGTCGCCCATTTTGAATATCGTTTGGAAGATAATCTGGTGCAATTGGGCGAAGAGCTGCACAGCCAAACCTACTGCCCCGGCTCCTACCACAGCTTTTATATCCACGATCCCAAACGTCGGCTGATCAGCGCTGCTCCTTTTCGCGACCGGGTGGTACACCATGCCTTGTGCCATGTCATTGAGCCCCTCTTTGAACGGCGCTTTGTTACCGACAGTTTCGCCAACCGGGTCGGTAAGGGCAACCACCGTGCACTGGATCGCGCCCAGCACTATGCCCGCCAATTCCCCTATGTACTTACGCTGGATCTGCAACAGTATTTTCCCTCCATTGACCATGCTCTTTTGCGTGCTGTTCTGGCGCGACAGATTAAGGATAAAAACGTTCTGAAACTGATTGACCTCATTCTCGAAAGCGGGCGCGGCGTATTGGATGGAGAATACACCATGCGCTGGTTTTCCGGCGATGATCTGTTGGCCGTGGAGCGAGCGCGTGGTCTGCCCATCGGTAACCTGACTTCGCAGTTCTGGGCCAACTGTTACCTGGATCCTTTTGACCATTTCGTCAAACGTGAGCTGCGTTGCCCCGGCTATGTGCGCTACGTGGATGATATGCTGCTGTTCAGTAATGATAAAAAAGAGCTGTGGCTGTGGAAAAAAGAGGTCATGACCCGACTGGCGGACCTGCGCCTGACCGTGCATGAGCGCTCGGCCCAGGTGCGACCGGTGCGCGAAGGAATGCCGTTTCTGGGGTTTGTCGTGTATCCACACAAACGTCGCTTGAAGCGACGCAAAGAGATTGCCTACGCCCGTAAATTGCGGAAGCTGTTGTCAGAGGTGGAAACTGGCAATGCTTCGCCGGAAACTGTGGTCGCCTCCGTCAATGGCTGGTGCAATCATGTTGTTCACGGCAATACGGTGGGACTACGTCGGGCTGTCCTCAGAAATATTTTAGCATTCAGCCGGAATCCCGCGATCAACAGGGCGATTGAACATGCGCTGGGACCGATGGTGTTAAAGAAAAAAACTCCGTGAAACAGTGATCTAGCAGGATGTTGAAAATGGCCCATTCGTGACCTTTTTAATGACGCAAACCGAAAATGCGATTTCCGTCTTGCTTACAAAATCAAGGGCTTGGAAACCTGCCCTTGATTTTGCTCGCCCGCCCATGGGCTCCACAGGCTGTTTTTTCAACCACCTGCAAAAGAAGGCCGCTTCCGAAGAAGCGGCCTTCAGTTTGATGACAAAGTCCATCCAGGGACTTTGTCATGGCCGTTTCGCAAAAACGCGGTTTTGCTTCACTTACAAAAACAAGGAGTTAAACCTCTCCTTGTTTTTGGCTCGCCCGTCCTTGGGCTCGGGGAGCCTGTTTGTCAACAGTCTGAAGGCCGCTTCCGAAGAAGCGGCCTTCTTTTGTGTTATAGTGCCCCGATTTCACAAATAGGAGCTTGGGGAACGATGCACATTGTTTTGATTGAACCTTTTATGACCGGATCACACGCCGCTTGGGCCAGGCAGTATGCGGCGCATAGCTGCCACGAGGTGACAATCCTTGGTCTGGAGGGGCGCTACTGGAAGTGGCGGATGCATGGCGGGGCCGTGACCCTGGCACGAGAGTTTCTCGATCAGGGATTGCGCCCTGATCTGATTCTGGCTACGGATATGCTCGATGTGAGCACCTTTCTTTCGTTGACGCGGGCTGTGACCGCCACGCTGCCTTGCGCTCTGTATTGTCATGAAAACCAACTGAGCTATCCCTGGTCTCCTGATGATAGCGATCCCGCTTTGCAACGGGATGCCCATTACTGTTTCATCAATTTCACTTCGGCGTTGAGCGCGGACCGCGTCTATTTCAATTCTGACTACCATCGTCAGGATTTCCTTGCCGAGTTACCGAAGTTTTTGAAGACATTTCCCGATTGTCGCGAATTGGATACCGTGCCGATGATCGCTGAAAAAAGCCGCACGTTGCCATTGGGGTTGGATCTGAAAAAACTTGATTTGTTGCAACCTGAGAGTTGTCAACGACGAGCAGAGAATGGTGTACCTTTGATCCTGTGGAACCATCGCTGGGAATACGATAAAAACCCGGAAGAATTTTTTCAGGCGTTGTTTGTTCTTGAAGACCGAGGTATTGAATTTGAGTTGGCGGTGCTTGGTGAGTCCTACCGTAAGCAGCCGGCAATTTTTAGCGAGGCGCAACAACGTCTGGCCTCACACATTGTCCATTGGGGATATACAGATCGCTATGCCGACTACGTTGCATGGTTGTGGCAAGCGGATATTCTGCCGGTCACATCAATCCACGATTTTTTTGGCATCAGTGTGGTTGAGGCGTTGTATTGCGGTTGTTTGCCATTATTGCCGCAACGTCTGGCCTATCCTGAGCATGTGTCACCGGTAGAATGCGCTGATGTGTATTATCGCAACAACGAAGATTTTGCCGACAAATTGGCGGTAATATGCAAAAATTACTCTTTGCGTCCGGCCAGTTCTTTTCGCGCGCACGTGGCCGGATATGATTGGAGCAAAATGGCTGAGCAGTATGATGAAGAATTCGAAAAACTCCTTTGCTGCGCTGAAATGTCTTGCTGATGGCTTGTAGCCATCACGACTGACAGCTAAAAAAGACCTGCTCCTTGCTGGCTTATGCTGGAGTCACAACCAAGGAGACAGATCCTGGCAAAAACTATCACTTTTTGTTGGTCTTGATGTGCACAAAAACTCTATTGAGATCGACCTGGCTGATAGCGGTCGCGATAACGCGGCAAGGCTACGATTGCATCGTTGTTATGCCATCGTTAATTCCAAAAACGCCAGCCAATACCTGCGCTGCCTGTTTATGTAGCCGTTCCATCGTACTGTGGGCTACGTGGCTCCAAAAGTCAGACTGGAGGGCGGTGAGACTGATATTCAAAGAACGAGAAGCAAGAAATCGAAAAAGGCGGAAGGAAACTTTAACTCAGCAGGGCTGTTTTTCCAATTCCGACTGAATCAAAATTATGTAGGGTTGATGTATGAGAAGAATACAACAAGCTTTTTTAATAATTATAAGTGTCATTCTTATCCCGACACCTACATTTGCTTTTGAGTTAGTCCAGCGGCAGGGACATATATTTTATTATAAAACGGATGACGGTAAGATCCTCGTGCGCAATTTTCGTTCTAAGCCAGGGCAGTTAATCAAGATCTACGAAGATAAGATAATCAAGAAGCTTTACTATCAGGCGCCTGATGGACGAATTGCTGTGCGTGAGCCCCGTAAAGTAAAACTTTCTGAGGCACCGAACTATGAGTGGTATTACGGCTGTGCACCGACTGCAGCTGGAATGTTATTGGGATTCTATGATCGCAATGGTTACGATGAAGCTGGCTACAGCAATCTGATCCCCGGCGGGATTGCAGAGTTGGAGACGTTTTCGGGCTCTGATTATATTGTACATGACGTGATTGCCAGCCCGGAACATATCGAGGATTACTACGTTGCTTATAATCATTATGGTGATGATCCTAATCCCGGTGGGCATGAAGATAACTGCCTGGCGGATTTCATGGAAACAAGTAAGGATTCCGCTGAGAACAGTGATGGCAGCAGCAGTTTCTGGTATTGGCAGTCTGGAGATCTGTTCACCCTCGAAGAAATTCAACTCTACGATCTGGAAGAGAACAGCTCTATTTACGGCATCGCCGAATGGATATGGCGTCAGGGCTATGACGTTGCAACGTTGTCAAACGGCTACATTGATGGGTATGTAAGCGGTGGCTGTACGTTTGATGACTTTTGCCGAGAGATTGATGCCGGTCGTCCGGCTTTACTGCATCTGGACGGTCATGTCATGATGGCATACGGTTATGCCTTTCCCGACACTGTCTATGTCAAAGATACCTGGGATGAAGATGGTTATTACGGTCAGGGCTCGCTACGGTGGGGAAGCAGTTATGTGACCGATTCCGGGCCCATGTCTCATGTGGCTATGACATTTATGACCATGAACGGCGGTGAGACACTCCAGGCGGAGAAACCTCTTTATTTCCCCCATGTTGATACGACAGGCGGTTGGGAATCGGAAATTTGTTTTATTAACAGTGGTGATGACACCGCTAGCATCCGCTTACTGGCTCTCGATGATGAAGGTGAGGAGGTTGCCGAGGAACGCGACTATGAATTGTTAGCCAACAGTCGGAATGAGCTTCTCATTAGCTGTGTCTATGACGAGGCACCATTGATTCGCCAATGTGTCCTTTACTCGACCTCGACAGATGTGACGGGATATCTCAAGTTTTATAAAGACGGGAAATATCGTGTATCCATTCCTGCGGTGGCCACTGGGACTCAACAGGAACTCGTGATTCCGCATATTGCCTCTGATGCGTATTGGTGGACCGGTCTGGCACTGGTGAATACGACTGAGCTGGACAAAACCCTGACATTGGAGTTTGACAACAGCGAAAGCAAAACCATCTTATTGCCGGCTGGAGGGCATAGGGCATTCACGATTCGCTCGCTGTTTTCCGATCAGGCCCAGCCGGATAAACAATGGGCTGTTCTTAAACAGGCCGAAGGGGTTGTCGGCCTTCAGCTGTTTGGCGGAGGTAGTCAACTCAGCGGCAATCTGCTTTTTTCGGACTCCGCACCCACCTTGTACTATCCGCATGTGGCCTGTGATGAAAATTGGTGGACAGGTATTGCCGCTTGCAATTACTCAAAAACAGCAACGGATGTGGCGGTACGACCCTATGCGCAAGACGGAACAGCGCTCGCTCCGACCACCATTACGTTACTGCCCGGAGAAAAGTACCTCGGAACAGCTAAGGCTCTGGATATGCCGGAGCAGACCGCCTGGTTCAGTCTGGCTTCCGATAATGGGCTGACCGGGGTTGAGCTGTTTGGTACCCATAATGGCTGGCAACTGGCTGGCTATGGATGTGTCAATATTGCGACCCGTAATGGAATTTTTCCCAAGCTGGAAGACGACGGCTGGACTGGAATTTCTTTTGTCAATACGGCCTCTACTCCAGCCGAGATAACGCTCTTTGCTTATAACGATTCTGGTGTGTTGCTGGCAAATGAGATCTTGCGGCTTGAAGGACATGAAAAAACAGTCGGAGTCGCGCAAGATCTTTTTGCCGAGGATATCAGTGGTGCTAGCTATGTGCGTTTTACCAGCGAGCAAGACGTTGTTGGTTTTCAATTAAACGGTTCTTCGGATGGGATGATGCTGGATGTGTTGCCGGCATTATAACTGGATGTTTACAAAGTTCTATGCGGCCTTTTAAACGGCAAGCTAAAATGAGATGTCCGTCCTTCTGACAAAATCAAGCATGTGAAAAATTGACCTTGATTCTGATCTTTCGCCCATAGCAGGATGTTGAAAAATCCCATCCGGGGCCTTTTCAATGACGCAAACCGAAAATGCGATTTCCGTCTCGCTTACAAAATCAAGGACTTGGAAATCTGTCCTTGATTTTGGTCGCCCGTCCATGGGCTCCACAGGCTGTTTTTCAACAGCCTGATAGGTAGTTTTTATCCAGAAACCATAAGACATTGAAACTACCACATGATTTCAATTTTTTTGCCTTGATTTTTTCAACTCTAGTGTGTCACATTGAAACAATAACATATTGAATTTGCTAGCTTTCGTTGTGCCGGGAGCAATTCATGCGGCAAAAAATCAATCGACAAATGTCTATCTACGTGCTGATGCATTCCAGCGCTATTGCCAAAGAGTTGCGCATCCTTTCGTTGATTCTGGATCAGACTCCCAAGATTCTTGATGTCGCTTACCATGATCTGCTTTAAGGCCGCAGAGAGGATACCGGCCGTTTCGGCATGACTGCGGAGAACGCACAGTACAGCGAACTTCTTGAATGGAACGAGCAAACTTATGACAGCATGCCGTGCCAGATCAGCGCTGACGGCAGCTTCGCGTTCTAAGAGAAAACTGACCTTGGCCAAAAAATATCAGGTCAAGGACGCCGTCTTCTCCCTGCGCTGCGGCATGGGAGTTCTCGGTATGACCAAGAGCAACTGGGTTGACAAGCGACTGAGAAACTTTCGTGCCGGCATTGAGTCCAACATCTCGGCCTTGACGTCGCTTCGGCCCGAACCGGTGCACTTGGAGCAAATTGAGCTGGCCAAGGGGGGACGCCAGAATGGCGCATATTCACGTCGGAATCTAATCTATGCTCACATATCCAATGGCAACACGGGAGACTTTGTTGGCAACGTCCTCGGCTTTTCAGATGGAAACTAGGACTTCAGCCTAATTGAAATTGTAGATTGTAGGAGCGGCGTCAGCCGCGAATTCCCATCATGATAAGGATCAATGACCAGAACAATGCGCGAAGAAATTCGCTTCTACAGGTGGTCACTCCGATGACAAAATTGAGTGTGTTCAAGTACTCGTGTTCTGACAATACGAATTTTTAGCATTGACAGAGCACTAGCAGGGTGTTGAAAAAGTCCCATCCGGGGCCTTTTCAACGACGCAAGCCGAAAATGCGATTTCCGTCTTGCTTACAAAATCAAGCACTTGAAAACATATCCTTGATTTTGGTCGCCCGTCCATGGGCTCCATAGGCTGTTTTTCAACAGCCTGCTAGGTAGTTTTTGCTGTTGGTCTCACCAAAGGAATGATGATGAAAGAGTTTTTTAGGCAATGGCGCCCCTATCTGGTTTACGGCGCTCTGTTCAGTCTGTTTATCAATGTATTGCAACTGACCTTTCCATTATACATGTTGCAGATTTATGACCGGGTCCTCGCCAGTTACAGTTTGCCGACACTTTATGCGCTGACCTTGGCGGCCGTGGTTTCCTTGATTGTTATGGCGACTCTGGAATTTATCCGTTCCCGTTTGCTGGTGCGCTGTGGCGTTGAAGTTGATCAGTGCCTCAGTGCCACGGTTCTCGATCAGTTGATTAAGCAATCGGTTCATGCGCAACCCTCCACCCAACAAGCCTCGCTGAGGGATGTCAATCTGCTACGCAATTTTTTTGCCGGTAGTGCCATTTTTACCTTGTTCGATATCCCATGGTCACCGATTTTTCTGGCGGTAATCTATCTGCTGCACCCGCTGTTGGGGCTGGTGGCCACCGCTGGCGCGGTGCTGCTCATAGTGTTTGCCGTGCTCAATGAGCGGATGACCCGTAAGCCATTGGATACGGCCAATACGGTCAATGGTTTTGCCATGAAATTTGTCGACATTGCACGGCGCAATGCCCATACCGTGGGCTGTTTGGGAATGGTGGAAGCGGCGACGCAAAAGTGACAGGGGTTTAATGACAGTGTGACAAAATTGCAGACGGAAGCGAGTCGGCAGTCCGGCCTGATCCAATCACTGTCGAGCTGGCTGCGGCAGTCGATGCAAGTGTTTATTTACGGTGTCGGTGCCTGGCTGACCCTAAAGGGGGAAGCCACAGCAGGGTGCATGATCGCATCTTCCATTATCATGGGCAAGGCACTGGCTCCCGTGCAGATGGGAATCAGTTCATGGAAGAGCATGATTGAAGCCCGCGGTGCCTGGAGCCGACTGGACGCCCTGCTGTCGGATCTTGATAAACGAGAAACCATGGAACTTCCTCCACCGCAGGGCAACCTCCAAGCGGAACATGTTTCGTTTGCCGTGGGGCTTGTCCCTATTTTACGAGATATTCATTTTTCGCTTAACGCCGGAGAATCCATGGGCTTGATCGGCCCTTCCGGTGCAGGCAAGTCAACTCTCTGCCGGTTGCTGCTGGGCCTTTGGCGACCGCAGCACGGCACCGTGCGTCTCGACGGGGCGGATATCTATACTTGGGACCCACAGGCGTTGGGCCCCTGGCTGGGCTATCTGTCGCAAGATGTTGAATTGTTCAGCGGCACTGTTGCCGAAAATATTGCCCGCCTTGGCAACGTCGATTCTGAAAAAGTGATCACCGCAGCCCGCCGGGCCGGTGTTCATGAAATGATTCTCAATTTCCCTCTCGGCTATGATACCCCTGTTGGCGAAGGCGGCGCGGTGCTGTCGGGCGGTCAACGTCAACGTATCGGCTTGGCACGAGCACTTTATGGAGATCCACGTTTGGTTATCCTTGATGAACCCAATGCCAATCTTGATGAAGAAGGAGAAGCGGCGTTGGTGCGGGCGTTCGCCGCGTTGAAAAGCGATGGTGTCACCGTGATTGTCGTGTCCCATAAGCCGACGCTTTTGTCCGGGATGGATAAAATTCTGATGCTGAAAGGCGGCCAGATCGCTTTGTTCGGTCCGCGTGACGCGGTTTTTGCCAAACTCATGGAGGCTCAGAATACGCAGCGTCCAGAGGGCCGGGTTGCGCCATGATTCGAAATATTGAGGGGAATGCTTTGTTGTCCCGACAAAATAAGGAAATCTTACATGTCTGAGCAAGAAGAGAACAGGGAGCAAGACCAACCGCGGAAAAAACCTGCTGAGGGCAAATGGTGGGACCGTTTTTTTCGGACCCAGATCAGCGAAGAAGATTATGAAAAACTCGGCGATGAGCAAGCTCCGGCCCCGCAACTGGATATTCATTTTACTGATCGCAGACGATTAATCACTGCCGGGCTGCTGGTGATCATCCTGTTTTTCGGTTGTGGAGGATTGTGGATCAGCTTGGCACAAATTAGTGGCGCCGTCATTGCTTCCGGTGAAGTGCGTGTCGACAGTGAACGGAAAACGGTTCAGCATCTGGAAGGGGGGATTGTTCGTTCAATCCTGGTTCGTAACGGTGACCGGGTTGACGCCGGTCAACCCCTCATTGTGTTGGACAGCTCCCGTATTGTCTCGGCAACGGATCAATTAAAGCTGCAGATTATGTCCGCCTTGCTGACCCAGGCGCGTCTGCAGGCGGAAAAAGATCTGGCTGAAAAGGTAGTTTGGCCTGCCTGTGAAGAGGGCATCGCCATTGAAAAATATGCTGAACTCAAAGAGAGTGAGGAAAAGGTTTTCGTCAATGGGCGACAATCATTGCTGACCCAGATCGGTTTGTTGCGCAAGCAGATCGATCAGCTTTATCAACAGGATCTCAGTCTTGAGGCCCGTCGCCAGGCGGAAGAAAAGATTGTCGCTACCTTGCAAGAAGAGCTCGATGCCAAACTGATTTTGTATCAAGACCATTATATTGATAAAACCCGGATTCTCGAATTGCGTCGTGCGGTTGCCGAACACCAAGGGCAACAGGCACAGGTGCGCGGCTCCCAGGCGGAACTTCGTGAAAAGATAGCTGAATTCGAATTGCGAATCAGTGGTTTACAGACCACGTACCAGCAACAGGCCAGCAGTCGGCAGGCTGAAATTCGCCAACGGCTCTTTGATCTTCAGCAGCAACTCGTTCCGCTGATCGATGCCCGCCAACGTCTGACCGTCACAGCTCCGGTTACTGGAGAAGTTGTGGCGTTACAGGTTCATTCTGAAGGTGGAGTGATCAGCCCCGGCCAGCCGTTGTTGGATCTTGTGCCCAAGGACACACCCTTGATCATTGAATGTCCGATCATGGTCAAGGACATCACCCACCTGTATAAAGGACAACCGGCCGATGTCCAACTGCTGGCCTTCAACCAGCGCACGACGCCGAAGATCAAAGGAACTGTTGTCTATATTTCTGCGGACCGCTTGATGCGCCAGACGCCCTACGGTGAACAACCCGCCTATATTGCTCATGTTGAACTTGAAAAAAAGATGTTGCATGAAAATGATCTCTATCTGACAGCCGGAATGCCAGCGGCAGTTTTTATCCGTACCGAACCACGCACGGTGCTGGATTATCTTCTTGAACCCCTTAAGCTCAACTTTGAACGGGCGTTGCGTGAAAACTAGTGCTCCGTCACTGCTGAAAATTTGTGTGAAGGGCATGAGGATGGCACAACATCATGCCGTTTACGCCGTAGAAATGGTGCGGCGGAGCCGGACCCGAAAATTTAGTGATGCTGCACGGATGGCGCTAGTTTAAGGGAAAGAGCAGCAAGACTGGGACTGTCCCCGCACGGGGGCTGTCCCAGTCTTTTGCGGTGCAAACCGCCACCGTTTCATGGTCCGTAAATATCTGGGACCGCCCAGGTAGGGCTTGGAGGCGGTCTCGAGTTTACTACGGAATCGTTTAAACTTGAACTTGTCCATGGTAGGAGCGGCTTCAGCCGCGAATTTCCATCATGAAAAGGATCAATGCCTGAACAATTCGCGAATAAATTCGCTCCTACAGGTGGTCTTTCCAATGACAAAATTGAGTGTGTTCTAAAACTAGGAACCCGACCTAAGAGATGAAGCCGATGACGAAAATGTTTTTTTTGAAAATGGTGGTGTTCGGATTGATCCTTGGACACTTTATGTGCGGAGAACTCTTTGCGCAGAACCTTTCTCTGGAGCAGTGCCTGCAGCTTGGCCTGAGTCAGAACCCTGAAATTCGCTCCTATATGTTGTCCCATGAAGAGGCGGACATTGCCATTAAGGAAGCTTGGGGAGAATTCCTGCCGACGTTGAGTCTTGAATATCGTTACAATCAGCTGAATAACGATTCCTCCAACGAGACGGATAACGACTATCTCGATCAGGATAGCGACAGTTTCAGTTGCCGACTGACTCAACCTCTATTCAGCGGTCTATCCGGTGTTGCCGGAGTTAAGCATGCGAGGACGTTTCGTGATTATCGTCAACAGGAGCTTAATGCCATTCTATTGCAGCGTACGAGGGAGATCAGGACCAGTTTTTATGAATATCTGCAGGCAAGCCAACGCTCCGAGCAGTGGCGGGCGTCCGTAAATCGTTTAGAGAGCCAGAAAGAAATTGCAACGGCTTGGGTTGAGCAGGAGTTGGTCCCTCGTCTGCATCTTCTCGAAACCGAAGTTGAGCTTTCCAATGCCCGCCATGAACTCATTCGCTCAGAAGCGGAAAAAGCCGTCGCCAAAGCGCGGATGCGCCAATGGCTGGCGTTTTCCCCCAAAGAGGATTTTGAGCTGATCGGAAGTTTTGATCGACCCGATACCTTTACTTGCGCACCGTTGGCGGTCTGCATTGAACAGGCATTGCAAAAGCGTCCTGAACTGGCCGCGGCCCAACTGGATGTGGAACTGTCCCGTCTGGACCGCAATAGAATTATGGCCAGAAATCTCCCTCAGGCGCAACTGGAAGCGTCTTGGACCGATTATCAGCGCGATTACGACACGGAACAGTATAACGACGATGAACGCGATTACTACAGTATCAGCCTCAACGTGACTATGAGGCCCTTTCAGGGGGGGAAAAACTACTACGCGTGGCGTAAGCAAAAGGTGACCATTGACCGTTTGACGCAGAGACTGGCCTATCAACGCCATGCGATTGTCAACGAAGTTGAGACCCGTTACCAGCAGCTCCATGAAGCCAGGGCGCGCATTGATAACGGTCAAGATGCTTTGTCCGCGGCTCGAGCCGCGTATGAAGTGGCCAGCCGCTCAGCGGAGTTGGGGGTTATTTCCCTGGATGATCTGCTTGATTCTGAATTGCGTCTGACCCGTGCGGAGATCAGCTCATCGACTCTAAGGCGGCGTGGCAGCTGGCACGGGTCCAGCTTGACTACGCTGTTGCCGGAGGGAATGGCCTGGATGCGTCGCTCTGAGTGAAGGATGCTTTTGAGAGGTACGTCCTTACGATCATGGCCATGCAACGCGCGTAGAGAAGGGGGCCTTTATGCATAAAAAATGCTCAGGTGTCGTCCTTTTCCTTCTTGTGCTGGGCTTGTTTTCGTCCTCCGCTTTTGCCGCTATTCTCGTCGCTGACTCCCGCCATGACATCAACCTGGCGGGAAAACTTGTACTGTATTCAGACCCTTCCGCAAATCTCTGTTTGAAAGATGTCTTGCGCCTTCGCGACACAGATTTCAGGTCCATTTCCGGTTTTTTAAAGAATCATAGGGAAGGTGAAGAAAACGCCAAGAAGCAAGTAAAAGAAAAGACTGGTGATTTACAGCTGAAGAGCGCACAACTTGAGGAATCACTGCAAATTGAGCAACAAGCCAGGGAGAATCAATCTGGATTTATTGATATGATTTCCCATGAATACAGAACCCCATTGGCGATTCTGAAAACAAGATTGTCCGTTTTACCAGTGAACAGATTCCACTGGAAGACTTCTTGCGGCGACTACACCAAAAAGTGACAAAACTGTGGGGAGATAGCCGTTTCGTTTTTTCTGTCGATGTGTCCCCGGACATCCGTGTTTTGGGAGACCGTAACCTGCTGGAAACGGCGTTGTTTAATTTGCTTGATAATGCCGTCAAGTCCGGAACGGGAGAGGGCGAAATCCTTCTTGAAGCTATGATGGACGACAAGGTGGTGCAAATTGATGTGATCAATAGCATCGTGCCGGACAGACTGCAATCAACTCATGGTCTGCTGGACCGCAATGCCCTGGGGGGGGGTAATTCAAGAGGTATCCATGGAACCGGCATCGGTCTTCATCTTGTTCCACAGATTGTAACCCGTCACCATGGTGATGTCTCCATGGTAATCCTCAAGCCGGACCGGGTGAGAGCAAGGGTGCGACTGCCGCTGCTCCTGATAGACTCTCGGAACACGTCACTTTTCCGTGAGGTTTGACAGCTGGCGTAAGTTTAGTGAGATTTGTAACATCTAACAGGCTGTTAAAAAACAGACTGTGGAGCCCATGGACGGGCGATCAAAATCAAGGACAGGTTTTCAAGTCCTTGATTTTGTGAGCAAGACGGAAATCGTATTTTCGACTTGCGTCGTTAAAAAATCCCCGGACGGGACTTTTTCAACATCCGGCTAAAATGGTTTTGTTTTTTTAATGTGTCAGATAACTTGATTTGAGTCACTGTTTTTACCTATAGTTTAAGTCTGCGTTGTGATTTCATTTCGACTTTCTCGGAGTCGTGGCATGGTTTATGGAAAAATTATCGTTGTCGAAGATGATCCAGATTTGCTGGAAAGTGTGCTCGAGTACCTGCACATCAAACAGTTTAACGCCGTTGGTGCCGCTAATGCCTTGGAGTTTTATAAAAAACTCTCTAGTGAAACGTTCGATTTGGCGATTGTGGATCTAGGGTTGCCCGATGGTGATGGCTTTGAACTCGTAGAACACCTTCGTCGTCACATTGGATTGGGGATCATTATTTTGACCGCTCAGGGAGGGACAGCGCAAAAAATACGTGGCTATCATTGTGGTGCTGACTATTATTTTGTCAAACCGGTTGAAATGGCTGAGTTGGTTGCAGCGATCCGCAATTTATTGAGTCGTCTAGCTACCAGAGTGGAATCTGCCGTGCTGCTTGAAGAATCATGGTGCCTGCATTGCCAGGACTGGACTCTGGTGGGACCCCAGAAACAACAGATTGACGTCACCGGCAAGGAGTTGACTTTTTTGCAGGAGCTGGTTGCCGTCAACGGTGAAACCGTGACGAGGACGCATCTGCTGCAACAACTTAGTTACCCCCTCGAAGGTCCTTATGGTGGCCGGGCTCTGGATACCTTGGTGGCCCGCCTGCGCAAAAAAATTAAATCCGCGACGGGCTTCATGCCGATAAAAACCGTTCATGCCTTAGGCTATCGTTTCAGCTCTCATTGCCGTTACGACTAACAGGGGCTTGAAAACGTTTCATCCAAGGTCTTTTCAATGAACCACGCCGAAAGTATGATTGTTATCTTGCTGACAACATCACGCACTTGTGAAAACACGCCCTTTAGATTGGTCGCCCGACCATAGGCTCCACTGGCTTTTTTCGACAGCCCGCCACCCCTTGGGCTATCTCCCGAAATAAAAATAAACCCTTCCTTGATTGATATCTGCACCTGAGCGGAAAATGTGCCGGGTGTAAAAGGTTGGGCTGTTTTTACTAATGAATTAATTGTATTAATTATCGCTGTGCCAATTTTCGGAATGCCATACTTTTTTTGTATTTTTTGCGTGAGCTTCAAGATCGCCACTTATGGCATGACACCATGAGTGATGTGTTTTATGCTGCGTCTCGAAAGAGGAAAAGGGGTCTCTTGAATAGCGGGCTTACTGACCGCCATCGATAGAAAAAAATGTAATTATGCGATCTGTTCAGTCGACAATATATTGTAATTATAGAGGGATTTGTTTGTCGCTCTGATTTTATCTCTCGTGTTTTCTCGGATGATGAACTCATTTACTGTGCCTTTTTCCCATGTGTTATTTTTTTTAATTATGTAAGATTTTGTAAGATTTTGTAAGATTGTGAAGGAAAAATGTAAGCTGTTTTTTGTAGCCTCTTAAGATAAGCTTTATGCGCTAATTTGTAAGTCGCATCTTATAATGGCTTTTTTGAGAAAGAGAAATCAAGCTGTGTTCTTTGCCGCTCATTAAGGTGATCGCGACGGGAAACGGTCTCACTGTCTCTCATAATTCTGGTTATGTATTCGCTTCTGATTTTGTCAATCTTATAAAAACGTCGTTCGTCTGACTGGAGGAAAAGTATGACTACGGAAAATATTTCTGGTTCGCAGATCCTGTTTATTGATGCCGGTTTATCTGAAATAGATACTTTGTTGGCGGGCGTGGCGCCGGGAACCGAAATCGTCATTCTGAATGAAACAACACCGGTTCTCGATCAGATAGCCCAACGGCTTGATGGTGAGAGCGCCGTTGATGCTTTGCATATCCTCAGCCACGGTAGTTCCGGCAGTCTCGACTTTTCCGCTGGCAGTCTCACACTCGATAGTCTTGCCGACAGCACCAATAGCGCGGCGTTGACCACCATCCGCGACAGCCTGAGCAGCGATGCGGATATTTTGCTCTATGGGTGCGATGTCGCTTCGGGAGAAGAGGGAGAGAGCTTCATTGCAGCGCTCGCCAATGCCACCGGAGCCGACATTGCGGCATCCACCGATTTGACCGGTTCCGCTCTTCTCGGCGGTGATTGGGATCTTGAAGCGAGTACGGGAAGTATCGAAGCGTCCGCACCGATCAGTGCCCAACAACTGAATGACTATGAAGGCACTCTGGCGCTTCCCGGTGCCCATAGCGGCTCTTCCGGTGGAGAGGTTTTTATCGGCGGTAATTATATCGAGCTCGGTATCAGTGCCGTCGGTTCTTTCGGAACCAGCGGTACGAAGCCGGGTGACTTTTACGGCACCTCCGGCAGCACAAAAATCGGTATGAGTAACGATGCCGACGGTTTTGGTTCTGGTACTAATCTGGCCATTGACTACTTCCTGCCGGGGACGCCGGAAGAACGCTGGGCCGTAGGGTACGATGGCAGTACCACCGCCAGCTTCAGCCAGCTTAACGGGAACACCGGGACGATCAGCGGCAACTCGGTGACCAATCAGTCGAGCGGTAACAACTTGAAAGCAACATTCTCCGCGACGGTGAACAGTGCTTTAGGTGTCACCCAGGTACACAGTTTCAGTACAGACGACAAGTTCTTCAAGACGGAAGTAACGCTGACTAACAATAGCGGCAGCACAATGACCGATGTTCGCTTCATGCGTTCCTTTGACCCTGACAATACCAAATATTACGGTGGCGCATACTCAACCACCAATACTGTGGAACAAACGTATGCCAGTGATGGCGCGGCCGTTGTTTCGGCCGTGAGTGCGACCGGAGACGCCTACTATAATGACGCGAATGCTACGGCGAAAATACTTTTCTACTCCTCTGACAGCCGGGCCTACGGCAGTAACTTTGGTTTTAAAAATACCAGTCCGTATGCCGCCCCAGAACAGGCAAAAGGCTACACAACCAATTCCGACTCCGCCATCGCCATTACCTTTAAACTCGGCACGTTGGCAGTCGGAGCCTCGGTCACGTTCACCTATTTTACGTCATTGGATACTGCCGATATCTCAGAAACTATTTCCCAAATAGAGGCAGCATCCAACCCGGCACCGACATTCACGGCTTTCGCGGCACCCGTGGATACGACGAATGAAGACACGCAAGTTGAAATTACTTTTGCGGATTTGGCTGCTCAAGGGGATGAGGCTGATCAGCAACCCAACCCCAAAGACCCCTTGGAAGAGGGAGACCCACTCCTGGTTGAAGGTGAGGTTGATGCGTTCGTTGTCACATCCGTGAAAAGCGGGACTCTTAAAATCGGTACCGACGCCGGTAGCGCGACGAACTGGAATCCCGGTACCAACGATGTGATTGATGCCACGCATCATGCTTACTGGACCCCGGATCTCAATGAAAACACTATCGAAAACGGCAGCACGGCGCTGGATGCTTTTGCCGTCAAGGCCCGTGATACCGATGGGCTGCTTTCCAACAGCGCCGTTACCGCCACCGTCGATGTCACGGCGGTCAATGATGCGCCGCATTTTGCGTCAACAAGCCCGGTCACCCTGGCCGGAATCAACGAAGATCAGTCCACGCTCAACGGTGCTTCGGTCACTGATCTGGTCGGACCCCGCTTTACCGATGCGGATGCGGGATCGAGCATGGGTGGCATTATTATCGTCGGCGACGCATCGACTCCTGAACAAGGTACCTGGCAATACAGCACCGATGACGGAGTGACCTGGTTTGCCGTCGGAACCGTTGCCGCGGATAACGGCCTGGCTCTGCCCAACGATGCGAAACTGCGTTTCGTCCCCACCGAACACTGGAACGGTACGCCCGGTGATCTGACCATTTACATGACCGACAATGAGTATGCCGGCGGCTACACCAATGCTGACACGCGTGACACGGAAACCGACCTGTCGGTCTCCGGTGTCTCTGACAACTCGGTCCAAATCGGCACCGAGGTGTATTCCATTAATGACCTGCCCGAGTTTACCAGTGCGCCCGGAGAGGCAAGCCTGACGGAAACGGCGACCTGGGATGATGCCGTTGAAGCAGGCAAGGTCGAAGTGGCCTCGGGGGCACTCACCGGCACTCTTAGCGCCACGGATCAGGAAGATGTCGTTGAGGACGGCGGTACGCTCACTTTTACCATCCGCGGTGGTACAACCGTGGATACCACCGTTACTAAAGACGGGTTCTACGGCACGCTGACTCTGGATACCGACACCAATGCCTGGACCTATACTCCGGACAATTTCCAGGCCATTAACGCCCTTGGCGAGGGAATCGTCGCTGAGGACACCTTCGAATTCAAGGTTTACGACAGCGACGGTGGCTCCGTCACCCAGACATTGACCATCACCCTGACTGGCACGAACGATGTGCCGGTGTTGAATTCAGCGATCAGTGATCAGACCTTTAACGGCCAGGGAACCTGGAGTTACCAGATCCCCGCCGACACGTTTACCGATGCCGAAGGTCTTGATCTGGCGTATTCCGTGACGTTGGATGGCACGCCGTTGTCCGACTCATTCACCGAGCCGTACGATGACGGCAATCCGGCGACCTGGATGTGTTTCGACGAAACAACACGGACGCTGACCACGCTACCCGGAGTGGATCTCGCCGCTTTGATGACGGATCCCCTCTCGGTCGTTGTCACGGCGGAGGATTCGGTCGGAGCAACCATTGACGACACCTTTCAGATTACCCTGGATGTCAATGCCTCCAATCCCAATCCGGCCGTCGGCAATATTGCCCCGACGTCAACGGACGACCACATCAGCCTCGCTTCCGGGGCAGAGCTTGTTTTAAGTGTCGATGATTTCGGCACGTTTTCCGATGCCAACGGTGATACGCTGGCCGCCGTCAAAATTACCTCACTGCCGTCAGACGGTGATCTGTATCACCTTAAAGATTCCATTTGGTCCGGCGTTCTGTCGGGTGATGTGATCTCATCTGCCGACATTGTTGACGGAAAGCTCAGGTTTGTCGCCGGCACCAATGCCACCGAACTCAGTTTTCAGGTCGGCGACGGCACGGATTTCAGCGGCGACTATGCCCTGACCGTGGACGTCACGTCGACCTCCGGCGGCATTACGCTGGACGGCTCGGACGTGACCACGGCCGAGGCGTCAACCTGGACCAATGTCTACAGCAGCGATCCACTGAGCGGCTTTGATGGTGGTGATACGGTGCGAGTGATCGTTGAAGCCGATGGCGGAACGATCAAGCTGACGGATACCACCGGTCTGACCGTGATCACCACCGGCTACGGAAACGCGACGGACGGCACCGCAACCAGTATCGCCTTTGAAGGATCACAAGCCGCGGTCAATGCGGCGCTGCAAACCCTGCAGGCCAACCTCGGCGCCAATCCGGATATCACCCTCGACCTCAGCACCGTTCTCGGCGGTTCGGCCTATAATCCGGAAAACGGTCATTACTATGAAGTGGTGACAATTGCTGATTCAGGGACGATTTCCTGGGCGGATGCTAAAACAGCGGCCGACGGAATGGAATTCGACGGACTGCAAGGCTATCTGGCGACCATCACTTCGGCGGAGGAAAACGACTTTATCCTCTCCAAGCTGCCGACAGACGGCTGGATCGGCGCCAGTGACGAAGCTGTTGAAGGTGAATGGAGGTGGGTGACCGGCCCTGAAGCCGGAACCCTGTTCTCGGTGGGCAATGGTACTCCGGTGACCCAGCCGGGGAAGTATGCCAACTGGAATCTCAATGAACCCAACGACTCGACCCCCGGAGAGGACTACGGTGAATATTATGCGAGTGACGGTACGGCTCTCGGACGTTGGAATGACCTTGATGGTTCTGCTCTTAACGCCTATATCGTCGAGTACGGCGGCATGGCCACAGACTTGGCCGCTAAAGTGGCCAATACAACCATTACGCTGACAAAACTGGATACCGCGCCGGTTCTCTCTTTGGCCGGTGATGCCAATTACACGGAAAATGCCGTTGCCAAAGCGCTCAATCCGACCATTCAGATCACCGATCAGGACAGCACCACACTCGCTGAAGCGACGGTCACCATCTTAACCGACAAGGTTGACGGCGACAGCTTGAGCTTCACTAACGATGATGCCGTCACCTACGGCAATATCGCGGCTGCCTATAATGCTGGTACCGGTGTTATGACGCTGGATTCCGCAGGTGCAACAGCCACAATCGCCCAATGGCAGGCCGCATTGCAAAGCATCACCTTTGAATCCACCAGCGATGATCCGGGCAGCAGCCGCCAAATTCAGTGGCAGATCACCGACCCCGATGCGCACGTCAGTAATGTCGCCACCACGACGATCACGGTGTCCGAGGTTAATGATGCGCCGACCGTCACCGCGCTGGCGGATGTGAACGCCAACGCCGGTGAAGCACTTAATATCAACATCGGCGATATTTTCACCGATCCCGAAGGGGATACGATCACCTATAGTGCCACCCTTGCTGATGGCTCGGCTCTGCCCGACTGGTTGTCGTTTGATGCAGCTACCCATATTTTTAGCGGTAATCCCCCAGCCGGCACCCCCTATCTTGACCTGAAAGTGATCGGAACCGATGACGGAACTCCCAACGAGGCGGCTTCGACGACATTCAGGCTCAATCTGGCGCAACCCGACTCCGGTGCCGCTGCCTCCAACAATAGCGGCAGCATCACCATCAGCGACGATAACGGCGGCAGCGTTGCTTTGAATGATCAGCTCACCGCGACGGCTCCGGTGGATGAGGATGGTTACACACCCGCCGACGTTGTCTACCAATGGCAAGTGAGTCGTGACGGCGGCACGACCTGGAGTGATATCTCGGGAGCTACGGCCGAGACCTACACCATCACCCAGAATGAATCGAGCAGTCAGGTGCGGGTGCAGGCATTTTACACCGATGACGGTGGCTTTGCGGAAGAACCGGTTTCCAACGTGCTGGTTGTTCCCGCGCTTAATGTCACCGGTGTGGTGACCGTCACCGGTGCAGCGTCACCGGGGAACACATTGGTCGCCACCTTGAATGACGCCAATGGACTGACCACGGCCACCCCGACCTACACCTGGTATCGCGGCGACACAAACGGCGCCAAAACCACGGCGATTGGCGGCAATTTCAGCTCCTATACCCTGACCAACGACGATGGCGGTAAATACATTACGGTTGAAGTCAGTTATACCGATGATGAGGGCACGGCTGAGACCGTCAGTGATTCTTCGGCGCAAATCCAGCTCGGTATCGTGGCACCGGTCGCCAATAACGATGTCGGCAGTGCCGACGAAGCCGGCGGCATCGACAATGCCGATGGCGGCAGCAACGCGAGCGGCAACCTTTTTGCCAACGATACCGATGCGAATGCCGGTGACACCAAGGCTCTGTCGGCATTGCGCAGTGGCGCTACCGAGGGCCTCGGTTCCATCGGCTTGCTTGAAGGCAGTGAATATGTGGTCTCGGGCAGTCACGGGACCCTGCGGGTCGACAAAGACACCGGCGACTATACCTACACGGTCAACCAGTGGGGCTGGAGTGTTGAAGACCTGCAGTCTGGTGAGACCCTGACCGATTCGTTCAATTACACGGTCAATGATTCAACGGACTTGTCTGATACCGGCGTGTTGACCATTACCATCAACGGGGCCAACGACGCACCGACCGTACGCGATCTGCCGTCCAGCGTCAGCGTGGTGGAAGATGCCAAAACAGCCATCCCTTTGTCCGCGCCGTTTTCCATGAGCGATGTCGATAGTGACGGCGACTTTACCGTCAAGCTGACCGCCAGTGAAGGCAAGCTTACGGGGGCTTCCAAAGACGGTGTCACGGTCGACGGCAGTGAAAGCTCCACCCTGACGCTGACCGGCACCCTCAGTGCCGTCAATGCCTGGCTCAACGCCGACGATACGCTTTATTATACCTCGGCACCCAACGACAACGGCGTGGCCGGTGCCGTCCTGACGTTGACGGCAGCGGATGCCAACGGCTCCGGCGAGGTCACCCTGGGCACGGTGAATGTCGATATTACCGCCGCCAATGACGCGCCGATCCTTGATCTCAATGCCGACAACAGCCTGGCAGACGGTGTGGTCGAGGCCGATGCCCTTGCCGCCGGTGCCGATTTAAGCGGCAATGACCATGCCGTGGTGTTCCGTCCCCGTGGTAGTGCGGTTAATGTCGTTGACAGCGATTGCCTGATTACCGATATCGACGGCGACACAACTCTGGTCGGTGCCACGGCGGAAATCACCGACGGCGCCTGGGATAACAGTTTTACGATCATCTATGAAACACTGACATCCACGGCTGGAGCAAGCTACGTCGGCGTCGGCGGTACCATTACCATTACCGGCAACGGCACCGGTAGCAATGGTTTGACCGGGGCCACCAAATTGACTTTCAGCGGTGAGGCCAGTCACGCCGATTATCAGGCGGTACTGGAAACCATCCAGTATAACAACAGCCTTGACAGCGCCTTTGCCGGTAGCCGTAACGTGACCATTGCGGTACTGGATAAGGCGCCGGTTGATGGCGGCCTTGAGTCAAACGCGGCATCCTTTACCATTGAAGCGGCCAACACGAACATTGCCGTCGGTCAGATGATCTATATCGACGACGTTGATTCCGGCCAGACGGTGGCCGCTGTTATCGACAACACCCATTTTGTTGCGTCCGGCCCCTTGACGGATCTGAGTGATGGCGACAGCCTGTCGTTTACTCTTGATGGCGCAAACATTACCACGGCGACCGCCAAAGCCGATCTTGAGGCCGACGGCTATGTCGCCGCCGCGGCGACCACCACGGTCATGGTTCTATGGACGCCGGTCGTCGACCTGAACGGCAATGCGACGGCCGGAACTGATCATACCACCAGCTTCACCGAAGGCGATGCCGGCACCAGCATCTCAACCCCTGATGCATTGGTTACCGATCAGGACGGTAACTTGCAGAGTCTGACCCTGGAAATTCAAAATCCGGTCGATGGCGACGACGACATCCTGTTCCTGTTAAGCGACGTTGTCAGTAACCTGGCCGCCAACGGCATTACCACCACCTTCTACAATGAAAGTGGCGGCGAGATCGGCAATGGCGACAATGGTGTCCATAAAATCATTTTCAGCGGCGATAAGGATGCCACCTACTTCCAACTTGGTTTACGCGCCGTCGAATATAAAAACACATCGGAAAATCCCGATGTCACTCCGCGTGTCATCACCGTCAATATCGTCGACCAGGCCGGAAATGATGGCGTACCGGCCTCAACGACCATCAATATCATTCCGGTTAACGATGCGCCGGTTATCGACACCAACAGTGCGGACACGCTACTCGAAGGCGGTGTTGTCGTGCTCGGTAACGACAACCTGAGTTCCTCGGATGTCGATGATGACGATGCGTCGTTGCGCTATGTCGTCACCGATGCCCCGGATCACGGCACCTTGTTCCGCGACAATAACGGCAACGACGAGGTGGATGCCGGAGAGGCCCTGGCCGTTGACGGCACCTTTACCCAAAGCGATATTGATGCCAATGTTATTAAATATGTTCATGACGGCAGTGAGACGACCGCTGATGCGTTTGGTTTTAAAGTTGAGGACGGCCTGGAAGATGGCGTAACAGCGCCGAGCGCCACCTTTAATCTGACCATTGATCCGGTCAATGATGTTCCTGTGGGGCAGCCGACCATCAGCGGTGTGCTGGAGCCGGGCGAAACCCTGACCGCCAATACCGACGGCATCAGCGACGGCGACGGTCCGGAAACGCTTGTTTTCAGTTACCAGTGGCAGGCTGACGGCGTTAATATCGCCGGTGCAACCAACCAGACCTTCGATCTGACAGCGGATCAGTCTGGCAAGGAAATCACCGTCGTGGTGACCTATACCGATGCTGGCGGTACGACGGAAAACCTGACCAGTGACGCGTCGGATTCGGTCGCCTATATCAACAGTGATTCGGCCGGCGGGGTGGCCATTATCGATGACGGCACACCGCAGGCCGGTGAAACTCTCAGTGTCGATACCAGCGGCGTCACCGACGACGACGGCCTCGGCCCCTTCACCTACCAATGGCAGGTGAGTACCGACGGCGGCGTTACCTGGAACGATGTTGAAAGCGCAACAGATCCGACCTATACGCTGCCGGTTGACGCCGCCGTTGATGATCAGTATCAGGTGATCGTCAATTACACCGACGGCCACGGTTTTAGCGAAAGCCTGACCAGCGGCAGTGTGACGCTGGTCGATGCCGCGGCGGAACCGAACCATGAGCCATGGCTTGACGCCATCGGCGACAATCCCTCCGCCATCGACGGCAGCGCCGCACTGTTCAGCGCTGTCAGTGTCGACACGGTCGAAGACGGACAATTCATCACCGAACTGGTGCTGACGGTGTCCGGTTTGGCCGACGGCACGGACGAAAAGCTGACCATTGATGGTGAAGATATTGAACTGAGTGACGCCGTCAGCGGCACTACGGCGAGCGGCGCGGTCGATTATAGCGTGGCCGTCGCTGGTGTGACCGCAACCGTGACCCTGACTCACGCCGGACTCAGCGAAGCGGAAGCACAAGCTCTGGTTGAAGGGCTGGCGTATAAAAACACCAAAACGGATGGCGCAGAGCCGCCGTCCGCTGATCCCACCGCGGGGCTGCGTGTAGTCTCCTTGCTGTCGCTCACGGATGATGGCGGCACGGCTGACGGTGGCGACGACAGCGGAGCGATTGGCCTGAGTTCGACGGTGGATGTTGGTCCCAGTGGTGCCAACACGGCGCCGACGGCCAGCGGCGACAATGCCGCTGCCGTGCTTGAAGGCGGTGTCCTGACGTTTGCCGGTGCCGATGTCGCGGCAACGGATACGGAACAGCCAGGCTTGCGTGTCGTTTTGGACAGCGATCCGACCAGCGGAACCCTGTTCCGCGATATCGACGGCGATGGTCTGGTTGGCGACGGTGAAGCCCTGAGCGCAACGGACAGTTTTGCCCTGGACGATATTGCCGCCGGTCGCATCAAATATCTCCACGACGGCAGCGATTCGGCATCAGACAGTTTTACCTATCATGTCACGGATGGTCTGGCATCGAGTGATTCAGACGGTGTTACCGACGGCGATCAGCCGGAAACGTTCACCGTAACGACCACTCCGGTCAACGATGCACCAACTTTGACCGCGCTTGCCGCCGATCCTGCCTTTACTGAAGGCGATGCCGCCGTGGCGTTGTTCAGCAGCAGCGATGCTTCGCCGATAGAAGCCGGTCAGAACCTGACGAAACTGATTGTGCAAGTCAGCGGCTTGCGTGACGACAGCGATGAAACACTGACGCTTGACGGCACAAGCATCGCCCTGACGCATGGCACCACCGGTACAACTGGCGGAGCCGTCGGCGTGGTTTACGACGTTTCGATCACCGGTGGTACCGCCACCGTGACCTTGACGAAAACAGCCGACAGCGCCACCTGGAACGGCCTCATCGACGCTCTGGCTTACGAAAATACCAGTGAAGATCCGACCGAAGGCTCCAGGGCTGTAACGCTGCAGAGTCTCTCCGACGACGGCGGCATCGCCAATGGCGGCGTCGATCAGGCCGATATCTCCGTAACCAGCACGGTGACCGTTGGCGCGTCCAATAGTGCGCCGACCCTGACACCTGTTGATTTCAACGTGAATGAAGGTGGTTCTTTTACTTTGTCCACAACCCAGATTGCCGCCGCTGATGTCGATACACCACTCGGCGATTTGGTCTACACCGTTGCAACGGCACCCTCTCAAGGGACGCTTTATCTTGACGGCAACAGCAATGGTCAGCTTGACGACGGCGAGGCATTGGCGTTAAGCGCCACCTTTAACCATGCGGATCTGATCTCCGGCGCGGTGCGCTACCAACATGACGGCAGTGAAAACAGCGACAGTTTTGCTGTGACCGTCAGCGATGGCGAAAGCTCTTCTGGCGCTGCCACGGTCCATGTTGACAGAACCCCGGTCAACGATGCAGCATCGATTTTAGGCCTTGGTTCCGATGTGCTGAACTATCCGGCTAACAGTGGTTCGAAGACCATTGAACAGGGCGCTGATGCCTCCGTGGTCGATCCGGATTCAACGAATTTCGACGGCGGTATTCTGCGGGTGGCCATCGACTTTAACCGTGATCCGGTCCATGATGTTCTCAGTATTGCCAATGTCGGCACGGCTGCCGGAGAAATTGGTGTCGCCGGAGCCGCGGTTTCCTACGGTGGAACCCAGATCGGCACGTTTAGCGGCGGCAGCGGCACCAGCGATCTGGTCATTGCCTTGAATGCTAATGCCACCGCCGATGCCGTCGCTGCTTTGGTCAAGGCAGTCAACTTCAACAACAGTGATGCTGAACCGGATGCAACCTCGCGCAGCATCAGCTTTGCCCTGAGTGATGGTGACGGCGGACAGTCTGCGCCCGTTGTCGTCAACGTCAATATCGAAACCGATGCAACCCCTGGGATCTCTATCGCCAATGGTTTCTTTATTATTGAAAACAGCCAGTTGGTCACGGCTTTGTCGGCAACGGACGGCGGTTATCCACCGGTGACATTCAGCGTCAGCGATACCGTCGATGCCGGTAACAATCCCGATGCCGATTTGTTTGAAATTGTCTCCGGAAATATTCTGCGTTTTGCCGCAGCGCCTGATTTTGAAACACCGGCGGACAGTGGCGGTGACAACGTCTACAACGTCATCATCCGCGCAACCAACGAAGTGGGGGCTTTTAGCGAGCAGGCTCTGTCCATTACCGTTCTCGACCAGGAGCCGGAAGAGGGAGTCGGAGTCGGCGATACCGATGGGCCGCACTTCGGATATGCTACGGTCAACGGTAGTACATTGACCATGACCTATACTGATGCCAGTTATCTTGATGCCGTGAATACCGCGACCAGCGGAGCGTTCAGTGTCGATGTCAACGGCTCGAATCGCGGCGTGTCTTCCGTGGCTGTTGATGCGTCCGGCCGGAAGGTTACTTTGACCCTGGCCGCCGCCGTAGCAAACGGCGATACGGTGACTGTGTCTTACAGCGATCCGACGGCGGGGGATGATACCAATGCCCTTCAGGACATTCTCGGCAACGATGCCGCCAGTCTGGTCAACGCCGCTGTCAGCAACCTGACACCGGGAGGCGGTGGCAGCACGCCGGATCCCGGCGGCACATTGAACCACGCTCCGATCTTTACCGGCGCGGTTGATTTTACCATGTTTGAAAATCGGACCAATGTTGCCACCGTTACTGCCGTTGATGTGGATGGTGACACGGTAGTTTTCAGTATCACCGGCGGTGATGACGCGGATCTTTTCACCCTCTCTCCCAGTGGCGAACTGAGTTTCATCGCTGCTCCGGATTTTGAGCTGCCCGCTGATGCCGACGGAAACAACGAGTACTTGATCAATGTTGCTTCCTCGGACGGTCACGGTGGAACCACACTGCAAAACCTGAGCATTACAGTTGCGGATGTCGATGAAAGCGGCGGCAGCATTCCTCCCGCAGATGAAGATTTGGCACCGCCTATTGACGATCAGGGAACGATTGGTGACGGTAATGGCGACGGTCAGGCTGACAGTGGCCAAGGCCTGGTGGCGTCCGTTGTCTTCCGTGAAACGGATCGTATCACTGTGGATCCCGACGCACCGGTCACCTTCGTGACCTTGGTCGCGGATTCTCTGGAAGGTAAAGAGGACAGAGGTGACGATAACCAGGCCACTCTGTTCTCGGTCACTCAGCTGGATGCTCCGGATGATTTGCCCGATGGAATGAACATGCCGCTCGGCTTGCTCAGTTTTACCGTGGATGTTGAAAATATTGGTGAAACAGAGACCTTCAGCCTCTATGTCGAAGGCGGTCTTGATATCAACGGCTATTGGAAACAGGATGCCGACGGCGACTGGGTCAACCTGGCCAGCAGTGTTTACGGTGGTGCCGTTGTTGAAGAGGGCAACAAGGTTCGTCTTGACTTCCAGATTACTGACGGCGGTGAATTTGACGCTGATGGTGAAGCCAACGGCATTATTGTTGATCCGGGCGCTCCGGGCTATATGGACAGCCCGGCCGTCGATGTCATCCGTTTCTACAACCCTTCCAGGACGTTACATATGTACAGCGCCCTGGACGGTGAAATCGGCGTCTTGAGCGCAGAAGACAGCGGTTGGGTGGTCGAAGGACCGGCGTTCAAGGTTGACGCGGATGACTGCTGCGATGTCTACCGCTTCTTCAACGCCTTTACCGGCGATCATTTCTTTACCGCCAATGAGGCTGAAGCCCAGGGGTTGATGGCCAATGAAGCCAGCGGTTACACCTACGAAGGCATTGCCTTCCAGGTTGCCGACAGCGGCTCAGCCGATGACGCCATCAACCGCTACTACAAAGCTGAAACCGGCGAACATTTTTATACCGACAGTGCCGAAGAGGGTGTTATCGTCACCGGCCAGCTTGGTTATGTTTACGAAGGTGTTCTCGGCTACGGGGCTTGATTTCTTTCATCATAAAATGAGGTATTTCTTTGGGGCGTCCTTGCAGGACGCCCTTTTTTTTAAAAATGGTCGTTATGTCTCTTTGATTGACCTAATTCATAACGGTGTTTACAATAACTATTTTAAAACAAAATACTTTTCATAAACACTATGTGAATTCTGTAAAAATGGGGGCTCGATCGTCATGACACCTGAGATTCAAACCGTTCAAAATTCTGTCTCAACCCCTGCAGACAGCCGTACCGAGACCCTGTTTATTCTTGATAATTTGTCCGGCTGGCAAACGCTTGTCGATGCTGCACCCCAAGGATCAACTGTTGTTATTATCGACAGCACCGGAGATGCCTTGGCTCAGATGGCGGACTATCTTGCGACCCTTGATGCGGCGAGTGTTGATGCCATTCATTTGTTCAGCCATGGCAGCAGTGGGCGTTTGCTTTTGGGCGCGACAGAGCTGTCGGCAGAGAATCTGCTGGAGGAGCCCGGTCTGCTCTCTCTATTGGGTTCCGTCCTTTCTGAAGACGGTGATCTTCTTCTCTATGGCTGCAATGTTGGAGAAGGGAGTACGGGGATTGAATTTGTAAATCACCTGGCCCAGAGAACCGGCGCAGATGTTGCGGCATCGGATGATGCAACAGGTTCAGCAGCTTTGGGTGGTGACTGGATTTTGGAAACCCAGAGCGGACCGGTTGCTGTTCTCGCTTCGGATGTCTTTGCGGATTATGGTTCTCTCCTGGCAGTGTTTGATTTTTCAGGCGCGTCTTCCGGTGGTGGCAGTGTGACTCAGACGGTCAGTGGCATCACACTGACCGCAACGACGGACACCAACGGGTTATCGATCTGGAATAATGAAGCGTACGATACTTCTAATTCCGGGACTTACATAGAATTCAGCTTCAGTGCGGCTATTGACGTTACCAGCTTTAAAGTCGGTTTTCATTCAAACAGCGGGGGAGCCAATTTATTTAATATTGCCGGCACAGATGGTACGACCAATTACACCTATAATGTTAGCCCAGGTTATAGTGATTTATATGGCACAGAGACTCCGGCCTATACCGTTGATTTGTCCGGTGGCAATGACTGGGGGACAGTGACAAGCATCCGGGTGACCGTCAATGATGTCGGAACGGTTGCGTTTATTGCAGACGACATTGTTTTTACCGTACCACCGTCAGAGATAAATGTCAGTTACAGTGGAACGACCATTGTCGATGGCGACACCACGCCATCCAGCGGTGAAGGGACGGATTTTGGTTCCGTCGCTGCAGCAAGCGGAACCATCGTGCGGACTTTCACCATTGAAAACTCTGGTGAGGGGCCGCTTTTTATGTCGGGGTCTCCCCTCGTCAGCATTACGGGAACCAATGCCGCGGATTTCAGTGTAACAACGCAGCCGGATACTTCTGTCTCCAGTGGGGGATCCACAACGTTCAATGTCACATTCAATCCTTCCGCCGTTGGCACCCGCACGGCGACAATCACGATTGCCAATAACGATGCTGACGAGAATCCGTACAATTTTGATCTTCAAGGGACAGGAACGAATACCGCGCCAATGAGTAGTAACGACAGCCGAACTTTGCTTGAAGACAGCGGCAGCACTTTGCTAACTGTGAGTGACTTCGGCAGTTTCAATGATGCCGACGGTAGCAGTCTGGTTAAAGTGCAAATTACCGCATTGGAATCAGCCGGTGTTTTGGAATATTCCAGTGACGGGTTGAGCTGGAGTGATGTAACGCTGAATCAGGAAATTACCTCTGCCGATATTGATGCCGGAAGGTTACGCTTCACCCCCGATGCGGACGCAAATGGAACTCCTTATGCCACGATCGGTTTCAAAGTTAGTGACGGTACTGATTACAGTGCGTCTGCTTATACGCTTACGATAAATGTTTCTGCCGAGAATGATGCTCCAACCTTTACTGCCGGAGCCGACCTGGTTGCTGTAACTGAAGACACCACTGCTCCGGGCGGTGCGAGTATTTCCAGTCTGCTCAATGGCAACTTTTCAGACATTGATGGTGACGGTTTTGCCGGCGTCGTCGTCACCGCCGATAGTTCCGACCCCGTCAATGAAGGCACGTGGCAATATAGTACCGACGGCAGTACCTGGTACGCAATCGGGACTGTGACGACAGCGGCAGGGTTGTTGCTTGATACTACGACGTTACTCCGTTTTCTTCCCGTCGCGGACTATCATGGGACTCCGGGAGAGTTGACGGTTTACGCGGTCGACGACTCTTCAGCGACAACCTTTACAGTGGATGCCAGCAGACAAACCTACGATACCACCAGTGATGGCGCGACCGCCAAGGTCGCGGAGGCAGGCGTCGGTCTGGGAACCAGTATCACCCCGATTGGGGATGCCCCCGTCGTCACCAACGCTGCAACGGATGAGGATGGCCAGACCGGCAGCGGTTTGGTCGTCAGCCGCAATGCCGTCGATGGTGCCGAAGTCACCCATTTTAAAATCACCAATATCAGCGGTGGAACTCTGTATAAAAACGACGGCACCACCCAGATCAGCAACGGTGATTTTATTACCTTTGCCGAAGGGCAGGCGGGGCTGAAATTTACCCCGACAGCCGATAGTGCCAGCAACGGCAGTTTTGATGTGCAGTCTGCTACCGATGGGGTTGGCGGCGGTCTGTCGGCATCAAGCGCTACCGCGACCATTACGGTCAATGCCGTGAACGATACGCCGACATTGACCAACCTGAATGGGGATGCCGTTTCCTACACGATCGATGGGACTGCCATCCCTCTGGATGCGTCTGGAGATGCCACCCTGAGCGATGTTGATTCCAGCGACTTTAATGGTGGCAACGTCACTGTTGCCGTCGTCGGCAATCCCTATCCCTCTGAAGACGTTCTCAGTGTCGGCATCGTCGGTGCGATCAGTGTCTCCGGCAGTAATGTCATTCATAGCGATGGGTTTACGATTGGCACCTTCTCCGGCGGCAGTGCCGGGAGCGATCTGGTGATCACCCTGAATGCCAATGCAACGGTATCGCGTGTGCGTGATCTCATCAGCGCCCTGCAGTATCTCGACAGTGATTCCTCGACGACCAATACTGCAGCTCGCAGCGTGCGTATCACGGTTGATGATGGTGACGGCGGCACCTCGTTGAATCAGGATGTCACGGTTTCGTTGGTGCGTGCGCCGATTATTGATCTGGATGGTGACGATTCCAGCGGTGCGGTCAACGGTGGCTACACCGGCAGTTTCAGTGAAGACGGAGGTGCCGTTGCCGCTGCCGATAGTGATGCCGCGATCAGTGATGACGGCTCATACAAGTCCCTCACTGTGACGCTGGCCAACCATCCGGATGGTGTCGATGAAATTCTCAGTTCCAGCTACGGCAGCGGTGCCCAGACCGTCAATGGTGAGGCGGTAACCATCGGCGCCTATAACAGTGGCGACGGGACGCTGACCATTACGGTTGATGCCGGATCCGCCTCGGACGCGACGATGCAGATGCTTATTGCGTCTATTCGTTATGACAACAGCAGCGATGATCCGGATACCGCCGATCGTTCCATTACGTTTACGGCCACCGACAATGATGACAACGTCGGCACTGCCGCGACCGCCGTGTTAAGTGTGACCAGTGTCAATGATGCCCCAACTCTGGCGGCAACCGGCAGCGATCCTAGCTATATAGAAGGGGCTGGTGCTGCGGATCTGTTTCACACCGTCACCGCATCAACCGTAGAAACGGCGGATCGATTTTCCGCAATGACCCTGACCGTGACCAATGTCAGTGATGGAGCCTTTGAGGTTTTAGGCTTTGATGGTTCGGATGTCGCTCTAACGAATGGCAACAGCGTCGTTACCGCCACCAACGGACTGACGGTGACCGTTGCCGTGGCAGGTTCCACGGCGACGGTCGGTTTCAGCGGCGAGTCTCTGACCAATGCCGAGATGCAAACCCTTGTGGATGCTCTATCCTATCGCAATACCAGTGATGATCCAACAATCGGCAGCAACAGGGTTGTCACGATTACTGCGGTAAAAGACACCGGCGGAACCGCCAATAGTGGGCAGGATACAGCAGCGGTCAATCTTGTTTCGACCGTTGCACTGACCGCCGTCAACGACGCGCCGGTCATCAGTGGTGTTAACGGCGACAGTTCCTCAATCGTTGCCGGTTCGGGTGCTCAAGAGGTCACGCTTTTCAACGATGCTACAGTGACAAACGCGGATTCCGCCGATTATAACGGCGGATCTCTTCTCCTGACGCAAGGCTCGGGAACCACCAACGGCAGTTGGGGGGTGGATGGAACGACGGTGACATCCGGTGGAGACGCGATGATCGCTGCCGGCGAAACCATTGCCGTCGGCGGCGTCGCCATCGGCATTGTGCATGCGACCAATGACGGTCAGGACGGCAATACGCTGCAGGTTAATTTCAATGCGAATACAACCTCAGCACGCATCCAGACTCTTCTGCAAGCCGTGACCTATTCTGCTCCCAGTGCCTTAGGGGCCAGGACGTTCGCCCTGACTCTCAATGATGGCGACGGTACGGCCAACGGGGGTGATCAGGATGCCGTGGCAGGCTTTACAATCGACATTACTCCGAACCCGCCGGTGATCAGCAATCTGCATGGTGACAGCGTCAACGGTATTGTCGGTAAGGCCATCCAGGTTGATTCCGGCGGTGACGTGACCGTCAGCGATGCCGACAGCAGCAACTTTGATACCGGCAACCTGACGATCACCAGAACCGGTGGTACAGGTAACTTTGGCCTGACCGGCAGTGGTTCCACAGGGGTCTCCTCCGGGATCAGTACGCTTGATGCCGATGGCACCATTGCAGCAAGTGAAAACATCTATGTTGACGGAGTTGCCATCGCGAGTGTCAGTGCACCGAGCGATGGCCAGGGGACGCATAACTTGATCTTCAATTTTGACAGTAATGCGACCCCCGCACGGGTACAAACCTTGATCCGTGCCTTGAACTTTACGTCCACCACTGAAGGCACCAACACCTTCAGCCTGACTCTCAAGGATGCAAGCAGCGGCGCAACAAGTGCTGCCGGCAACTTCGAAGTGGATCTGGCTGCCCCGACCATCACCTCAGCAACCTACAGCACGCAGACCGGGACATTCGTTGTCACGGGCACTGACCTTCAAGCTGTTGCTGGAGATAATAACGATATTGATGCCTCACTGTTCACCATTACCGGTGAAGGAGGGAGCACTTATACACTGACCTATAGCGTTGATGTGGAGATCAGTTCTGCAACCGAGTTTTCTCTGGTGCTCTCGGCGACGGATAAAACCGAGGTCGATGCCCTGATCAACAACAGCGGCACAGCATCAACAGATCATACCACGTACAATCTCGCGGTATCCGCAGGCTGGAATGGGGGTGGCGGTAATGCCGATCTGGTGGATAACGGGATCACGGCAACGTTGAATACGCCCCCGGTGATCACCAGCGACGGCGGCGACGACAGCGCCGCGATCCGGCAGACGGAAAACGAGAGCCATGTCACCACCGTCAGCGCGACGGACGACGACGGTGATACGGTCACCTACCGCCTCGACGGCGGAGCCGACCAGGGCCGTTTCAGTATTGATGCGGCCAGCGGTGTGCTCAGCTTCATCAGTGCCCCGGATTACGACAATCCCGTCGACGCCGACAGGGACAACAGTTACGAAGTTATTGTCACGGCCGACGACGGCAAAGGCGGCAGCGACAGCCAGCAACTGACCATCAGCGTGGTCAACGAAGCACCGCAGATCACCAGTGACGGCGGCAACAGCTACGCTGTTCTCAGTGTTGACGAAAACCCCCTTGCCGTCACCACCATTCAGGCACACGATGCCGATAACGACAGCATTACTTACCGGATCAGCGGGGGGATCGATGCCGACCAGTTCCAGATCGATGCGGCCAGCGGCATGCTCAGCTTCATTGCCGCTCCCGACTATGAAAACCCGAGTGATAACGGCGGCAACAACAACTATGTCGTTCGCGTTACCGCCGTGGACAGTCACGGAGCCGACGATGTTCAAACCCTGAGCATTAACGTCGTCAACGTCGACGAAAGCGGTGATCCCGTACAACCCGGCGATGACGGAGACGGAACGCCGGCAGCCGATGAAAATCAGGCTCCGCCCGTTAATGATGACGGCCAGACCGGTGACGGCAACGGCGACGGCCTGGCGGACAGCGCTCAGGCCGATGTCGCCTCCGTCGTGTTCCGCGAAACCGACCATATCTCCACCGACGTCGACGCGGTCCAGACTTACATCACCCTGGTGGCCGACGCCCGCGACGGCAAAGAAGACACCAGCGACGACAATCAGGCCACGCTGTACAACGTCGCCCAGCTCGACGCACCGGACGATTTGCCTGATGACCTGAGCATGCCCCTGGGACTGATCAGTTTCACCGCCGCCGTCGAACAGGTCGGCGCCACCGAAACCTTCAGCCTCTACGTCGACGGCAGTCTCGGAATCAACAGCTACCTGAAGCAGAATGCCGACGGTGACTGGGTCAACCTGGCCAGCAGTGTTTACGGTGGTGCCGTTATTGAAGAGGGCAACAAGGTCCGTCTTGACTTCCAGATTACTGACGGCAGTGAATTTGACGCTGATGGTGAAGCCAACGGCATTATTGTTGATCCGGGCGCTCCGGGCTATATGGACAGCCCGGCCGTCGATGTCATCCGTTTCTACAACCCTTCCAGGATGTTACATATGTACAGCGCCCTGGACGGTGAAATCGGCGTCTTGAGCGCAGAAGACAGCGGTTGGGTGGTTGAAGGACCGGCGTTCAAGGTTGACGCGGATGACTGCTGCGATGTCTACCGCTTCTTCAACGCCTTTACCGGCGATCATTTCTTTACCGCCAATGAGGCTGAAGCCCAGGGGTTGATGGCCAATGAAGCCAGCGGTTACATCTACGAAGGCATTGCCTTCCAGGTTGCCGACAGCGGCTCAGCCGATGACGCCATCAACCGCTACTACAAAGCTGAAACCGGCGAACATTTTTATACCGACAGTGCCGAAGAGGGTGTTATCGTCACCGGCCAGCTTGGTTATGTCTATGAAGGTGTCCTCGGCTACGGTGCCTGAATAAGTGGATGCCACCAAGAGAATCATGGCCGGGGGGAGTTTCTTTTCTTTCCCCGGCTGTGATGTTTTTTCTTTCAATGTGAAGAAAAACCGTCTGCCTTGCACGAACTCCATAGAACAAGACTGTTGATGGCGATTCTCGTCAAGATAGAGTACTATAGGGGCTGTCGGGGTTTTAAAGGACGCTGGTTGCTTTTTCAACACGTGTTGTTTCAAAAAGTCCTCCAGAAATTTTCAAGGATTTTCCCGCCCCATCTTGTATTTCAATATAACTGACAAAGGAGTCTATTTGTGCCGAATATTCAAGCTGTTACGTTGCAGAGACATGAAGGGAAACACCTGTTGCCACTTTCCTCTTGGGAATTTGCTGCAAATCAGCATCTTGTCGGATTGTTGCCGTCCGAGTTTGTCTCGGCGGCGCAATTTTTTCCGATTGTTTTTGCCAAGCAGGCTGATGGTGAAATAACCGTTTGCGCCTTGTTGGGGCTTGAGCCCGGTAAAAATATTTTTGTCGATGTCGAAAAAGGCTGGAAGAGCGGCTATATCCCAGCGGTGTTCAGGCGCTACCCCTTTATGCTGGCGCAACAAAAAGAACAGGACTCTAAAGAGGATGTCCGTTTCATGCTGTGCGTTGATGAGGAGTCAGGACTGATTGGCGATAGCGGCGGGACGCCTTTTTTTGATGAAGAGGGAAAACTTTCTGAACCTTTGCAAAAAATGCTGACGTTTTGTGGCGAATGCCAGAAGCAGGTAACGTACAGTAAACAGTTCTGTGCGTTGCTTGAAGAGATGGAGCTGTTACAGCCGATCAAGATCGAAGTCAAAAAAAAGGATGGCGGTGTGATGAATGTCGGCGGCGTGTTGCATGTTGACGAAAAGAAAATGGAAGCGCTCGACGATGAATCTTTTTTGAAAGTGCGCCATAGCCGGTTTTTACCACTCATTTATGCCCACCTGTTGTCATTGCACCACCTTGGAACACTCAGAGAACATTATCATGCGAAAAACACATCGCAAGAGACTTCCACTCTTCCTCAACACTTTCATTTTTAACGGCTGGTGGCTGTTGATAAACAGCTTGTGGTGCCCATTGTCGAGCGTGGTTGAAGGATCCGCAGTGGAACGTTTTAGCGTCTTGTCGGTAATGTTCATCATGACTGAAAAAATAAATTTCGCAGGTGTCTTGCGGCATGGGCCCATCAGGTAATTTAATGCGTTCTCCACGTATTCTTGTTCTATTGGCGGCCTATAACGGTGATCGCTGGCTGGATGAACAGATTCATTCCATTTTGAATCAGTGTCGGGTGGATGTGTCTCTGTTCATCAGTATCGATCCAGGGACGGATAACACGGAAACGCTTTGTCGGGAATGGGCGGATCGTGATCACCGTGTGCGTGTGTTGCCGTCGTCTGATTCTTTTGGCTGTGCCGCGAAAAATTTTTATCACTTGCTGCGCCAAGTTGATTTGACGCAGGTGGATTATGTTTCTTTGGCGGATCAGGATGATCTCTGGGAGCCAGATAAGTTGCTATGTGCGTGCAAGATACTACAGCAGGGGTATTCCGGCTATTCGAGTAACGTCACCGCATTTTGGCCGGATGGCCGCCGTTTTCTCATTGATAAAGCCCAGCCGCAGCGTGAATTCGACTATTTATTTGAAGCCGCCGGTCCGGGATGTACCTATGTACTTGATCGGAACCTTGCGTCGGCACTGCAACAGGACATAACCCGACGCCGTGACGATGTTGAGGCCATTTATTTTCACGACTGGTTTTTTTATGCCTATGCACGCTCCGGGGGATATCGCTGGTTTATTGATTCTCACAGCGGGTTACTTTATCGTCAGCATGCGCACAATCATACCGGTGTTCACCAGGGCTTTCGTGCCTCTGTTAAGCGCCTGCGCATGATTGTGTCACATCAATACAGATTTGAGACGTTGCGCATCGCTCAACTTTGCCAGGACTGTCACCCGACATTTTCAGTGCCGTTTCGGCTGCGTGCTGAGGACTGCCGCCGGTTTATCCTGATCGGGATTAACGGATGTCGACGTTCTCTTCGTGACCGGATTGCGTTGTTTGCCCTGGCATTGCTGAGGCTGTTTTGATCCCTGAGCGGAACAGGTGATAATGATGGGTAAAGTTTTAGTAACCGGCGCCGATGGTTTTATCGGGCGCAGGTTGTGCACGTTATTGGCACAACGCAATTTTGAACAGATAAAAATTGTTCACGGTGAACACGTTATGCAGCACTCCGTCGATTGTTGGGCCATGCACATCGGGCCCGAGACTGACTGGTGGGGAGCGCTGAGCGATGTTGAAACTGTCGTGCATCTGGCCGGCATTGCCCACTGTCGTGCCGATGAAGACGTCTACCGTCATGTGAACATTGAGGGTACGGCGTGTCTTGCCCGTCAGGCCGTTCTCAAAGGGGTGCGGCGGATGATTTTTGTCAGCACGGTACAGGCTGCGGATCCCGGAACAAATTCTTATGCCCTGAGTAAACGTGCTGCTGAGCAGGAACTGCAGAAAATCGCTGCACAAAGCGCAATGGAATTGGTCATTATTCGCCCAACTCTGGTATATGGCGCAGGGGTTAAGGGAAATTTACGCTCATTGCTGAAATGGGTGCAGTACGGGATACCTTTTCCCGTGTGCCGTCCTTCTGTGGAGCGCAGTTTGCTGTCACTCGATAACTTATGTGATGTGTTGCGTTTTTGTCTTGAATCTTCGTCATGTGGTGGAAATGTTTTTACTGTCTGTGATGACCGCAGTCTTTGTCTCGAAGAGCTGGTGGACCTTATGGCGTATTATCTGGGCAAGAGGATTATTCAAATTCCCCTGCCGCGCACGTTGATGCAGTACGTCGGACAGGGCCTGAGTTTTTTGACACAGACAAACGGCAACAAACTGGAGCCGCTTTATACCTCGTTTATTGCCGACAACAGTGAGATAAAAAAACAGTTGGGCTGGCAACCTCCGTTTTCAGTTGAACAGGGAATTGAGCAGATGGTGACGAATTTTGTGAACACGAAGAAGTCGTTATGATTCCTGTGCTGTTTTCAGTGCTCAGCAGTGTTTTCGGGGTGTTGTTCGTCTGTCGTAATGCACAGACCCTGCGTCTTGTCGATATTCCGGAACAGCGTAGCTCCCACGTGGAACCCACCCCGAAAGGGGGGGGACTGGGAATTGTGCTGGCCTTTTGCCTGATGCCTCTCTGGAGCGAACTGCCGATTCTGGTATGGTTGTCGGCACTCGGCATCGCGATCACCGGTTTTTTTGCTGATTGTTGTGATTTCTCTCCACGACGGCGGCTTGTCGTGTTCTTTCTCTGTGCGGGTATGTTTTCATTATCACAGGGGAACCTTGCCACCCCAGTTGCTGTTTTGCTGGTTCCCGCCAGCCTGATTTTTATCGTTGGAACAGCAAATTTTTATAATTTTATGGATGGCATTAACGGCATGGCGGCGATTACCGGAATCGTGAGTTTTGCCTTGCTGGGTTTTTATGGTGTTTTCGTGGACAAAAGTGCTGCTCTGGTGATGGTCTGTTTTGTTTTGTCGGCAGCTTGTCTGGGGTTTTTGCCGTTTAATGTTCCGCAGGCCAGGATCTTTATGGGCGATGTCGGCAGTGTTTTTTTAGGATTTCTGTTTTCCGGGATATGTGTTGTTTTTTCTGAAAATGCTTTTGAATTTACTGTATTGGCTTCATTCTTGTTATTATTTTATTTGGACGAGCTGCTAACAATGGCCCAACGTATCCATGCCGGGATGAGTCTTCTGCAGCCACACCGCATGCATCTTTATCAGGTTCTGGCCAATGAGGCTTCTTTTCCCCAATGGACCGTATCACTGGCGTATGGGCTGATTCAGTTATTCTGTGGTCTGACAGGTATCTGGTGTTATCTTCATGACCGATCTACCTCGTGGGCGGTTTTCCTTGTTTTTGTCGGTGTTGTTTTTATTGGTGTTGACCTGCTGGTAAAAAACAAATTTTCCGTTAAGCTTTCGGTGTAAATTATGGACTTCCTGCTGATTCAGAGAAGGCTTTTTGTTATTTTCCCTTTGCAACTGTTTCTGGTTGTTTGTTCGCTTTATTGCGCCTTTCTTGTCCGTTTCGACTTTTCTATCCCTGACGTTTATCTGACGGTTTTCTATCGTATTCTTCCGGCTGTCATTGTCATTAAGTTGTTTGTTTTCGGATACTTCAAGCTCTACAGTGGCTGGTGGCGCTATGTTTCAATGTCCGATCTGGTGGTGATTTTTAAAGCGAACTTTATTGGTTCGGCCGGGGTCATTGTCTACAATTTTTTTGTCTATCGTTTGGAGCTGGTTTCACGGACTATCCTTTTTCTCGATGGTCTGTTCTGTTTTCTTCTCGTTGCGGGAATTCGTTTCTCCATCCGTGCTTTTCGGGAAAACTTTTATCCCATGCCGGTCAATAAAGCCGGTAAAACGCGGATGCTGATTGTCGGTGCCGGCGATGCGGGACAAATGATTGCCCGTGAGCTTCGTCTTAATCGAAAACTTTCCTATGATGCCATCGGCTTTATTGATGATGATCGCCGTAAACAGAACACCCGCTTTCGGGGATTACCTGTTTTAGGCACCTGTGATGATATCCTTTCTGTGTGCCGCAAGAAACGGATTGAAGAGGTGATTATTGCCATCCCGTCAGCAACAGGAAAGCAGATTCGAACAATTGTCGAATATTGCCAAAAGGCCAATGTGCGTTTTAAGAAACTTCCGGGGGTGGGAGGCCTTCTTGACGGGTCTGTTTCCGTGGAGCAGATTAAAGATGTTTCTTTGGAAGACCTGCTTGGCCGCGAGGCCGTGCGTCTCGATGGAGAGAAAATTTCCAGCTATCTGTGTGGGAAGCGGGTCCTGGTGACAGGGGCCGGAGGCAGTATCGGCAGTGAGTTGTGTCGTCAGATCGCCTATTTCTGTCCCAATAAGCTGATCTTGTTCGAAAACGGTGAAACGCCGCTGTTTTCCATTGAACAGGAGCTGAAAAAAGCTTATCCGAAGCTGCTGGTGTACCCCATCATTGGCGATATTCGCTACCGCTCGCGTGTTGAAGCTATTTTTGATGAGTTCATGCCGGAGGTGGTCTTTCATGCTGCGGCGTATAAACATGTGCCGATGATGGAGGTTAATCCTGCTGAGGCGGTTAACAATAATGTGCGCGGAACCCAAGTTGTTGCGGAGATGGCGCATATCTTTCGCGTTGAACGTTTTGTTATGGTCTCAACAGACAAAGCCGTGAATCCAACCAGTGTCATGGGAGCTACGAAAAGGGCGGCGGAAAAGCTGGTTCAGGCGCTATCCTGTCAGAGTCAGACGCGCTTTGTGACTGTGCGTTTCGGGAATGTTCTCGGTAGCAACGGCAGTGTCATACCGACCTTTAAAGAGCAAATCCGTCATGGTGGCCCACTGACTGTTACCCATAAAGAGATCACCCGTTTTTTCATGACGATTCCCGAAGCAACACAATTGGTTTTACAGGCCGGAAGTATGGGAAATGGAGGGGAGATCTATTTATTGGACATGGGAGAGCCAGTAAAAATTCTCCATTTGGCTGAAGAGTTGATCCGTTTGTCCGGGAAAGTTCCCTACGATGATATCGATATTGTTTTTTCTGGTTTGCGCCCTGGAGAAAAGCTTTATGAGGAGTTGCTTCTTGACGGGGAGGGAATCAAGCCGACCACGCATGAAAAAATCTGTGTTGCACAGTCAGTAACGGAAAATGATGCCCTTCTCAACGCTCAACTCGAGCATCTTTTTGAAGCGGCTCGAAAAATGGATCTGCGTTTAACAGTTGATTTATTAGAGAAAGTTGTTCCTGAATATCAACCGGCACAACATAATTCTGTCCGAAATTTATAAAAACGTGTTCCTCAGCCCGTTTTTTACATTTCTAATATGTTAGAAAGTTGAGCGTTGTTTACACTTTTTCGCCATAGAGATATTCGAGTCGCTTTTCATATGGCGTCATATTGTCAATGTCCTTATGGGGCTTGACCGTATTATACAAGTTGATGAAGCGTTGCAGGCTGATTTGCCGGTTTTTGCGACTCTCAAAGGTCTCGCGCTGGAGCCACATCTCCATGATTGTGCGTATGCCTCGTTCAGCTTTTCCTGACGTGGTCAAGAAAAAATGGACTGTTGGTTAAGCCGCATTATTCTTTGCCCTCATCTTTTCAAATTCCCTGGGACTGAGATATCCGAGATGAGAATGAAGTCTCCTACTGTTGTAAAACATCTCAAGGTAGTCAGTGATATTTTGTCGGGCATCTTCTCTGGTTCTGTAATTGGAAAAGAAGACCCGTTGCGTTTTTAAACTGGCCGAAGAAACTCTCTGCAACAACATTATCCTAGCAGTTCCCTTTGCGGCTCATGCTGCTGGTCATTTGATATGTTGTTAATAGGGTTTGAAATTGCTTACTGCAATACTAGCTGCCTTGATCTGAGTGAAAAATAGCGCCAGGTTCAGGTTTTCGTCGCCTGTGTCGATGGCTTGAAGGGCTTTCCTGAAGCCATTGAGACAACTCAGATTCAACTCTGTATCGTCCATATGATTCGGCACAGTCTGAACTATGTTTCGTGGAAACAGCGCAAAGAAGTTGCCACCGATCTGAAGATGAGTTACTCAGCCACGACCCTTGAAGAGGCTGAATCTCACCTGGAACAGTTTGAGGAAAAGTGGAACAGCAGCCACCCGATGATCGGAAAATCCTGGCGCAACAACTGGGAACGAATTACCCCTTTTTTCTCGTATTGATCTGAGATTCGCAAGGCGATTTACACGACCAACGCCATTGAGTCAATAAATGGACAATGCCGATCCATTGCTGGCGATCGGCATTGAATCAGTTATCGATAATGTTTGAAGAGCGGATGCTGCTACTCTAGCCGAAGGGCCATTTACACAATCTGCTTTACAGGCCCAAAGTGATTCCTCATCGTAACCAATATCGTGCTACACAGGCTTAAACTAGCGCCATTCTCCACGCTACATCTATGACTAACCTGAAACTAGACTCTCCCTAACCTGTCTCTAGCCGTTTATCACTAAAATCTACTGCATTGAAATTAAGATATTCGCGTTGTAAGACCCTAATTACAAGTTCTAGCAGGCTGTTGAAAAGCAGCCTGTAGAGCCTATGTGAACGGGCGATCAAAATCAAGGACAGGTTTCAAGCACTTGATTTTGTGAGCAAGACGGAAATCGCATTTTCGGCTTGCGTCGTTGGAAAATCCCCGGACGGGACTTTTTCAACATCCTGCTAGCCCGAATTTTTCACCAATAAATAGAATAAGGCTGTATTTCGTGGCATAAATGTAGTGAGACCAATCACTTACATAGCGCGAAAGGAACAGCCTTATGAAAACAGAGTGTAACACAGAGCAACTTGAGTTTCATAGCTTTGGTCGGCGTGAAATTATTGGTCAATTCGATGGCATCAAGATCAGTTCCGATGGCGGTGGCATCCTTCTTCGAGAGGTCGAAAAACGCACCGGCATATTGCGTCGTTTGAGTCAATGCTTCACGGACTATCGCAATCCAGAGATGATTACCCACAGCCTCGAATCCTTGATTAGCCAGCGCATCATGGCGCTGGCATTAGGCTACGAAGACCTCAACGACCATGATGTTTTGCGCCATGATGCCTTGCTCAGTGTTTTAAGTGGTAAGTCCAATGGAAAAATGGGAGCCGGGAAAAGCACTCTCAACCGTCTTGAACTAACGCCTGCGACGGGCTCAAGTTCATCGCGCTATAAGAAGATTGTCGCCAATAGTGACGCTATGGACGAGCTTTTGATTGATTTCTTTCAAAAGTCATTCAGTGAAGTTCCAGAAGAGATCGTCTTGGATGTAGACGCTACAGATGATCTAATCCACGGTACTCAGCAGGGGCATTTTTATCATGGCTATTATCGGAGCTACTGCTATTTGTCGCTGTATATTTTTTGTGGGGAACAGCTGTTGTGCGCCCGCGGCGACATGGAAAATCGGATCAAGGAACAACAACTGGCCCTGTTTGCCGACCGGACGTCCTGTCATGAAATGCGTGCCAACCAATTGCGCCTGTATTTTTCCAGCTTTGCCTATGTTCTGTTACAAACTCTGCGGCGCATCGGATTAAAAGAAACGGAATTGGCCAAAGCACAGAGCGAAACAATCCGTCTGAAATTACTGAAGATTGGCACCCGGATCAAAATCAGCGTGCGCAAGATCTGGCTGTCATTTTCAGAAAGCTATCCCTATGCGGACTTGCTGCGCCAAGTTTTGGGGAATCTTCAAAAAATACCGATACGCTGTTAAGGCCAAGGGGAATAGTCAGACAAAATCAAGAGGAGAAAAAAAAGAAACCTGGGAGAGGTGCGCCTTTTTTCATAAACATATTGCTCAACGCCGACCCATTTGAGTCATTGATGGAGACTGCATTCCACAGGAAGAGCCAATTTGACTATTGGACAAAACAATAGGCGTGATTTTCGCGAAAATCACGCCTCAAAAAACAGTGGTGAGAAATTCGGGCTAGACATAATGGCTGACAGTTAGAAACAAAAAAGGACCTGCCCCTTGCAAACGTGGGTTATATTGGAAATTTAATAACCCCAACACAGAGCCACAACCAAGGAGGCAGGTCTTGAAAAATTCTAGGAGTCTGTCGGACTTTAGATGCTTTTGAAAAAGTGGCCTCCAAATTTAGCCAGTATCCAGCGAACTACTTTTTTGAATGATTGGGGCACCGTGAAAATCGATAAAAAAGCGCCATTTTGGCTTAAGTCCGACAAACTGCTAGCATGAATGAAACATTGTGGCACGGTATCTTAGCTTTGTTGGTAACAAAAAAAGACAGAGGTTCCAATTGATTACAACCGATAGGGGAGATTTTCCGAGAGATGCAATTTAAAAAAATCACTGTTGTTGGAGCGGGATATGTTGGTTTAGCCAACGTCTTGTTGTTGGCGCAGAACAATACTGTGTGCCTTTTAGAAATAGACGAAGAGAAAGTCAGGCTGATACAACAGGGCAAGAGTCCTGTTTCTGATGAGGATATCGACTTCTTTCTCGCCCGTGATGATTTGTCTTTGACGGTAACCGCGAATTGTGACGACGCGTATCGCGATGCGGATCTGGTCATTATTGCAACACCGACCAATTACGACACGGAAACAAACCGTTTTGACACGCGAAGCGTTGAGGTGGTCGCTCAATATGTTTCAGAGCACTATCCTGAAGCTCTTATTGTTATTAAGTCGACGATTCCTGTCGGTTATACTAGGGAGTTACGTCTCAAACTGGGGTGTGACAATATCCTTTTCTCGCCGGAGTTTTTACGCGAAGGAAAAGCCCTGCACGACAATTTATATCCTTCCCGAATTATTGTCGGTGAGCACAGTCAACGCGCCCAGGCGGTTGCCGAACTATTTCAGCAGGGGGCTATCAACCGGGATGTGCCTATTTTACTGACCGGGGCGTCAGAAGCAGAGGCGATCAAATTATTTGCCAATACGTATTTGGCGATGCGGGTCGCTTTCTTCAATGAACTGGACAGTTATGCCGAAGTTCATGGCTTAAGCACACGTGACATTATCCAGGGCGTCGGTATGGATTCCAGAATTGGTACGCACTACAATAATCCCTCTTTCGGTTATGGTGGCTATTGTTTGCCTAAGGATACCAAGCAATTATTAGCAAATTACGACAAGGTTCCCAATACACTGATTCGCGCCATTGTCGACGCAAATACCACTCGGAAGGATTTTATTGCCGACTCAATCATCCAAAAGAATCCCCGGACAGTAGGGGTTTATCGTCTGTTGATGAAGGCGGGTTCAGATAACTTCCGCGCTTCTTCCATTCAAGGAGTGATGAAACGGATTAAGGCCAAAGGGATCAAGGTTGTTGTCTATGAACCGGTATTGAAGGATACGCATTTTTTTCACTCGCCGGTGGTGACGGATTTGACGGAATTCAAATCGTGCAGCGATGTGATCATTGCCAACCGTATGGCCGATGAGCTTGCCGATGTCGTCGGGAAAATCTATACCAGGGATCTGTTCGGGGACGATTTGTAACTGGCTGTTCTTCGAGTCTCTTGCAAACAGCAAAGGACGATTCTTTGCAAGAATCTTATTCTTCGGTAAAAAAATTCACAATCTGCAGGATTTGCTTCTTGTGCTCCGTGGTAACTTTGTCAATTCCAGCGTAATATTTGAAAAAACTCAATCGCTGACTGCGGCTAAGAACTTTCTTGCCCACCTTATCCAGACAGGCTAGGTCCTTTATAACTCCCCGTTTGCGTAACCAGCCTCGGCGTGTTTTCCCCAATGGGCAGTCAAAAAAATAGATTTCAGGATGGTCACTGTTCTTTTGGGAAACGAGAATATTGCGCCATTTCAAATCCCAGTGGATAAAACCATGACGATGCAGGCGCGATGTATACTCTGCAGTTTGTCGAAGGATACTTTTCAACCAACTGCGCTTTAAAAACATCTCTGGATGTGACCGTGCCAACGTCAGCAGATCGGCAGAGTCCGGGACTTCGGCGGTGATCAGAGCGCCAATTCTGAACAGGCCATTTCGGCGGGAGTGCCCATAAGCGACTATCCGCGGTGTTGGGATGCCCAATTTGCTGAAATAAAGCAGATTTTCCCATTCCCCCTGCAAGCGGCCCCGACCAAAGTAATGTCTCAATCCTTTTCCGTTACGGGAGTAAATCTTGACATAATAGGTCGCATTTTGTTGATCTACCCGATGGACATAGCTGATCGGACCTTTGGATAACATCGCTCCCTTGGTGCCAAGACTGCTTTCAAGGGTTGAGAAGGTGTGCTTTTCGTTTTCCTGTCCCCAAAAGATCCAATGTGTGTGTGATTTTTGAAACAATGTGTCCTCCGTCACATATTCAGGCAGCAACGTCATAACATATTTTAGTACGAAGTAGAACCCCCCGTCCTTTGGGTGGGGTCAGAGTCCTTAGGATTTGTCATAAGGACTCATGGTCGTCCATATTCAGATGTTGTTCCCGCAACGATCTGAACAGAAAGGACTACCGTGAGCCGATTTCGCAAGTTAACACATGCCATATGGCACTGCCAGTACCATATTGTCTGGGTCCCAAAGTATCGTTTTCGCATATTGGAAGGAGAGCTGGCCAAGGAGGTACGCGCCTGTCTCCGAATATTCAGCGGACAGAGCCAGTGTGAGGTTGTCGAGCTGAATATTCAAAAGGATCATGTTCATCTAATCGTAATGGTGCCGTCAAAAGCTTCAATATTGGAACTGATGGCGTTTGAAAGGACGATCAGCGATAAGAATATTGAAGTAAAATCCTGAGTTACGAAGGAAACGCTGTTGGGCAATCACTTTTGGGCCCTTGAATATTGCGTTGGTACTGTTGGGATGGATGCAGAGATGATTCGACGCTATGTGCAGTATCAAGAGAAACACGAAAAGAAAGTGGAACAACAACTTAATGTGTAACCCGTTTGGACGAGGGAACAACGATCACGGCTGTCCTCTTTGGGGGCTGCCGTCAACGCCCCCTTTGAAGGCGCCCCTAAAGCCACGTCCTCAGGGCGGTTTTTTACACGATGATTTCAGCTGTGAAGGTCATTGACCGCTGCAACAAGAAAATCGTGGATCTGTTCACTACCGCCCATTTGCAGAACTTCTTCGGCAATATAGGTTGCATCAGTGCAATTGAGGTCGGATAGAAATGCCTTGGTTCGCGGAATGAACGGTGAAACCATAGAGAATTCGCGAATGCCGATTCCAAGTAAGACCAGAAAGCTCAAAGGATCCGAGGCCATCTCGCCGCATAAACACACGCCTTTACCGAGCCTGTTGGCCGTATCGCTGACATATTTGATCGCCTGAAGAATCGCCGGGTGAAGGGGATTGTAATATTTGTTGACCAGGGGGTTATTGCGGTCAGCTGCTAACATGTATTGCACCAGGTCATTGGTCCCAAGCGCAAAGAAATCGACCTCTGTGGCCAGAAATTTGCACATTTGAACAGCTGCCGGAACCTCAATCATAACACCGATGGGAATGTCTTCAGCAAAAGGGATGTTTTCATGACGCAGATTCTGTTTGGCTTCTTCAATGACCTCTTTGCAGGCGCGAACTTCTTCGACACCGGAAATCATCGGAAAAAGAAGTTTTACCTTGCCATGGCACCCCGCCATGAGAATTGCTTCAATCTGAGTGCGGAAGATGTCGCGATTGTCCAAAGAGACACGAACTGAACGCCAGCCCATGAACGGATTATCTTCGGCCGGGGGACTGAAGTAGGGCAACCCTTTGTCGCCACCGATATCAAGGGTACGAATCGTCACGGGGCCTTCAAAACTTTCGACGATTTTTTTGCACAATTGATATTGATCGTTACGATCAGGGAAGTTGCTGCGAGTCATATAGGGAAATTCAGTGCGATACAGGCCGACACCATCGGCACCATTGCGTTGAGCCACCGCAACATCACTGATTAATCCAATGTTGGCGCGCAATGTCACATTGACACCGTCTTTGGACAGGGCCGGCCGGTCACGAAATTCACTGAGCCGATGCAGTTCCTTGCTGCTGTCCTGCTCAAGGCGCTGGTATTCCTCAATAATGCCTTCTACTGGATCAATAAACAGACAGCCGGAGTTGCCATCGAGGATCACATTGGAACCCGATGATACTTTTTTTGTAACGCCTTTGACCCCGACCAGAGCAGGGATGCCCAACGCTTTTGCCATGATAACGGCGTGAGAGTTCTGTTCACCGGCCTCGGTCACAATACCCAACAGTTTCTCGTGGTCGAGGATTGCCATGTCCGAAGGCAGGATCTCCTTGGCGAACAGAATGCCTGGGCGCTTAAACTGAAGGGTTTTCTCCTGTTGTCCGGTCAAGTTGGCTAACAACCTTCGACCAATGTCAACAGTGTCGCTGGCTCGTTCACGCAGATATGGATCTTCCATGCGTGAAAAAGCCTCGGTGTATTCACCAATGACCTTTTTCAGTGCATAAGGCGCACTGTGACCACTGCGAATTTCACTGGTCATCTGATCGATAAATCCACGGTCCTCAAGGATCATCAGATGGGTGTGAAAAATTGCCGCATCCTGTTCGGACAGCCGTGTTGCGACGCGTTTTTCAAGAAACAGAGTTTGAATGCGTGTTTCTTCGAGAGCGTTGTTAAGGCGGTCGATCTCTTCATTGATGTTGATATTGTCTTCATCAAGAATTCCGGCAAAACCGTTTTGCTCGTCGAGAACATAGACCGGTCCCGAGATAACACCGGGATAAGCCACCGTTCCTCGAATGGCACTTTGTTGTTGATGGTTGTCGTCAGGTTCCAGTGCCGTAGGTGGCGAGTGCAGTTTGTTTTGCTGGATGGAGTTAAGCAACTGGGCATTGGTGACCACCGTCGATACCTGGAAGGCGATGGTGGTCATGGTACTGATTTCGGTTGGGCTGAACGCGCGTTTTTCGGTGCTTTGTAGGGTGATGACGCCGATTGGGTTGCGTCGGTCCATCAAGGGTACAGCGAGAAAGCAGTGAAACTGTTCCTCACCGGTTTCCTGAAAGTACAGATAGCGGGGGTGTTCCTCGGGTTCAAGAATTGAGATGGGGTGGCCCTGTTCGATGGCCATGCTGGCCAGCCCTTCTCCCAACTTCATGCTGACTTTGCCGATCGCTTCCTGAGTGAGCCCCTGGGTCGCGCGTAACCACAGGGTTTCTCCGTCTTCATCAAGAAGATAGATCGAGCACACTTCTGAATGCATACGCCGCGCAACGAGACTGACAATATTGTTCAATGTCTCGTTGAGATCATGCGACTGCAGAATCAGTGCGCTGATGTCCTCCAGGGTACTGATACCCAGGGACTCTGTGGTTGGGGTGTTCATGGCAGCCATAAGGTTTGTGTCAGCCGTGTACGTCTCAAGAAGAGACCTAGCCCTCCTTGGGATTGATATGGTAGGCAAACACTTTGAGCTGGTCTTTCAGCTCCTGGTCAGGAGCCAGATCCTTGATAATGGCATGAATGGCGCGACGCTCGTCTTCGCTATGCACATGTCCTTCGAGAATGGTTACGCCTCCATCCACATGAACTTGCAGATGGTAACCATCAACCTGATCTGATTGCAGAATAGCGATCTCGGTTTTTTTGCACTGAATCAGGTCGATCAGTTTTTGTCGACAGCGCTCATTGTTTTCCTGAAGAGTTTTCTCTTCGATCCCTTTGCAGATCAGGTCAACAGCCATCTCTTCGGAGATCTTGGTGGTGTTGATGACCAGGTCATAATCGTAGGGGTCATTCCAATCGCGGTCGAAATAATACTTGATGAACCCGGCGCGTTGCTGATCGCTTTTACGTACCAGAATGCGTGACAGATCAGGATCGAGCCATTCCCGTTCAGCCCAACGTTCCACACGGATGTCGAATGGAGCAATGATACGGGTCCGGAAAACCGTGTTGATTCCGGCAAGAAGATCCTGTCCACCGCGTCCATAGATAATGGCATTGCCCTTGAGGGCATACTCGAGAATGATCTGCTCAATACGATGCATATCAATCTCAAGACTTTCGTCAAGGCTTTCGACAAATGCCGGTGGCTTTTCATCCGCCATTTCGACATTGTCGGCGGTCAGACCGTAGGAGGCGGCGACTTTGAGAATTGCTTCGCCATCAATGAGATCGTAGCCCAGTTTGTCGGCCAGATTGCGCGCAATAATCGAGCCACCACTGCCCATTTCGCGCGAGATAGTAATGATTGCCATGATTCTCCCCTGAGTTCATAAAACACAGTTCTGATACGTCTGTTCCAGTCCTTGGTGCATTACCATGACGGAATCCGTCAACAGAATCAGACCTGAGCTTGAGACAATACAGACTAAAATGACGATTTGATACCCCTGTTTTTCTCTGAAAATATATTAGAATCCAGCATGTTCCGCGAAAATTCTCCCACGCGGGGCGCGTATTTTTTCAGCAGATATCACAGTGTCATTTTAGTGTAAACAAAACAGGAAAATACTAACAATTGCGCATGATATTGACAAGTTATTAGTGACTTGCTCTTTCGTGCCCGGTGACAGCGCGGTTTGAGCGTCGCTCATGCTCGTTTGTATTGCATCACTTTCGCTGTTTAGAGCATGCAAAGCCTTGCCGGCGTTGCGTTTCAGCTCTCAAAACCCGGCTTGTGCTCCAGATAGTGGTAAGAATCAATGAAGCGTATTGTGCGGCTCTTCGAACGCATGACAATGGTCTGCGTCTGAGCACCACCAGAAAAATAGCGAACCCCTTTGAGCAGGTCGCCGCTGGTGACACCGCTGGCGGCAAAAAAGACGTCACCACCAGCGAGCTCTTCAGCCGTATAGATCTTGTCAAAATCGGTAATGCCCATTTTGGGTGCGCGTTCACGTTCTTCATCCGTGGTGAAAACCAGGCGAGCCTGCATATCGCCACCAAAGCACTTGACGGCTGCCGCCGCTAAAACACCTTCAGGGGCGCCGCCAACGCCCAGAACCATGTCAATTCCACTGTCCGGAATCCCTGTGGCTACGGCAGGGGCAACATCGCCATCACTGATCAGCTTGATCCGGGCACCCACTTTGCGAATGTCCGCGACCGCTTCATCGTGACGGGGGCGGTCGAGCAGGACCACGGTGAGGTCTTCAATGTTGCAACGCTTTGCTTCAGCCATCCGCTTAAGATTGTTGGAAGGAAGGTCGTTGATGTCAATGCAGCCCTTCGCCTCAGGGCCGACAATGATTTTTTCCATGTACATATCCGGTGCGTGAAGAAAGCCGCCGGCAGGAGCGAGGGCAATCGTGGCAATGGCACCCGGCCCCCCCTTGGAGCACAGGATTGTTCCCTCAAGAGGGTCAACCGCGATATCAACTTTGGGGCCGCTGTCGTTACCGACTTTTTCACCAATGTACAGCATCGGTGCCTCGTCCATCTCCCCTTCGCCAATGACGACAGTGCCGTCAATATCCATCATTCCCAACGTTTGACGCATGGCTGTGGTTGCCGCATCATCGGCGGAAATCTTATCGCCGCGTCCAACCCAGCGCCCACAGGCGACGGCAGCAGCTTCGGTGACGCGGGCAAGTTCCAGAGCCAGACTTCTATCCATTTTTATTACTCCTGAATGTTTGAGGGGGATATGGTTTAAAGAAAAATATCAAAGGTTGTCGCAAGATAATTATTCCGCTTGAAATCCCAGACTGGTAGCGATAAAACGCTCATCTGGCTGAGTTTTGGTTCTAAAAGAATAGCAAAATGGTCATATCCTGCTGGAATTGATCTTTCAAGGGGTGTTATGATGCCATGGTTGAGCGTTTGAAACAATTGCTAATTCTGTTCGATTTTTTAGAACACTCCTCATTATCTTTAAAGCACAGACACCATGACAGAACAGCTTCACAACACTTCGAATGTCTTGTTGGAACAAATTATCGCTGACGATGTATCGCAACGCGGTGGTCTATCCTTCTGTGATTATATGCAGCACTGTCTCTACCATCCTCAGCATGGTTATTACATGGCTGCTCGTCAACGTGTTGGCGCCAAAGGGGATTTTTTTACGTCATCGTCCGTTCACAGTCTGTTCGGCGCTCTTATCGCACGTCAGTTGCATCAAATGTGGCAGCTGCTGGGCAGTGGTTCCTTTACCGTTGTTGAACAAGGTGCCGGTGACGGGTTTCTTGCCCTTGATATTCTTGAAACTCTCCAGGCTGACTATCCACGGATGTACGCTCTCATCCGTTATGTTCTTATTGACGTTAGCGCTGATAATCGCCGCAGACAGCGGGAACACCTGTGCCGCCATGCTGAAAAGGTTTCGTGGCAGAACTTTGATGAATTGGGACCCTTTGCCGGATGTTTTCTGAGTAACGAGCTTCTTGATGCCTTTGCGGTTCATGTGGTTGAAAAACACGATGGTCACCTGCAAGAGGTTTATGTTGTTCAAGGGGGACAGGGGCTGGAAGAAGAGTTGCGTCCGGTGGATAATCCTCAATTTTTACGACATTTCGATCTGGTGGACGCTGGTGTCATGGAGGGCTGCCGCGGTGAGGTCTGCCTCGCTGTGCAACCATGGGTGGAGTCGGTCGCGGCAAAACTTGAACAAGGGTTTGTGCTGACCATCGATTACGGCTATCCGGCCCAGGAACTCTATGCGCCGTTTCGTCGACAGGGCACTTTGCTGTGCTATTATCAACATACAGCCAACGACAATCCCTATCAGAATATCGGCTGTCAGGATATCACCAGCCACGTTGATTTTACCTTGCTGCAGAGATGTGGTGAACATGTCGGTCTGGAAACTTTGCACTTTACGGAGCAATACCGCTTCCTGATCGGATTGGGTTTTGTCGAAGAATTGCTTCGCCTGCAAGCTGAGGAGACCGATCCGCAGAAAGCCATGGCTTTACGCATGACCTTGAAGAATTTGATTTTGCCGGATGGGGGCATGGGGGAGACGTTTAAAGTTTTGATTCAGGGCAAGGGTGTTGGTCGGCCCGAATTGCTCTGCCAACGAAAAATTAGTGATATTTCGGCCGCTTTTACTTAATAACTGGATAGATAACTTTTAAGGGAGAAGACAATGAAAGAGCAAATTGAAGCAGCACTGGATGAAGTCCGCCCGACCTTACTGGCTGATGGTGGTAATGTTGAACTTGTTGATGTCAGTGATGATGGTGTTGTCAGTGTGAAACTTGTTGGCGCGTGTGGCTCCTGTCCCATGTCGACAGTCACGTTAAAGATGGGCATTGAGCGGATTTTGCTGGAAAAGGTTCCGGGTGTCAAAGAAGTTGTTCAAGTGCCGTAACCTCAGTTCTCTGTTTAATCCTTTTGCGCGAGGGGCCTCATCTGTTGATGGGGCCCCTCTTTTTTTGTTTTGAGGGCTGACGGTGGCGTTGTGTTGTTATCGCCTTCGGTTGAACAGGTCATGATGACATCTACACGGTTGCGGGAAGCCATTGCAGATCAACCTGACGTCGGCGTGGGCCATCAAATTCACAAAAATAGATTCCCTGCCAAGTGCCCAATTGTAACGCGCCATTGCGGACGATAACGGTTTCGCTGGAGCCCATCAGGCTGGTTTTTAAATGAGCGGCGCTGTTTCCTTCGGCATGTCGGTAGTTGTCGCGCCAGGGGATCTTTTTATCCAATGTGACAAGTAGGTCCGTCACCACATCCGGGTCCGCATTCTCATTGATCGTTAGTGCCGCTGTGGTGTGGCGAACAAACAAAACGATAACGCCATCGATGTAACCCTGTTCGCGAATATGTTTGGCAATCAGGCTGGTGATGTTAATCATCTGGTCGCGGTGTTGGCTGGTGATTTCAATCATGCGTCTTTCCGTTGGTTAGAATCTGGCGAAGGTGGCGAATCGTTTGCGTATGGTACCACAGTGTGACATGGCCACTGTTGGCTATTTCAATGTTACACGCTGCTGGATGTTTACTTCTTCCTGGAGGCAAGACGATGTTGTCAAGTGGGCTGAAAATGGAATAAAAGTCCACCGATTCAGGCCATTCCGATTGGCTGAGTTGTTCAATAAAGAGACTGTCTGGCGCTAACTGGCGTGCCGTTTTTGAGATGGAAAAAGGGACGAGTTTTGAGCCGAAATGGGGCGCTCCAACCGTGATGCACCGGCGAATATGCTTGTCGCCACCGCGCCGCTGCACGTAATTTCGAGCGATCAGCCCGCCTAAAGAGTGCCCCACGAGATCTATTGAGCCGGTAAAATCATCCTGACGCAATGTGTGGACCACTCGGTCAATACATTCCGTCAACGTTTCCACCTCTCTCCATGGTGGTAAATTCAGAGTAATGATATGGCGCTCGCCTTGTTTGAGTCGTTTTTGCAGGTAAAAGCTACTGGCTCGATTAAGATATAATCCGTGGATTAACAGGACAATGGGACGCTCTTTGGCTCTTTGGGGATATTTGGAATTCTGCAGACCCAAAGGATAGATGAGTAGGGATGCCAGGGTGACTAAATATTCGAGAGTATAAATTTTTAGTATTCGAGACCAGCGCGATAGCTGAAAGCGTTGATCGAGTAATTTCGAATCCTGATTGGCTCGTTCGTACCAGAAAAGAACGCCGCTGAACAGGACGCAGACGGCAATTAAAATTGCTAGCGCAACGAGGACGACGAGAACAATTTTGGTCAACAGAAGGCTGGTATTGTCCATGTTGAAATGGTAGCGTAATCATTAGCAAGCGTCAAATTTTCGGGTGTAACTTGGTGGCCAGTCGTGACAATTAAAAAATGAGAACAGGCAATGAGCGCAAGCGAAAAAGGGGGAAGGGGGATGACAACGTGGCTTGATGAATTTTCACGCTATCTCAGTGTTGAACGCAATTTGGCGTCATATACCCAGACCAGCTACCTGCGCGATGTGAGGGCTTTCTGCCAATTTATCTGTGATGGGGACTGTCAGCAGCTTGAGACGTTGCTGCCGGCAGTCGAAAAACATACGCTGCGTCGATGGATGGCGCAATTACTCAAGAGCAATAAAAAGGTCACTGTGGCCCGTAAGGTCGCGTCAGTAAGAGCTTTTTACAGTTTTCTTCACCGCCAGGGATACGTTGAACACAACCCCGCACTACAGGTGCGTTTGCCACGGGTGGAGCGTTACCTGCCGACAACACTCGACGTAGATTACATGTACCACCTGCTTGATTCTCCAGCCGACAGCACCTTGCAGTCATTACGTGATCGTGCTGCCTTTGAGTTGCTCTACTCCAGTGGTCTGCGTGTTGGTGAGCTTGTAGCGTTAAACGTCGGTGATCTTGATTTTGATCAAGCTCTAGTGCGGGTGTTGGGGAAAGGGGGGAAACAACGCATTGTTCCCGTCGGTTCAAAGGCGTTGCAGGCGTTGACGGCTTATCTGGAACAGCGTGGGGCGACCGAGCGTGATCAGCCTTTATTGATCAATCGACAAGGCACACGTCTATCGGCCAGAACGGTTCAGCGTAATTTGAAAAAGAAGCTGCTGCAGCTCGGGTTGCCGACGACGGCAACGCCGCACTCGTTGCGCCACAGTTTTGCCACCCATCTGCTTGATGAAGGCGCGGATCTCAGAGCGATTCAAGAGATGCTCGGACACCAATCGCTATCGACAACGCAAAAATACACCCAGGTCAGTACAGATCGGATGATGAAAGAATATGACCGCGCTCATCCGCGCAGTCGAAAAAAATAGATAGGTCCTGTATGTGGACAAACATGATTAGCACAAAAAAGCCCCGTCGGAAAACCGACGGGGCTTTTTTGTTGGACAGATTAAGAACGATTTTATTCGCACAGATCAATGTTGATGTCCCAGTTTTTAACACGCATGGTGCCATTCTGGGCGAGGTTTTGCTGCATCTTGAAGCAACGGTCAAACAGTTGCGGCTCGTGACCGATCCCCTTGGCCAAGGTTTCTTTCTTAGCCATGTCGAAGTATTCCTGAATAATCGGCTTGTACTCCGGATGCACACACTTGTCGATGATAGCCTGGGCACGATCTTTCGGTGCCAGGCCGCGCAGGTCGGCGAGACCTTGCTCGGTAACCACAACGTCGAGGTCGTGCTCGGTATGGTCGATGTGCGGTGCCTTGGGAACCACGCACGTGATGCCATACGGGTCTGTTTTGGTCGGGCGCACTGAAGGAGAGTGCATAATCTTCAGGTAACCGTTACGCAGGAAGTCGCCGGAGCCGCCGAGACCGTTGATCATGCGTGTACCACCAACCAGAGTGGAGTTGGCATGGGCGTACATATCAAATTCAACCGGCGTGTTCATGGCGATACAACCGAGACGACGAATCGGCTCAGGTGCGTTAGAGATAGACAGGGGGCGCAGAACGATTTTGTCCGCATACTTGTCCCAGTTGTCAAAGAAACGTGGGAAACCAGGCTCTTCAGACAGCGACAGAGAACATGCTGATGCGGCATCCAGCTTACCGGAATCGAACAGGTCGAGCATGGTGTCCTGAAGAACTTCGGTGAATACCGTCAGATTCTTAAACGGACCTTTGGCCAGACCGCCGACAACCGCGTTGGCGATGGAACCAACACCGGACTGCAGGGGCAGCAGGTTTTCAGGCAGGCGACCTGCTTTTACTTCGTCGCCAAAGAATTGCATGATGTGGCCGGCAATCGCTTCAGACGTTTGATCCATGTCGGCAAACGCACGACCTTTGTCACGATGCTTGGACTCAACAACGGCAATGATCTTATCCGGATCGCAAGGGAAGGCTGTGGTGCCGATGCGGTCATTGGAGCTGCTGATCAAGAACGGCTGGCGATTCGGCGGGGTTTGCGGAATCAGGCAGTCGTGCATTCCTTCAAAAGAAGGCTGTCCAGTGTTGACCTCGATGATCACCTTGTCGGCAATCATCAGAATTTCACCGATAACACCGCAGGAAGAGGTCGGAACCAGACCGCACTCTTCAGTAATGGCCGACACTTCGATAATCGCGATGTCGATTTTCGGGGTGTAGAAACCGTAACCGAGGTCTTGAGCGAAAAGAGAAAGGTGCTTGTCGCCCATACGGATGCGACCTTCGTTGATCCCCTTGGCAATATTCTTACCGGTCTGGTAAGGCCAGCGGCGATCGATCATATCCAGGGTTGCCCAACGATCCTCTGTTTCTGCACCCACAGAAGCACCGATGAACAGGTTGAATTTCATTTTGCCTTGCAGGTTGTTCTTTTCAACGTGATCAGCCAGAGCGATGGGTACCGCTTTGGGGTAACCGGCTGGGGTAAAACCAGACCAACCCAGGTCCATACCATCTTTGAAGAATTCGACACACTCTTCTGGAGATTTTACCTTGTCGAGAAGGGCTTTGCGACGTACACGATTTTCGAGGCTTCCGAAATCAGACATTGAACTTTCCTCCTTGTTGTCCTTTTGCATTCATATAAGGTTTAAACAACCAAGTCCCAGGCCCCATGTGGGCCAGAAGCGGGATAAACTCTGAATGAATAAATTGCAGCGTCATCAAAATCAGTAAACGCTGCGAAATTAAAACAAACGTGAAAACTGTTCTTCAATTTTAGAATAGCGTTATACTCATCCATGTATAGTATGACGTGTTTTTTTAGTCAAGGGAAAAAGTATACAATATGTTTTGTTTTTAAAATGTCGCAACGGCCAGAAATGCTCAACTGCAGGCTTGTGTTGTCGGTTTAATATACTGAAATAATTGTACTATTTTACGTTAAGCTATTTCTCATATTTTAACACCTTCTTTTTCGCTTGGCGGGCCCGACAGGGTTTAATAAGTGGACATAACAGATATGGTGTTTTATTACGTTGTTGGTTTCCGTGTGGTGCTTATTTTAAAGGAGGATTGTTTTAAAGTGACGTTATCGTGGGGATAATCCGCAGTGAATTTATTGGATTTTTTTTTAGCATGGCTAAAAAAGTAGAAATTATTTCTCTGCTTGATCAGGGCGTTAGAGAGGCTGGTAGGTGGATGAGGTATTGGGAGGGAAGGGAATCTGTTGTGGTTTGAATTGCGTGCGGTGCGCTTGAATTGCTTGTGTGCAAAAAAAATCGCTCTGTGTTTGACGCTCTCGGTTTTACTGCCGGTGACAGCTGGTAGCATGTCTCATTAGATAGTTTTTGCCGCACATGACGAATATGGGGGGACGCCGATAGAATCAATGGACTCGTAATTCTGGCCTTGATTCCGGCTGTTCGATTGTGGATTGTGTGAGCGATTTTTGGGATGGACTATCAGGCTGATATTGATTTTGAGGCGGACTGTCTGCTTGTCGTGCGAGAAAAGACAAAAGCCCCATCGCGTCGCGATGGGGCTTTTGAGTTGAGCAGGCCGGGATGGCTTATTCGCACAGGTCGACTTTGATATCCCAGTTTTTGATTTTCATGGTGCCGTTCTGAGCCAAGTTCTGTTGCATTTTAAAGCAGCGATCGAACAGTTGGGGCTCGTGACCAACGCTCTTGGCCAGGCATTCTTTTTTGGCCATGTCGAAGTACTCCTGAATGATTGGCTTGTACTCCGGATGCACACACTTGTCGATGATGGTTTGAGCACGCTCTTTCGGAGCCAAACCACGCAAGTCAGCAAGGCCTTGCTCGGTAACCAGCACGTCAAGGTCGTGCTCGGTGTGGTCAACGTGCGGTGCTTTGGGAACCACACAGGTGATGCCGGTCGGGTCGGTTTTGCTCGGACGCACTGAAGGGGAGTGCATAATCTTCAGATAGCCGTTGCGCAAGAAGTCGCCGGAGCCGCCGAGACCGTTGATCATGCGGGTGCCACCAACAAGTGTGGAGTTGGCGTGGGCATACATATCAAACTCAACCGGTGTGTTCATGGCAATACAGCCGAGACGACGGATCGGCTCAGGAGCATTGGCGATGGACAGAGGGCGAAGGGTGATTTTATCGGCATATTTGTCCCAGTTGTCGAAGAAGCGGGGGAAGCCCGGAGTTTCGGACAGGGACAGTGAGCAGGAAGACGCTGCATCCAGTTTGCCGGAATCGAACAGGTCAAGCATGGTGTCCTGGAGAACCTCGGTGTAAACAGTCAGGTTCTTGAAGGGACCTTTGGCCAGACCGCCAACAACGGCGTTAGCGATGGAACCAACACCAGACTGCAGGGGCAGCAGGCTTTCAGGCAGACGGCCCGCTTTAACTTCGTCACCGAAGAATTGCATGATGTGGCTGGCAATCGCTTCAGACGTTTCATCAGCATCAGCAAAGGCACGACCTTTGTCGCGGTTCTTAGATTCAACAACGGCAATGATTTTGTCCGGATCGCAGGGGAAAGACTCTGTGCCGATACGATCACTTGCTTTGCTGATCAGGAACGGTTGGCGATTCGGCGGTGTTTGGGGAATGATGCAGTCGTGCATGCCGCGGAAAGAAGGTTGTCCGGTGTTGACTTCAAGGATGATTTTGTCGGCGATCATCAGGATCTCGCCGATAACACCACAAGAAGCGGTCGGAACCAGAGAGCCATCAGCAAGAATTTCAGAAACTTCGATGATGGCAATGTCGATTTTGGGTGTGTAGAAACCGTAGCCAAGATCTTGGGCAAACAAGGAAAGGTGCTTGTCGCCCATGCGGATGCGGCCTTCATTGATTCCTTTGGCGATGTTCTTACCCGTCTGGTAAGGCCAGCGGCGGTCAATCATGTCGAGCGATGCCCAGCGGTCTTCCGTCTCAGCGCCAACTGAGGCGCCAATAAACAGGTTGAATTTCAATTGACCTTGCAAGTTGTTTTTTTCAACGTGGTCAGCCAGGGCGATGGGTACCGCTTTGGGGTAACCGGCCGGGGTGAAACCAGACCAGCCAAGGTCCATACCGCTTTTAAAGAACTGGATGCATTCTTCAGCGGAAACTACTTTGTCGAGCAGCGCCTTGCGGTGCACACGACTTTCTAGCGTTCCAAACTCAGACATGGTGCTTCCTCCTTAACGTGTGTGAAATAAATCGTCCCAAATAAAATAAGAATTGAAGATGGCTTTGAGGGGTCGCATTTTATCGTAGGCTCCAAGGTGAAACCAAATAGGGTATAAAATGCGAAGCTAAAACCATGTTATGATCGGAATGTATAATATATGTGAATTATTAAGTCAAACGAAATGTGGCATAAAATGTGATTTGCGGTTTTCTAAAATATTTACCCATAGTGAAATATTTATTGTGGCTTGCTGTGGATTGTACGCAGGTAAGTATTCGAAATATAACAGAAATTTGTTATATATTCTTTTGGCGCTTTAGTTTTATTGAAAATAAAAACAATGCGTTTTACCGCCTGTATTGTTGGTTGCTTTTCTAATACTCTGTTTGTTCCACCCCCAAAATAATTCAAAGGAAAACTGTATACATATTGATAGTTTATGTGTATACGGCTAGGGTGTAACTTCCTGATAACGCTGTATTATTATTTTATTTTCCCGCGATTTTTTTATGCTCCATTCAACGGGCATTGATGGGGCTATTTACGGGTTAAAACTTACAAGGAAAGTGACAGGTTTTAATAAGAGAAGGGACGTTAGAAACAAAAAAGCCTTCAACAAAGAAGGCTTTTTGATCGTGTTTTCATCGCTTGTCAGGCGGGCTGTTAGATGTTGTGGTCTTCGCGGAATTCGTTGATCTCTTCTTGCAGTTCTTCATCCACAGGGCGTTGCTGAAGAAGGCTCAAGGTTGCCATGGCCTGATCTGACTTACCATCGAATTTCTGGGCGCGAGCCAGATCAAACAGAACCCCGCTCAGCTCCGGATAGTTCGGATAGGTGCTGGTGATGTCTTCCAGGCGGTTGATTGCCGCTGTATAGCGCTTTGTTTTTAAGTAGAAACGACCGACGTAGGCTTCATTGGCTGCCAAGCGGTTATGACACTGCTCAATGTAGTTGTTCAGCTCCTGAGTGTCGACGCTCTCTGGATAGTTTTTCAGCAGTTGCTCAAATGTTGCCAAAGCGTTTCGTGTTGCTGTCTGGTCTCGGTCAGCACTGAGGAGTTGGGCAAAATGTGATTTCCCTAAACGATACATCACCGATGCTGTCTGTGTGTGACCGGGATGCTTCTTAAGAAAGTCTTCGTACGAAGCGACGGCGGAGATATAGTCTTCTTTTGCGTAATACGCGTCGCCAATCTTCAGTTCGGCCAGTGCGGTCAACTCGGGTGAGGTGAAGCTGTCGCGAACTTTTTGCCAGTGTTCGATGGCCGCAAGGTAATGCTCTTTCTCCATGGCAATCTCACCCTTCTGCAGCTCGCGCATGGCTTCACTGGTGGCCGGTGATGCGGTCTGAGTTGCGGACTTGTTGGATGAACAGGCCGCAAGGGCCAGAAGGGTCAGGAGAAGTATAAGGGTCCGTTGCATGAAGATATCCTTTTAAACGTGTGACAAAGAGCGTGAATAGTTAAGTTGTAAATAGTAAATCAACCCCATCAGCGACTCAAGCATTATCTCCATGGAAGGTTAAATTATGCGGCGTTAATTCCTTGTTCAATCAGGAAGCCTCTGAGTTTTTCAAGAGCGCGTTTTTCCAGTTGGCGAACTCTCTCCTTGCTGATCCCGTAATGATCAGCAAGATCTTGTAACGTGGCCTTATCATCCTGCAGTATTCGATTGTGTACGATGTGCTGCTCCCGTTCATTCAGATGCGATAGTGCCTGCTGGATGCGGTGATTGGTCAGGTTTTCGTGCTCGAGTTCAATGAGCTGTTGCTCCTGGTTTTTTTGGTTGTCGACCAGGTTGTCCAGATGGCTGGTGGTACTGTCTGGCGTAAGCTGGCCATCCAGTGAGCTGTCTCGACCGCCGAGGCGGGCACTCATTTCAGCCACTTCATCGGTCGATACGTTGAGCTGACGAGCGATTTCGCTATGATCGGCATCAACACCCATCTTTTGCAAGGCATCACGCGTTTGTTTAAGTTTGAAAAAGAGTTTTTTGCGGGCTTGGGTCGTGCCGATTTTGACCAGCGACCAAGCGTTGATGATGTAGTTGTGAATGTAAGCCCGTATCCACCATACCGCATAGCTGATCAGACGGATGTTGCGATCCGGGTCGAATTTTTTGATGGCTTTCATCAAGCCGATATTGCCTTCTTGGACCAGGTCGATCATTTTCAGACCGTAGGCCCGGTATTCATAGGCGATCTTGACGACAAAACGCAGGTTGGCACACACCAGTTTGTGAACGGCATCAAGATCGTTGTGTTTGCGGTAGCGTTGAGCCAGCTCGTACTCGGTCTCACGGTCCAGAGGTTCAAACTGGCTGATTTGAGCCATGTAATGGTCAAAACCGTCAATAACCAAGGGGAGATTTGACATGCTCTTCAATCCTCTCTTTGATTTGTATGTGTTTTTGTTAGCACTCTATTGGATAGAGTGCTAACAATTGTATCCATAGTGCTGATTTTGCGCAAGAATAAATTTTGCCCCATCATCGCTGTGCAAAATTTTTCAACAGGGAGACGCAGATTATTATTTATTCAGTCGGAGATGCCTTACGGCAGGGGATGGTCATTTTGATGATTTGGCCACGCCGGGCGATCAACACATTTTTTTGGGATGCGGTTGGCTGGTAGGAGCCTGTTCCCTGACAGCTGATTTTATAGCGGGCATTGTAATCCAGACCGGGAATAAACGCCGGTACCGGATAGTCGAGATCATCGATGGTGCAGATGATTTCTCCTTTCAGGTCAGGTTCATCCGCATCCCACAGACTGTTGCTGTTGGAGTCGATATAGGCATCAATGACCAGAGTGCCCCGTTCTGTCGACATGGCTGGCGTCTTGTCGAGGATGATATTGAGGATGTTGCCTTTTTTCTCTCGCTCAGGCGACTGCTCTTTTTTCTCGAATGACTCCGGGGTTTGTTCATCCACATTGCCAAGGCCGGCATCTGTTTGTGCTGCAAGTTGAGCCGGGAGAACGGTAATAGAGCCCAAAGCTATTATCATAAGAAGTATTGTAAGTTTTTTCATAGCTCCTAGAGAACATGAACTGCGAACGACTGTCAACTGAGTAAATGTTTGAAACCGGTAAATAACGCTAGTTTTTGTCCGGAAACGGCCTTTTTTTGCAATCTCTGCGTTAATTTGCGCCTTTGCATAAAGGCTTAATTCCGTCGATCTTGCGAAAAAATTCTGAGATTTAAAGCTTTCAAAAGCTGTCCTTACATTGCCTGCCGTAGAAACTTTTTTGTTTTCTTATCCTCCCGATGAAATGAAGACTATTGTCCACCCCGCTGTAGAATAGTCTACAGCCTATAGCTGTAGCGAGGTGATTTTTTTTAGTAACATACTGAAATGAAAAAGAAAAAATCTATGGCATGCTTTCTGTAGTTTGTTTTTGGCATGAAGAATCAAACGGTGCCGCCAAAAAGAATTGTGTCTTATCTCGCTGCTTTGTTATGCCTCTATTGCGTCAGCAGCACCTCCTGGGCGATTGAGCAGGATATTCTTGGTGTCCCTGAGGCCATTACTCAGGACATCCGTCAGCGTAATCCGCTGATAAGCAGTGCTTTTTATGACTGGCAAGCCCTGCAGCATCGGGTGGCTCCTGCGCGTTCACTGGACGACCCACAACTTTCCTTTGCTCTGAGCAACTATCCTGTTGACAGCTTGCGTGGCAACGAAAGTGCCATGACCGGCAATGAAATCCGGCTGTTTCAGCCCATTCCCTATCCGGGAAAACGCGATCAACGCGGCAACGTCGCGCAGGAAAATGCCAATTCGGCAGAAGCGCGCTATCTGGATCAGAGAGCGCGAAGCGTGGCTCAGGGGCGCAAAGCCTATTACGCACTGTGGTATATCGAGCGTTCCCGCCAACGGATTAAAGATGAGTTGGTGGAATTGGACTATTTGATGACGTTGGCGGAAAGCCGCTATCGCTCCGGTCTCGAATCCCAGGCCGGTGTCGTTGATGCACAGTTGATCGTCTCCCAACTGCGTGAACAGTTGATTCAGCTTGAACAGCAGCAACGGGAACATCTGGCCTTGTTAAACCAACTGCGCAGCCGTCCGCCGGAATACGGTGTGTCCGTGCCGGAAACACTTCCCCTGACTCCTTTGGAAGACAACAGCGACTGGTGGCAACATATTGGTCAGCAAGCGCGATCATCCAGTCCGCGTGCCCGCCAGTATCAGGCACAGATTCGTCGTGCCGAACACCTGAAAACTCTCGCAGATCTGGACCGTTATCCGGACTTTACCGTTGGGTTTAGCTATCGTCAACGTCAGGCAACTGCCATGGATGACGGCACTGACTTTGTCGGCGCGGAGCTGCGTTTTAATCTGCCTGTTTTTCAGGACAAACAACGCGAACAGATTGCGGCGGCCCAGTCGCAACAGCGCGGCGCGGCTGATCGTTGGCAGGAGTATCAGCAGCGAGTGGATCAGAAGATCTTTGCGTTGCGCACCCGATTGCACAGCACGCAACAACGCGAAGCACTGTACCGATCGGGCATTCTGGCCCAGGCGCAGCTGCATTATCGTTCCCGGCTTAGCGCCTATGAAAACGATCTGGAAAGTTTCACCAATGTCTTGAAAAGTCTCGAATCCTGGCGGCAACGCCTCCAGGACTACGATGCTGTACGGCGTGATCATCAAGTGGCCTTGGCAACCCTGGTAGAGCTGGCGGGTGATGACATGGTGTCCTCTTTACCGTTAACCGAAAAGGAGATGTGATGAAGCGAACTGTCTGGTTTATCGGTGTGGCCATGATTGCTGCCCTTGCTGCTGTTTTTGTTTTGACCGAGACGCGACATTCCTCTGGAAAACAGGCCGCCCATCAGCACGATGAAACGGAACTGCACCAGCAATGGACCTGCGGTATGCATCCGCAGGTGATCCGTGATGAACCGGGACTGTGCCCCATTTGCGCGATGGAGTTGACTCCTTTGATTCAGTCTTCACAAGGGCAAAACGCTGAAACGCCAGCGGCCACCATCAAATACTGGGTTGATCTCGAGGATCCGACCTTTGTTCGTCACGATGAGGGGCTTTCGCCAGCCGGTGTGCCGCTGGTTCCGGTTTATGAAGGCCATGCCACTTATGGTTCGGTGATCCATATTGATCCGGTGATGATCCAGAACATGGGCATCCGCACGGCCACGGTGGAGCGCGGCACGTTGAGTGCCACCCTGCGTACCATCGGTCGCGTACAAAGTGATGAACAACGCCAATACACTATTAACAGCAAGATTGCCGGCTGGGTGGAACGACTGTATGTCAATACCACCGGTCAGCAGGTGGTGGCTGGTCAACCGTTGCTGGAGTTGTACAGCCCGCAACTGGTGTCGGCGCAGCAGGAATTACTTCTCGCTGCCCGCTATCGTCACAACCTGGACCCCGAAGCCGACATCACCTTGCGCGAATCGGCGAATCGCCTGTTTGAGTCGGCGCGTATTCGCCTGCAGCGTTGGGACATCACCTCTGCTCAGATTGATGCGCTGTTGAAGCGCGATGAGGTGCGTAAAACCATGACCCTGTATGCGCCACATAACGGTGTGGTCACGCTGAAAAATGTGCGCGAAGGGGAAGCCATCAAGGCTGGGAAGACGCTGCTGGAACTCAGCGATTTCAGCCAAGTATGGGTGCAGGCCGAGATATATGAACAAGACCGCGCCCGCGTCCGTGAAGGCTTGCCGGTGACGGTGGCCATTCCAAGCGATACGCGTCCCACACGCGGCTACAGCGGCCGAATCGATTATCTCTATCCGTATGTTGATTCGTTGACCCAGACCGTGCAGGCGCGGATTGTCCTGAATAATGCCGATGGCTCTTTGCAACCGCAACGCTTTGTCGATGTGGTGATCACCTTGCCGCCGCAAAACGATGCCCTGCTGATTCCTGCCGACGCCGTCGTGGACAGTGGCGAGCGGCAGCTGGTGTTTATCGCCTGTCCGGGCGGCACGTTTGAACCGCGTCCGGTTCGATTGGGTCCGCGTGATGATCAGGGCCGCGTCGCCGTTCAGCAGGGTTTGTTTGAAGGAGAAAAGGTTGTTGTCTCCGCCCAGTTCCTGCTTGATTCCGAGACGCAACTGCGTGAAGCCTTGCGTAAAATGACCATGGGTAACGCTGAAGAAACAGCGCCTGAACCATCCACCGACCTGGAGGCGTTGTTTTGATGCGAGTGAGCGTCGTACTTCATTTTGATGAAGGGAGCGTGTCATGCTCAAAGCACTGATTGCCGCCTCCGTGCGTCATCGTTTCCTCGTGGTGCTGATCACTCTGGTGCTGGTGATGGCCGGTGTTTACGTGTTGCGCTCGACGCCGGTGGACGCCATTCCCGACTTGTCCGACGTGCAGGTGATTGTCTATAGCGATTATGCCGGACAGGCCCCTCAAGTGGTGGAAGATCAGGTGACCTATCCGTTGACCACGCGTCTGCTGTCTGTTCCGCAGGCCAAGACGGTGCGTGGCTATTCGTTCTTCGGCAGTTCGTTTGTCTACGTGATTTTTGAGGACGGCACCGACCTTTACTGGGCCAGGGCACGCGTGCTCGAGTCCCTCAATACCGCTGCCGGGCAACTGCCGGACGGCGTGGTTCCCAGCCTGGGACCGGATGCCAGCGGTGTCGGCTGGGTCTACCAGTATGAAGTGACCAGTGATCAGCATGATCTGCAGCAGCTACGCTCCATTCAGGACTGGTTTCTGCGCTATGAGCTGACTGCCGTCGCAGGGGTTTCCGAGGTGGCAAGCATCGGAGGCTATGTCAAACAGTATCAGGTGCGGGTCGACCCCAACCGGCTGCGTGGCTACGGCCTGACTCTGGCTGAGGTGCGCCGGGCGATTGCCGCGAGTAATGAGGATGTCGGTGCCCGCCTGCTGGAGATGGGCGAAACTGAGTTCATGGTGCGCGGTCTCGGCTATATCCGCTCCGTGGCTGATCTCGAAGCGATTCCACTGCGTGAAGTGGGTGGGCGCTACGTCCTGCTTGGCGATGTCGCGCGGATTCAGATCGGACCGGAGTTGCGCCGTGGCGTGGCCGAATCCAACGGCAACGGGGAAACCGTCGGCGGCATCATTGTCATGCGTTCCGGTGAGAATGCCCTGGCGACTATTGAGCGCGTCAAACAGCGCCTCACAGAATTACAGGCCGGTTTGCCCGAGGGGGTAACCATTCACCCGGTCTATGACCGCTCCGCTCTGATTGAGCGGGCCATTGCTCACCTCAGCACCAAACTGATTGAAGAGTGCGTGGTGGTGGCATTAGTGATCGTCCTGTTTTTGTTTCACCTGCCCAGTGCCGGTGTGGTGGTGCTGACACTGCCGGTGGCGATTCTCATGGCGTTCTTGATCATGAACGGGCAGGGGATTAACGCCAATATCATGAGTCTGGGCGGCATAGCCATTGCCATCGGCGCCATGGTCGATGCGTCGATCATCATGATCGAAAATGCCCATAAACACCTGGAGCATCCCAGTGGTGACGAACCCCACCAGCAGGTGATTTTGCGTGCTGCCCAGGAGGTGGGACCGACCCTGTTTTTCTCCCTGGCGGTGATCACCCTGTCGTTCCTGCCGATTTTTACTCTGACCGATCAGGCCGGTCGCCTGTTCAAACCGCTGGCCTATACCAAGACCTATGCCATGGCCGCTGCCGCGGTGCTGGCCGTGACCCTGGTGCCGGCGTTGATGGTGTGGTTTGTGCGCGGACGCATCCGCCCGGAGCAGGCCAATCCCCTCAATCGGCTGTTGATGCGTCTCTATCATCCATTAGTGGCTCTGGTGCTGCGCTGGCGCAAAACCACGTTGTTGGTCACACTGGTGCTGGTGTTGTCGTCGCTCTATCCATTGTCTCATCTGGGGTCGGAGTTTATGCCGCCGCTCGATGAGGGTGATCTACTCTATATGCCGACCACTCTGCCGGGCATTTCCACGGATAAGGCACGCGAACTGCTGCAGCAGACGGACAAAATCATCGCCTCATTTCCGGAGGTGGCCAATGTGTTCGGCAAGGCCGGTCGGGCGGAAACCGCCACCGATCCGGCACCCTTGTCCATGCTGGAGACAACCATTCAATTGAAAGACCAGCGTTATTGGCGACGGGTTACCGTGGAGCGTTTTTACAGCGATTGGCCGCAAGCCCTGCAACACCCCTTACGCACCCTGTGGCCGGATCAGCGCCCCATCACCCGTAAGGAACTGGTGACCTTGTTGAATCAGGCCATTCAGTTTCCCGGTTTGACCAATGCCTGGACCATGCCGATCCGGACCCGCATCGATATGTTGTCCACCGGCATCAAAACGCCGGTGGGGATCAAAGTCCAAGGCACTGATCTGGAAACCCTCAATCAGCTGGGCCAACAGCTTGAAACCGTGGTCGGTCAACTCCCCAATACGCTGAGTGTCTATGCTGAACGGGTGATGGGCGGACGCTATGTGGATATTGACATTGATCGGCTTGCCGCCGCTCGCCATGGCCTGACTGTCGGAGCCGTTCAGGATGTGATCCAAACCGCCATCGGTGGCATGACCGTAACCCACACGGTTGAAGGGGCCGAGCGTTATCCGGTGAATGTGCGCTATGCCCGTGATTACCGTAGTGATCTTGACGCGTTGGATCAGGTGCGCCTTGCCGCGCCATCCGGGCGCTCGGTGCCGCTTAAAGAGGTGGCCCAGGTGTCGGTGAAATCGGGCCCGGCAGCCATCAAGAGTGAGAATGCCCGCAAGACCCTGTGGGTCTATGTGGATCTCAACACCGATGATGTCGGTGGCTATGTGCAGCGCGCCCAGCAGGCCGTGGCTGCGCAGGTCCAGTTACCGGCAGGTGTCAGTCTGGTGTGGAGCGGGCAGTTTGAATATATGCAGCAGACGCGGTCACGGTTGCTGATGATCGTGCCGCTGACCCTGGTGGTGATCTTTATTCTCATTTATGCCAGCACCCGCTGCCCGATCAAGACCGCCATTGTTTTTCTGGCCATGCCGTTTTCACTGGTGGGCGCGTTCTGGTGCCTCTATGCGCTCGATTACAACCTGTCGGTCGCTGTGTGGGTCGGACTCATCGCCCTGGCCGGTCTCGATGCGGAAACCGGTGTCATCATGATGCTCTATTTGTCGATGGCGGAAGATCAGTGGCGGAACGAAGGACGGCTGGTGAACCGTCATGATCTGAAATTGGCGATTTTCGATGGGGCCGTGAAGCGCATTCGCCCCAAAGTCATGACCGTCGGTACGGTCATTCTTGGTTTGGCACCAATCATGTGGAGTCACGGCACCGGCTCGGAGATCATGAAACGAATTGCCGCACCCATGGTGGCTGGCGTGACGACCTCGGCGATTATGGAACTGCTGGTGTATCCGGTGATCTGGTACGTGTGGAAATCCCGCGACCTTGCACAACCCGCCGTACAACATAATGAGTTTTCTCAACAACCAGATAAATAACAAGGAGATTGAATCATGAAAAAAATGACGTTGATGTTGTTAGCTTTTCTTGCGTTGCCCATGGTTGCGTTTGCCGGTGATTGTTGCGCAGACACTACAATGAATATGGACAGCATGCAGATGGCCGGTAATGAAATGATGCTCGGCCAGCAGGAGATCCACGGCGTGCGTGCCATGGCGCACCTCAAGAATGTCCGCCAGGCCATGTCTGAAGCCGGGATGACCACCACCCATCATTTTATGGTGATGCTGCATGATCAGGCCACGGACGCGAATCTCGATCAGGGCTCCGTCGCGGTGAAAGTGACTCTCCCGACCGGGCAACAGCTTCCGGCAATCAAACTGATGGGAATGCAGGGGCATTTTGGTGCTGATGTGACCCTGGCGACTCCGGGTGAGTACACCTTTACTGTTGGTAGCCTTCTGGCTGATGGCCAGAAGCGCGTGTTTACTTTTCAGACAGTGTTACCCGAATAAAATTATGTATCTCGCACACCACCAAAGCTCTCCCGTTCAGCAGCGCCGAACGCAAGGAGCTGGAGCCGTGATGGTTGTCGGCAAATGTTTGAGGGCTGTGGAACACAGACCGAGTTCTTGCCGACATCACGGTGTAAGCGAGTGGAGAGAGGGGACCCGCAGGGCGCAATGGGGTTGTTATTGATCAGGTGAGCGAGAGGTGTTGCTTGAGATTTTTTACGTTAGCAAGGCAGAGGAAGGAGCCATAGTTATTCTATGGCGACGACTGATAACGCCGCAGATGTGAAAAAGATCTGCAACAGCACCGTGAAGCCTGATTGATGACAACCCTTTGGAAGTCGATTTTGCGTCACTTTTGTCGACGCAAAAGTGACTTGACGTGTGGGCGCGAAAGCCCACGTCACGTGGGCACTATCAACGAGAACGGATGAGGTACGCCGGAGCAAGCTGCGCTGGCATGAGGACCACGGCAAAGGCAAAACCAAGATCAGGGGCAAGGTCAAGATCAAAGTCAAAGTCAAAGTCGCCGGGACTCGCCCCGGCAGGCGACATCCTTTTGGCAAGCCGCCCAAAAGGATGCAAAAGCCGGCTGAACTTCTCCTGAACCTAGCTCAACCTACATTGAGTCTGTTTCCGTTTTGCTTTACGGATTCGGCTCGCCGCCCTTTAGGTCGGCGAATCATGCGCTTCATCATCTTTGCCGTAAAACGTTGATAATAATCGTCCGTCTCTCACTATTTTTTCCGTGGCACCGCTCAAACGGGTGGGACGGTGCCCACCCTTCTTCTTTTTCTTATTTAGCACCTCAGTCCTCCCGTTCAGCAGCGCCGAACGAAGAGAACGGTCATCGCGATGGTCGTCGGCAACCTGTTTGAGCGTTAGCGAGTTTTGCCGACATCGCGGTGTTAGTGAACGCAGAGAGGGCACCCGCAGGGCGCAATGACGGGAGTCGATTTTGCGCCACTTTTGTCGACGCAAAAGTGGCCCGACGTGCGGGCGCGGAAGCCCGCGTCACGTGCGTACCAACTATGCGAACGGTTGCTCTCTGCCAGCGCAAATGGTTCCAAAATGCGAACCACGAAAAACCAAGATCAAAGTCGCCGGGACTCGCCCCGGCAGGCGACATCCTTTTGACTTGCCGCTCAAGAGGATGCAAAAACCGGCTGAACTTCTCCTGAACCTAGCTCAACCGACAATGAGTCGGTTTCAGTGATGCTTCACGGATTCGGCTCGCCGCCCTTGAGGTCGTCGAATCGTGCGCATCATCGGATTTGGCGTAAAACGTTGAAGACGATCTTGCGGCTCGCTCTATTTTTTTCGTGGCACCGGTCAAACGGGTGGGGCGGTGCCCACCCTGCGGCAGCGTGTTATTTAACCGCTCAGCCCTCCCGTTCAGCAGCGCCGAACATAGGGAGCTGGAGTCGTGATGGTTGTAGGCAAATGTTTGAGGGCTGTTGAAAACAGACTGAGTTCTTGCCGACATCACGGCGTAAGCCCGCGTCACGTAGGCACCATCACCGCGAACGGATGAGGTTCGCCGGAGCAATGCGTTGCGTGCTGCGAACCACCACGCTATCGCGACAAATGGACAAGTGCTGACCTTACGTTAAACTGTAGAATATTCTACAAAAACTTCGGGATACTTCTATGATGTGGAAAAAGACATCTTTTCGCGTGATTTTACTGTTGATTCTGGTGGCGGGAATCTCGGAGTTGCATTACACAACGACGACCCATCATTCCCATCTCCATGATGTGTATCGCCGTCTGTACTACATCCCCATTATCCTCGGCGGTATCTGGTTCGGGGTGCGCGGCGGTCTGGGCACTTCGCTGTTTATTTCAATCGCCTATCTGCCCCATGTGCTGATGCAGTGGGGCCACCTGCCGTGGACCGCTCCTGAGCGTTACCTGGAGATCATGATGTACAACGTGATCGGCGCGGTCACCGGAATCCTGATGGCCAAGGAACATGCTCAACGTTTGCGGGCTGAAGCCGCTGCCGTACAGTTGCAGGAGAGCTACGATCAGTTGCGGCAGCAGGCGGACCTGATCCTTGAGATCGAAGATCAGTTACGCCAGGCCGACCGCCTGACCACCCTCGGTGAACTCTCCGCCGGGCTGGCCCATGAGATTCGCAATCCGCTCGGCTCGATTCGTGGCACGGCGGAAATCCTTCAGGGAGCTTTCAATGCGGAAGATCGCTATCACGAATTCACTACGATTTTGATCAATGAGGTGGATCGTCTCAATCAGGTTCTGGAAAATTATCTGCGCTATGCCCGTCCGGACTCAATGGAGAAACAGCAATTTTCTCTGGCCCCAATCCTTGATGACGTCGTTCAGTTGACGGCTGTAAAAGCCCGTAAAAACCAGGTGGCTGTTGATGTTGACGTTGACGTGGCCAATCCCGTTGCCGGTGATGCCAGCCAGTACAAACAGGCATTTCTTAATCTGATTCTTAATGCCTTGCAAGCCATGGGTGAAGGCGGTTGTCTTTCCATTCTGGCAACAACGGATGAGAATAGGGCGGTGGTGCGTTTTTGTGATACCGGTCCGGGGTTGACTGAGGAGCAACGGCAAAAAATCTTTAAGCCGTTTTATACCACCCGATCCAAAGGAACTGGGCTTGGTTTGGCGATTACTGAGCGGATTGTGCACAATCATGGGGGTTCCATTATGGTAGAAAGTCTGCCGAAGCAGGGCTGTTGTTTCGAATTACGCTTACCCCTGGCTGATCTGACCCCCGACACAGGAGAATGACCATGTCTGAATCCGTTTTATTGGTTGACGATGATGCTTCAATGCGCCGGGTCATTGAATTCACCCTGCAGGAGGCGGGCTATCAGGTATTGACCGCTGCCAGTGGTGAGGAAGCTCTGCCGCTGTTTCGCCAGCATCGACCGGCCTTGGTGGTTACGGATGTGCGGATGGAGGGGATGAGTGGCTATCAGGTGCTTGAGAAAGTGCTGGCGGAGTCTCCTGCAACTCTGGTGATCATTATTACCGCTTACAGCACGGTGGAACAGGCCGTCGGTGCCATGAAAAGCGGCGCCTATGATTATTTGACCAAACCCTTTAGCGGTGAACAGTTGCGTCTGTCTGTCGCGCGTGCCTTTGAATATCGGGCGTTGCGGCGCGAAAACATCCAACTGCATGAAGTGTTGCAACGTCAGGAGTCGACACATCCGATCATTGGCCAGTCTGAGGTCTTGCGTCAGGTGCTGGATCAGGTGGATAAGGTGGCGTTGAGCCAGGCTCCGGTGCTGATTACTGGTGAGAGCGGTACCGGTAAAGAACTTGTGGCGCGTCAAATTCATCAGGTGTCATCGCGGCGCATGGCACCGTTTGTCGCCATAAATTGTGCAGCAATTCCTGAAAATTTACTGGAAAGTGAGTTGTTCGGTCATGTCAAAGGAGCATTTTCCGGTGCAATTAAAGATCAGAAGGGACGTTTTGAGTTGGCCCATGGTGGGACGTTGTTTCTCGATGAGATCGCCGAATTGCCGCTGGCTTTGCAGCCTAAGTTGCTGCGTGCGTTGCAGGAAAAAGAGATCGAACCGCTGGGGGGGCAGAGTCGCCGTATTGATGTGCGATTGGTTGCGGCCACCAATCGCGACTTGCATGAGGAGATCAGCCAACAGCGTTTTCGACAGGATCTTTATTATCGGTTGGCCGTTGTGCCGTTGACGCTGCCTCCGTTACGTGAGCGCCGTCAAGATATTGCTTTGCTTGTCGATCATTTTGTTGTTCACCACCCACAAGGGCGGGGTGTGCAGATCGCACCAGCTTTATATGAGAGCCTTGCGGAGTATGCGTGGCCGGGAAATGTTCGTGAACTTTATAATGTTGTTGAGCAGATGCTCATTTTACGCCAAAGCGATCAGTTGGATCTAAACGACCTGCCTTCCCATATCAAGGGGGCAGCGGCAGAGTCTTCTTCGGTGCTCCAACTCCCTCCCGAGGGGTATCCTCTCGAAGAGATTGAGCGTGAGGCCGTGTTGCAGGCCATGCGCTCTTGCGCAGGAAATAAAAGTCAGGCGGCTGCCTTTTTGCGCATCCCGCGGCACACCTTGCTTTATCGTTTGGAAAAGTACGCCATTACCCAATGGTGATTTGGCCATGGCGTGGTTATTTCGACACTCTGTGTGGCGTAACCGCCTCTTTTGTCGATATAATTTTTCCTCGATGCTCTGTTTGTCCTTTACGGCAGATAAAAAAAATCGCCCAGCTTACTTAATTTTATTGCTTTCTATCGTTAACTATTCATCTTCATTGAATTTCTCTTTTTTATCGATTGTCTTCCAACCCCCCCAGGTTTATGGGGTTCTAAGTAATTGTTTCTCTGCTCATGGAAATGAGTGGGCGATTTTTCTAGTACCGCTTTAATGTTATGCCCTTGTAAGGCTATATTAATCTGAATCATCGTTCGATCATGGTACACCGATTGCAGTATAAAGGTTTGAAACTAGAAGGTAATTATGACTGTTCGGGTTGTAATTTCCTCTGGAGATATCTCCCGGCTCTTTAGAGATGGGAAACAGTTGGAGGCAACGATGTCCCTGTTTGCGCGCATCACTTTTATCCTTTGTGTCAGTGTGTTTTTTGCAAGTTCGGTTTGGGCTGAAACATCGGTTTCGCTACGTGCCGGTTACCAGATGCTCAAACCGAGTGGTGATATTGCCGGAAGCAGTTCTTCCTTTGATACCTCTCTGGATATTGATGATGACTTGGATTGGGATGAGAGCCGTGAGATGCTTGGGGAACTGTCGCTGAATTGGGAGCGCTCCCAGTTGAGTTTTTCCTATCTGCCGATTGAGTTTTCAGGTGACAGTCTGTTGACTCTTGATGGGTATTATAATGGTCAGGCGTTTAGTATTGGTGATCATGTCTCCAGTGATGTCAAATTCGACCTGTACGATGTCGGATACACTTTTTACCTGATTAATATGAAAGAAGTGCCGACGCCGTTTCGTCTTGGTGTTGAATTTGCCATCAAACTGGCGGATATCGAAATTGAGTTCAGTGACGAGGCTGCCGGTATTCATGAAAACGATTCCGTGATCGCTCCGTTGCCCACCTTAGGCATTCGCACCTGCATCGCTTTGACAGAACATATCGCTTTGACTGGACGTGCCGGCTATATTGAATATGACGAAAACCACCTGTTTGATGCCAATGTCCAATTGGAATATCTGCCGCTGAAGCAGGGCGGCTTGTTTGCCGGTTATCGCTATTTCGATCTGGTCGTGGATGAGTCGGATGTGGATGTGAATCTGGAATTTTCCGGACCCTATGCCGGGATTATGATCCACTTTTAGGCGACCAGCTGTTACGGCAGTATTCAGTTAAAATGCCCACTCGAGACCAAAATTCACTTGGCTTGCGCGATAGCCGCCATGGTCCTGAAGCGTGCGTTGATAGCCCAGGCGGGTAGTGATGCCGTTGACGAAAACGGCACGAAACGCCAGACTCAACTCAATGCTGTCATCTGCGCTATCACGTCCCTGAATTGAAAAATACTCTTCGCTGTCAATCAATCGGGCCTGGGTGTGTTCTGATTCGTCATCAAATGCATGAGTCCACAGCGCTGCCAATTGGCTGACCAACCTCATCTCTTCGTACTCATAGCTGTGTTCGATCTTTAATCCTGTCTGACTACAAAAGCGTTGCGAATCTTTTCCGTTCAGGTGAAGTGACGCCCCTTGAGCGCCATGTTCGCTAAAGCTGTCTTCCTGTAACCACAAATACTCCAAACCGACCGATGGCATGATACTCCATGGACCCATCTTAAAGCGATAGCCACCATTGCCCGAGAGTGAGCCATGATTGGCATCATGCTCACTTTTTGCCTGACGGCCGAGAAAGGCAATGGCACGTTCGGTGTCGAAGCTGTTGGTTCCGGTATTGAGAATGGTTTGGGCAAACCAGCCCCCGGGCTTCGCGTCATCCCAGCGGGCATACAGATAGCCGTCCCAGGACAGGTGGTCTGCTGTGGAGGCGAAATCGAGTTCATGCAGGTCCGCGTTGCTGTAGGCTCCGACCATGCCGATCCGCAACCCAGAGGCGATCTGCTGCTCGATCCCCATCATCAGACCATTGGTTTTGGCGCGAAACGCCGGGCTGTGCGCGGTCTCTTCGTAGCGGGCGTTATCGGCAACAAGGCGCAGCCAGACATGGCGCTGCAGTTGCGGGCTCAGCTCTGAATCGATTTGTTGAGCAAGAAGAGCGCTGTGTTGATGAATTGTATCGAGAGACGCGCTGGTCACCGAATTATGGAAACGCGGCATCAGATCATTCAGTGCTCCGTGCAAGACTGGCAGCGTCAAGCCATCCATAGTGTTAAGGAACTCGGCCGTATCGCCAACAGCGCTTGGCCGGATGGTATCCAGAGTCTGGCTAAGACTGATCTGATCAGCTGTTGCCGCCAGAGAGGCATAGCTGTTTCTGGCAATTTCCAGCGTGAGGCTGTTGGTCGGAGCGTCGTCGAAGACGACAGAGAACACGGCCGGACTTAAGAGGTCATCGAATGTCCCCTGTAGCGCATTGGCCTCAAGGATGGTGTAGTTGCCGCTGGTCAGATACCCCTCAGGGATCACCATTAAGTTGCCACCTTGGATAACGGCCGTGCCGGAAACCTGGAGCAGATCCGCTGTACCCCCTCCGGCTTCGATTTCCAGCACAGAACCTGCCAGCTGCGTGTAGTTACCGTCAATCGACAGGGTGCCAATGGAATTTCCCGGTGCGACGGTTCCGTAATTGACGACAGGACCATGAATGGTGGCGGTGCCTTTCAGAGTCGCTTGGTCATGAATGGTCAGGGACAAGAATTGAGCATCGCCATTCAGGCTGAGTTCTCCGGTGCCAAGATGACCGATCCAATTGCCGATGATGTCATCATCAAAGCGGAAGCTGAAATCAGGGACTAAAGAGATAAACTCGTCTGTATTAAAATCCCATATGCCGCCAAATGCCACCCCGGAAAAAGTATCGGTGATGATGTCTCCGTTAATCCGGCAATCATTGAGGATGAAGAGTGGATTTACATAAGGGGAGTACACGGCGGTCTCTGCTTGTATGGTAGCTCCAGATAAGATAAGGGTATTGTATGAGTAGTACCATTGAGGGAGGTAGATTCCGACCGAGTCCTCTCCTTGTGCTGTTATGTTACCGGAGACCTGAATGTGGTTTTGCTCACCCACCGCATAAAGTGCGGTAGAATAATCACCCTTGGCGGTGAGGCTACCTATAACCTCTAGAGTATTGTTCCTGCCGGCCAGGCGAAGTGTATCTGAAAAGTCGCCGCGCGATTCCAACACGCCACTTTGCACAATCTCGTTGTTGTCGCCGTTAACGTAGAAGGCATAGCTGTAATCATAGTCAGACAGAAAGACTTCTGCACTTTCAAGGGTCGTATTATTAAGATAGGAGGTCGGACCAAAGGAATTGTAGAAGTCCATATTGATCTCCCAACCCAAGTCACGGAACATGTCCAAAAGTAACTTGTTGGGCGCGCGGGATCTTTCTCCTAAATTCCCTGCCCAGCTCATTAATTCCCCCATGGGGGCAACGTGAGTCAGACTGGATCCTGAATTAAATGCATCCTCAAACGTTTTAATCGGTACAGGGCCACCATAAGTGGCATTGGCATAGTCGCCCAGCCACAGTACCGTTCCTTGCGGGCCGACAACCGTCAGTGGATTAGGGGTGCCGAAGGTCCCGTACTCGGCGCGATTGCCATCGATATCTTCCAGTAGGCTGCTCCAGCGGGTGACGCCGGAGAATCCGCTGCTAGAGGAATATCCTGAGACAAGTCCTAAGCCGTGGAGAATTTCATGCGTGACGTACGTTCTGAAATCGAGATGATATCCTGGCAGACCATCTCCCAGATAAAAGTCATATCCAGTATTATACTGGATCATGATATCTGCCGTATTCGGCGCATCATCTGTTGGATCATGATCGCGCCATGCAGCTTCTGCCGTTGATCGTTCCTCACCGGTCGTGGTGTTGATGAGAACAGATCTGGACGCCCATCCACCCACTAGTTCGGGAAGGTCATCCCAGGACATGGCGATGCGTATCGGACGAGCCGCAGAAGTGGGAAATGAAAGATTCAAGAACTCCAGAACACTTTGTATTGCTGACTTTTGCTCCTCGGTCCAGGCTACGCTTCCTGTATCGACTTCTCCTGTATTGGTTGATGCTGATTCTACAGGGCCAAGAAGCTCCACTTGAAACTGACCGACTTCCACGAGTTCACTGGCCTGGCATAGTGCTGATGAGATCAACCCCATAGCGAAAAGGAGGAGGATGGCAAAAGACTTTTTCATTGGCGATCTTTCGAGAAAAGCAACTGTCTTGAGAACCGTACTGTCTCCAGAGAGGTGCTTGTGCGTGTTGATGGAAAGCCGTTTTGATATTTAGTGTTGACCGGGGGAGGAAAAACACGTCTTGGCTAGGCGCATGTTAGCATATTTATTACACGTTTTGGTATGCCATCTGTTGGTTGAGGAGTTTGCTGATGAGGCGGGCAGAGGCGTGAGGCAGTTGCCCTTTTTCAGACGACAGGGTAATCTCAATAGATATTTCCTTCTATCTGGAGAACACATGTCTATTAACGAGAAACCGCAAGGATTCCATTTTGCCAGACATCTCGATGGCAACGGCGGGGCTGAAGTTCTTGACTGGCCTTTGTTGCAGAACGGACGCAGCCGCGATCAGGTCTGGGTGCATTGTGATTATGAAGATCCACAGATCCAGCAGTGGTTGACACGTCAGAGTCTTGATCCCCTTGTGGTTGAAGCGATGACCGCAGAGGACAGCCGTCCGCGAGTCGCTCTTTTTGATCAGGGGGCTCTCGTTGGCTTGCGTGGGGTTAATAAAAATCCTGATGAAGCGATGGAGGATATGGTCTCGCTACGGGTGTGGCTGGACCCTGACCGGATCATCACCTTGAGTAATAAGCCTTTGGCGTCCATCCGGGACATTCAGCAACAGTTTGTCCAGGGGCGTGGTCCTAAAACCACCCAAGGACTGTTTTCAGAACTGTGTGATCGTTTGGAATGGTATGTCAGTCAGATGATTGATGATTATGAAGATGAGGTGGAGTTGATCGAACAAAGCGACCTTGCCGAAGACCATTTGCGCCGGCGTGAGGCCATCTCCAATTTACGGCGGCGTGTGGTCACGCCACGCCGCTATCTGGCTCCGCAACGCGATGCCTTATCGCACTTATCCGTTGAGCCTCCCAGCTGGTTTAACGAGCGGACCCTGATGCATCTCAAGGAGATCCGCAACCGCCTGCAACGCCATATGGAAGATCTGGATGCCGTGCGCGATCGGACTGTCATCGTTCAGGAGGAATTGCAGGCGCAAGTTTCCGACCAGCTTAACGCTCGAATGTATATTATCAATATCTTTGCCGCGATTTTTCTGCCGTTATCCTTTTTTACCGGTTTGTTCGGTGTCAATCTCGGTGGTATCCCCGGGGCGCATTCCGCTGTCGCCTTCCTGCTGTTCAGTTTCTGCCTGCTGGTTATCGGTGTTGGCTTGATGGTCGTTTTCCACTGGAAACGCTGGTTCTGAATTGACCGGTGTTTTAGGACCGCGCCATTTTTCCCAGACGTTGTCCGACACGGAGCGTAAATGCAGATCGCGTTGCGGGAAAGGGATGGAGATCCCTTCCTGATCGAACCGTTTGTAGATGGCAACACTCAGATCACTTTTCACATCAAGACTCTGGTCAAAATTTTCCAACCATACCCGCAATTTGAAATCCAGAGAGCTGGCACCGAACGCAACGAACAGCGGTGATGGCTCCGGGTAGTTCAAAACGGTTGGATTGTTTTTGGCTTCCTCCTTGAGGATGGCCAGCACCCGTTCGATATCCTCCCCATAAGCAACACCGACATCAATCGTGATCCGTGCCCGTGAATTGCTGTGAGTCAGGTTGGTGACCTTTTCGGAAATCAGCTGACTGTTAGGGACAATGATCTCCGCCTGGTTGTAGGTTTCAATCACCGTGGAACGCAGACCGATTTTGCGGACAATCGCCCATTCCCCATCGAGAATGATCCGGTCACCGAGTTTGATGGGGCGTTCGAACAGCAGGATCAGGCCACTGACAAAGTTGTTGACGATATTTTGCAGACCAAATCCGATCCCGATGCCGAGGGCACCGGCAATGACGGCAAAGCTTTGCAGGCCGATGCCCAGGGATCCCAGCGTTAGTAACAGGCCACAGGAGATGATGATGTAGTGGAGCAGGGTTTTCAGGGAATCGCGCAAGCCACTATCCATATAGCGCGGTCCGACAATTTCGACATCAAACAACGAACGCATGAACCAGGAGAGACTGAACGCCAGGTACATGATCATCACCACCATGATCACGGTGCTCAGCGTCAGCTCAACTTCGCCAACGGTGATTCCAAAATCTTTGACCGCCAACCAGGTGGTGGTTACGCTGTCACTGCCACCCCAGATCTGTACGGTATAGAGCATGCCGTAAATGAACAGTGCGCCGACGATAAAATGATTGATGCGGCGGGCGAGGCGGGAGCCGAAAATCTTGAAAAACTTCCAGCTTTGCACCCACGGGTGGCCGAGGAGATAGTCAATACCGCCTTGAGTGAGGCGCATGACCATATACACCATCAGCAGCACAAAGACGGTTTTGATGGCCGAGTCGACCAGACGCAAGGACAGGGTACTGTAACCGCCGAGCTGAGCAATTAGGGAAATGGTTAACACAATAATCCCGATGCGCTGTCCGATGATCAGCTGCCAGGAGTCTTTGTTGCGGCGACTCAGCAGGCACATCCGGGCCAGCAGAGGAATGCCGATCAGGGACAGGACCACCAGGTAAAGACGTAAAAACGGTAACGGCAGGCCAATCACCTGCAGAAACATGGAGATCAGATAGATGAAGGCCAATAGCCAGACCAGCATGGCGTGGCGACGTTCCGGTACAATCCCGGCCACGAGGATGCTGGCGGCAATGACGCTGATCACCAGCAGATAAAAAGTCCATGCTAAGGGCGGTGCCTTATACAGTGGACTGAGGGTGGCAAAGGCGACAAATAAACCGGCGGCCCAGGGATGACGGAACAGGATGTTCCATTGGGAGGCATCATCCTTTTTACGATGCTTGCGTAGGTTGAACGCTAAGACCAGAGCAAGGATCACTTGCATGACCGTGACCCACCAATAGTCATGGAGATAGCTTTCACGGTACCACTGCACCAGGTTGAAATTATCTTTGGCCTGCTGGCTGAGTTCGATGTTGAACTGCTGATAAAAGTCACTGCTGGCAAAGGATCGGGCGGTTTTTTTGAAAATTTGCGCGCGCAGGTTTTTCAGTGCCGTATCGATTTGGCGCACCGTGGCTTCGTTGCCGTCCTGAATCAGAACCATCTGTTGTTGCACGGCAATGAGTTTGCCGCTGGCATCGGCAATGAGTTTGAGCAGAGTGGTAATTTTTCCCGCAGCGCGGTCAAATTCTCCGGCGGGAAATTCGGTGTTCTCTTTGGTCAGATAGGCTTTCCATTCTGCCCAGAATGTTTTGCGTTGTTGCCATTGGTTGCGCAAGTTATCAAGCGTGGTCAACTTTGTGGAAAGTGTGTCAAAAATGGTTTTGAGATTGCTAAGCTGGCCAATGAGGACACTGCGTGTTTCCAAAAGCCGTTCAAAACTCCATAGTTCCGGATCGCCCAATTCCTTGATGCGTTGATCAAGGGCTTTCTGACGATCCATCACTTTGTCGAGATTGTCTTTGGTCTGTTCCAGCGTCGTGATTTCATCAAGCTGTGTTGTGATTGCGGCGGTGTTGTTGTTAAGTGTCGCCAAGCGTGAAACGATTTCAGAAACGCCGGGGAACACCGTTGCTTGTGCTGCGGAATCTGCTGTTTCGTCCGGGGACGGCGCAGTCTGCTCGCTCACGTATCCCGTAGCGGAGCCGTTGTTTTCCGGACTGGCCCAGCATGGGGAAAAAAATAGAGTGAAGATTAAACAATGAATAATAAAGAAAAGGGGGCGCACCATGGGCTCCTTGGTTGTTCTCGGGTTGATGGATGAGCGAAACATCAGTTTTTATTCTACCTTGAATTCGCGCGCGAGAGAACCGTTGGTGCACAAAAAAGCCCCCGTCATCCGAAAATGACGGGGGCATCTGTTCCAGACGAGGTAACGAGCCTAGAACCGATAGCTTACCGATGTGTTAAGCAAGTAGAGTTCGCCATCGTAGTCATCACCAAGGTAGGCTTCACCATCTTCAACCCAGCGGTAGAAACCGCTGACGGCAAGAGTCAATGCCGCGTTGAAGCGATATTCCGCTCCCAAGGTCAGGTCCAGAGTCTCATAATCGAGATCGGAATAATCATCCGATCCGCTGTAATCAAGGTAGCTCATCATGATGGTCTGGGTGTAAGGGAGATCATTGGCGTCGAGATAGGCCAGATAGTCCGCTTCCGACATGCCGGACAAGACGTAATCCACATAGTTTTCATAGTAGATATTGTCGCCAAAGTTGGGGTTGTCGGCAGATGCTTCCGCTTTGGTCAGGGTCAGGTCACCACTGAGAGTCAGCTTGTTCGTAGCCTGATAGGTGGTGGACAGGTAGAGCACCTGAGCCGTGGTGTCGTAATCGACATTGTCATAAACCGAAGCGATTTGTTCGCCCATACTTTCTGAGAAACAACCGACATAAAGTGCCGTGGCATATTTGCTGGTGGTTTTACCGTATTGGTAATCGTAACCAGCACTGAACGTCAGTTTTTCGGTCGGCATCATGAAGATACTGACACCGGCATTCCAACTGTTGTTCTCCCAATCATTGTACGCTTCATCATTCTCTTCAAAGGTGTATTGGCCGTTGACGCTCAACGAGAAAATGTCGTTGGGGGTCCAGGTGCCACTGGCTTTGAACTGATGATGGTTTTCAGCGACATTGCTGCCGGAGGTCGTGCGGTTCCAGCTGCGCAGAACTTCATAAAACGGTGAGTTGGTGGTCATGTCCAGCGGATCGGGATCGCTGTCCAGCAGTTGGGTCCAACCGTATTGATTCAAATCGTTGTAGCCCAAACCGTTGCTGAAGCTGAACGGAGTGTCCGCGTGTTCATAGGTGTATTTGGCACGCAGATTGACCGAAGACATCGGGCGTGAGCTGATGCCCAACTCAAAGGTGTTATAGGTTGTTTCTTCGTCGTCAAGGTAGGCTTCATCGCGCAGGCTACTGTCATACTCTTTGTAATTGCCGTTGTCGCGATCGACCACTTTATACGTATAGGCTCCGGTCAGCATAGTACCGGCACCGAGGACGTAAGACGCATCCAGGCCTGTTTCGAAGACGTCGCGGCTGGCGCTGGAAGGACGGGTGTAGTTGAAGTCAGATACTGGAATGGTGTCGGCACCAAACACGATCGAAGTATCAGCCGTGTATGACGTCATATCCACATACAGATCATCGCTGTCGATTTCATACTGCTTGGCATACGCTTTGAGACGCAGCCCGGCAATGCTCCGATTGCTGGCACTGAAAAACAGGGTGTCGGAATCGTATTCCAGATCGTTGTAATTGTTTTTCGTATCGGCACTGACATAGCTGCCGTACAGTGTGGTTGCGCTGGCCGCATCGTAGCGCAGTTTCACCGTATCCATTTTCTTTTCAATGTCTGCGGTGATACCGATTTCCTGGGACTCGTTTTCGAACAGCAAACGGTCATAATAGGGTTTGGCGATATCGTCGTAGTAATAGTCATTGTCGACGCGACCTTCGTGCGCATAGTCGTCGCTCCGGTTGTCGAATTCGCGCTCGGTGTGGAAATAGCTGGCGGTCAGCCCGGCCATTTTAAAGGTGGCACCGATGCTGACTTCTTCCGTGGTCTGGTCGATTTCCTGACCAACGGCAACGGTATGACACGGTGTGCATTGACCCGTCATCAGCGTGCTTTGCTGCCAGCCGTGTTTTTCCTCATGGCTGAATTTCACTTCAGGAACCAGGTAGGGAAATGCCGGCAGTTGCAGTTTGGCACTGGCTTCATGTTTACGGCGTTCGATCATGTAGTCGCGGCCTTGATCCAGATCGTTAAAGGTTGCAGTTTGCAGACCTTCGAGGCCGACTTTTCCTGCTCCGGTGAGCAGGGGAACCGCATTGGCTGCGATGATGCCATCGTAAATATCGTGTTCGCCACCGGCATTGATACTCGGTTCAAAGCTGCCGTAACCGGGAGTACCCGCCGTTGCCGACAGATGCGGTTTGTCCTCAAACAGCAGGTCATGGCGTAAGCGATGAATGAACTTTTGATAGTTGTACTTTGCCCGCAGCACTCGCTTGATATCGAAACGTGCCGATCCTTCACTCTCTTCTTCGTCGGTGTACTGACCTTCGAGTTCTATGCCGACACCGTTTTGGCGGACATCGAGTTCAAGACCGCCGCCGATGGAAGAATCCATGGATTCATATTCGGCGGTTTTATTCAGACTGTCATCACTGCTGACTCCGGTGTAGCCCAGATTGATGGATGCTTCTGACCAGTCGGCTGCAAAGCCACTGGTTGCCATCATCAGGACCGCGATGGATGCCAACAAAACATAGGTACGTAACTGTTTCATAATATTACAGGCCTCCTTGTTGGCTATCGCGTCAAACGGCTACCGCCGCCCGGGGTGTAGAGAGAGGGCAGATCGGAACCGTGGACACTTGGGTGACATTGACTACAACGCGTCATCATGGCCATTTGCATGGCATGCTTGTCATCGATGCCTGAACCGGTGATTTTGTTCAGGATGCCCTGAGCACTGGTGCCAATGGCAGCCTTTGCTGGATCCGAATCCGAAGCATACTGCGCATATTCAGCCAATGCGTCCGTGTTGGGACGGAAATTGGTATGGAAATGCAGCTCATGACATTGCAGGCACAGGAACGGCTCACTCTGTTTAATCAGATTGTCAGCCACAGTGCCGTGGGGGTTATGACAAATGGTGCAGTCTTCCATGACCGGCGCATGTTCGAAAGCAAACGGCCCGGACTGATCCATGTGGCAGGTCAGGCACAGCTCGTTTTTGCGTTCGTCAGTACGCAGCATGGGGCGGGTTTGGCTACCATGAGGGTTGTGACAGTCGCTGCAACCCATTTTGCCTTCTTTTACCGGGTGATGATTGGGCATGTGCATCTTGGCACGCACATCCTGATGGCAGCTGTAGCACAGCTCGTCTTCCGGTTTACTGAGCATGGCTTTGTTGGCGCCATCGTCATGGACGGTGTGACAGTCTGTACAGCCGATGCCGTAAGCGGCATGGGTGGAATGGTTCCACTCCATGGTTTCACCCTCGGTATGACAGTTTTGGCAGATCGCTGATGCCTGGGCGGCATTGAGCGAGCCAAAGCTGAGGATTTTTTCCGTATCCCCTTCGTCAATGTGCTGGCTGGCCGGTCCGTGGCAGGATTCGCAGCCCTGATTGTCCATACTGTTGGCCAGATATTCAAAATCGGCCAACAAATTGTGGATGTTGTGTTCAAAGGCCTGTCCCAATTCCTCGTGACAGTCGAGACAAGCGCTTGAGCCCACGGATTGGGCGTCGGCGATCTGGGGGATCGTCGCGTCCAGTTGTGTTCCCGGTTGAGAGCAGGCGCACAGCATTGCCAGTAGCAAGGCGCTGATCCCACCGACAACAACACGGTTGTAACGGTGTTTCTTCATGTTTCTCTCCTTCTTCCATGATTGTGTACGTTTCTACTATAGGCAGAGACTATAGTAGAGAGAATGAAATACGATGGAAGATAGCGCCTTGATCTGGCCAAGTCCAATTCAAAAAAACAATTCGTCTTTATGAGGAAATTGACAATTGTTATGGTCTTATAATAATTCTGTTGCCTCTATAAGAACAACTTCTGCAGACGGGTGTTTGAGGGTAAAGTATCGATAATGTTAATGGTATTTGGAAGTGTTATATGGATTCAGAGCTCTTAGCCGTGTTTGATATAATATTAATTACTAGGTAGTATTTTAAACGAAAACGTGTTGCGCTTTTTTTTTCAGTGTGTATGATAGCTGCATCAAGGTGTGAGAGGGCGCGGATTGGAGACAGATGGAACGTCTGCCATACCACGCCTCTGACATCGTTTTTCAATTCAACCTCAAGGAGGAATACACATGAAAAGAGGGATCTCACTGTCGTTGCTTTCAGTTGTACTGATTGTGCTTTGCGCTTCACTGGCACTTGCATCCGCCGAAGCGGAATTGCGTGGATTGGCGCAAGGAATGTTTAAGCCTATTCCCCAAACAGCACCACAACTGAAAGGCAATGCGGCCACTGCAGACAAAGTTCGGTTGGGCCACATGCTTTATTTTGAGCCGCGTTTGTCGGCTTCTCAACTGATCAGCTGTCAGACCTGTCACAATGTTGGCCTTGCTGGAGCAGACTTGCAGGAAACTTCAACTGGTCACGGCTGGCAAAAAGGGCCGCGCAATGCGCCGACAACCTATAATGCTGTTTTCAATACAGCTCAGTTCTGGGATGGCCGTGCCAAAGACCTGGCTGAACAGGCGAAAGGTCCCGTTCAGGCTTCTGTCGAGATGAACAACACTCCTGCTGCCGTCATCAAAATCCTTAAATCCATTCCTGACTATGTCGCATTGTTCAAAAAGGCCTTCCCGGGTCAGAAAGATCCTGTGACCTTTGACAATATGGCGGATGCCATTGAGGTGTTTGAGGCAACCCTGCTGACGCCGAATGATGCCTTGGATCGTTATATGGCTGGTGATAACAACGCGCTGAGCGCTGATCAGAAAAAAGGGTTGGAACTGTTTGTGAACAGCGGTTGCGTTGGTTGTCACGATGGTGTGAACTTGGGGGGATCGGATTACTTCCCGTTTGGCGTTGTTGAGCAGCCGGGAGCTGAAATTCTGCCTGTTGATGACAAAGGTCGATTCAAAGTGACCAATACTGCCTCAGATGAGTATGTGTTCCGTTCTCCGGTATTGCGCAATATTGCGTTGACTGCTCCTTATTTCCATTCCGGTAAAGTCTGGAGTCTGGAGCAAGCTGTGGCCATTATGGGCAGCTCGCAACTGGGGATGGAGATCAATGATGAGGAAGTGGCCCTGATCGTGGCTTTTCTGAATGGCTTGACCGGTGAGCAACCGGTTGTCACCCATCCGGTTTTGCCACCGAGCACCAAGGCAACCCCCAAGCCGGTTCTTCAGGTTGGCGCAGTCAACGCACATTGATGCCAAAGGTCAGTAGCTGTAAACAGTTATTGACAGAGAAAGAAAAGCCCCGCTTTATTTTGAAGCGGGGCTTTTTCGTTTTGTGAAGATTGTGCTCACTCAATCATTTTAAGTGCTGATGCCGTCTGTTCCGTTTTAAAACGACTCAGTAACTGTTTGAGTTGTTCTGCCTGACTGGAGAGTTGTTCGGACGCGGCTGCACTCTCTTCGGCATTCGCCGTGTTCTGTTGCGTCACCTGGTCAATCTGCCCCAGCCCTTCATTGATCTGAGAAATGCCAACGGCTTGTTCTTTGGATGCGGCGGCTATCTCTGCGACCAGGTCAGTAACCTTGGTAATGCCGGAATGGATTTCCACCAGGGCCTCAGCGGTGACGTCCGCGGTATGCGCACCTCGCTTCGCTTTTTCAACGGTTTCCTCAATCATCTCAGCTGTTTCGTGAGCGGCTTTGGCGCTGCGTGCCGCCAAGTTACGTACTTCCTCGGCAACAACGGCAAAACCTTTGCCGTGTTGACCTGCGCGTGCGGCTTCCACGGCGGCATTAAGCGCCAGCAGGTTGGTTTGGAATGCGATCTCGTCAATCACTTTAATAATTTTGTTAATATTCTGGCCAGCCTCGTTGATCTCCTGCATGGCATGCACCATCTCCTGCATCTGATCGTTACCGCGCTGCGCTGAGTTGCGTGCTTCGACGGACAGGGTATTGGCGGTGTTGGAGTTTTCGGCTGTCGTTGTCGTCTGTGAGGCGATCTCATTCATCGTAGCACTGATCTCTTCAAGCGAGGCCGCCGATTGTGTGGCCCCCTGTGACAAAGACTGGCTGGAGTCGGAGACTTGCTCGCTGCCACTGGCGATCTGATCTCCGGCAATTTTGATATTGCCCATGACTTCACGCAGATTGTGCACCATATTATTAAGGGCGATGCCGAGTTCATCTTTGTCGGAGTATATGGAGATATCGTGGGCCAGATCGCCGTTGGCAATCGATGTGGCCAACGCTGAGCGCTCGCGAACGCTTTCTACCAGACCATTGACGATGGACAGCAGCTCCTGAGTTTCGGTGCGTGCCCCGAAAGCCTGGCACGAGCGACAATCTTCGCCCTTTTGCGCTCGTACGCAATCCTTTGTCGCTGAAAATGAGCCGCTGTGGGCCCAGCATTCGGTCACTTTGCCGTAGCTGGAACAACTGGGATCATGACACTGCATGATTTTGGCGCAATCGACAGCTTTTCCCATATCCAGATCAACGTCGGTGTCCCCTTTTGAAACCCGGTCAATCGTGTCAATGGCTTTGTGCAGCGGAACTGTGATACTGCGGGATAACCACAGCACTACCGGTATGATAATCAACACAAAAATTGAGGTCATGGCGATAGACAGCAACTTGAAGGAACTGGCGGATTCGTTTTTGATCTCGGCAATAAATTTTTGTTTGGTCTCTTCTATATTGTCAATGTAGACACCGGAACCGATGACCAGCTTTGTTCCGGGAATCAGGGTTGCAAAAGAGAGTTTTGGTTGCAGTCCTTTGCCCGGTTTATCAAAGTGGTAGGTGACAAAGCCTCCACCTTGGCGGGCTTGTTCGGTTAGATCACGAATGAAATAGACGTCGTTTCCATCTTTTGTTGAACTCAGGTTCTTGCCGGTCAGTTGGGGCTTGCCTGGAATGATGATAATGACATTGTCAAGATCGTTGACAAAGTAATAACCGCTGTCATCGCTACCGTAGCGGATGGGATCAATCAGACGGCGGATTTCTGCCAGTTTATCCTGTTGAGACTCGACGGAGTTCAGGGCTTTGGAAAGGATTTGGGCCATGGAGTTGACCTGATCCTTGAGTTGGCGTTTGTGTCCTTCATAAATTGCTGTAGTTGATTCCTCAATACCAAGACCGCCTATTTTATTCACCAACGATTGGTAGGAGAGGCTGTTAATCAATGTAAAGAGCAGCATCAACATCACCAGTACCGCGACTTTTTTACCGATCGTGAACGATTTGAAAAAAAAGAAGATCCGATGCATGTAACCTCCAACAAGAAATGGTTTAACGCGCTAAGGGAATAAAAGACACTTTGAAAAAGTAACACAGTGCTTGTTTGAGACAAAGATCAAATGAGAAATATTTATTGGTTAAATGTTGTCTTTGGCAGGATGTTTAGAAGACCCCGCGGGTTTTTCAACCACACAAGCCAAAAATGTGATTTACATCTTGTTTAAAAAATTTGTCCTTGATTTAGCCGTCCATCCCAGGGCGTCACAGGCTGTATGTCAACCGCCTGTGAATGCTGGGCAAAGCCGCTTGCAGTTGGCGCTAAAATGGTTATGATGAGCGAACTTGATCATCAGTTCCTTCGACGACTTTGGAGAACGCGCATGAAAACTTCCTTTTCACCTGACAACGATGGTGACGAAAAAAAACTCTCAGCGCAGGGGAATTATATGACCACCGGCTGTGCTGAGCGTCTTAAAGCGGAGATTAAAGATCTGCTCTATGTTCAGCGTCCCGATATGGTCAAAACCGTGGCCTGGGCAGCCTCTAATGGGGATCGCTCGGAAAACGCTGATTACATTTATGGCAAGAAACGCTTGCGTGAGATCGATCGACGGATTCGCCATTTGACCAAGAGAATGGATGCGGCCATCATTATCGATCCGGTTGGTCAGGCATCGGTTGCCAAAGGGCGTGTTTTGTTTGGCAGCACCGTAACCGTGGAGAACGAGGACGGCGAAGAAAAGGTTTTATCCATTGTCGGTGTCGATGAAATCGATTCGGCACGGGGACGGATCAGCTGGGTTTCACCCATAGGGCGCGCTTTGCTCGGCAGCAGTGAAGGTGATGCGGTCACGGTGAAAACCCCGGCTGGAGACAAGGAATATGAAGTGGTCGAGGTCGCCTACATTGCATTGGATTAAGCGCCTTTTGAAATTTCTGTGAAAAACCTGCCGGGCAACGGTTGACTTTGTCCAGGCGGGTACTTATCTTCAGTGCCGTTAATTCTTTTATTTCCAACCAGGAGGTTTACGTTCCATGTCGGATAACAAACACACCTTTAAGGCCGAGGTGAATAAAGTCCTCGACCTGATGATCCATTCGCTGTACTCCAACAAAGAGATTTTCCTGCGTGAGCTCATTTCCAACGCCTCTGATGCCATTGACAAGGCGCGTTATGAGTCGCTGACCGACGCATCCATTGCCGAAGGTGGCGACGAATGGAAAGTTGAGCTGATTGCCGATAAAGAGGCCGGTACGCTGACGATTCGTGACAACGGTATCGGTATGACCCGTGATGAGGCCGTTGAGGCTCTGGGCACCATTGCTCATTCCGGCACCAAGGAGTTCATCAAACTACTCGAAAGTCGCGAGGTGGAAGATAACCCCGAGTTGATCGGACAGTTTGGTGTTGGCTTTTATTCCTCCTTTATGGTTGCCGACCAGGTGACGGTGATCACCCGCAAAGCCGGGGCCGATACTAATCATGCTGTGGTATGGAAATCGGATGCCGACGGTACCTATACCCTGGAAGATGGGGAAAAGGCCGGCAAGGGCACCGACGTGATTCTCAAGCTCAAGGAAGATGAAACCTCGTACCTCGAAGAGTGGGAATTGCGCAAGATCGTTAAGCAATACTCCGACTTCATTGAATATCCCATTGTTATGGAAGTGACCCGGACCACGCCGGATCCGGAGGACGAAGAGAAATCCGTCACCGAAACCAAAGAGGAAACCCTCAACTCGCAAAAAGCCATCTGGTTGAAGAGTAAGGATGAGATCAGCGACGAGGAGTACAACGAGTTTTACAAGCACCTCTCCCATGATTTTACCGATCCGGCCAAGGTGATTCACTACCGGGCGGAGGGGACTACCGAGTTTTCCGCGTTGTTATATCTGCCGGAAAAACGTCCCTACGATATTTTCTATCAAGATTACAAAATCGGTCCGGCCTTGTATGTACGCCGGGTGCAGATTATGGATCACTGTGAAGCGATGCTGCCCACCTATCTGCGCTTTGTCAAAGGTGTGGTCGAGTCGTCAGATCTGCCGCTGAATGTCAGCCGTGAGATGCTTCAGGAGAACAAGGTTGTCAATGTCATCAAGAAAAACCTGACCAAAAAGATTCTTGATACCCTGGGGCAAATGAAGAAGAACGATCTGGAAGCTTACGAGAAATTCTACGCCGAGTTCGGCCGGATCCTCAAAGAGGGCATTCATCACGACTTTGAGCGTAAGGAGACCATCGCCGACCTGTTGCTGTTTGAATCCACCACAACGGAGCCGGGTAAAACCACCACTCTGGCCGATTACATTGAGCGGATGGGCGAGGACCAGAAGGAAATCTATTACATCACCGGCAGTGACCGGGCCAGTGCCGAAGCGTCTCCCTACCTTGAAGTGTTCAAGGAGAAGGGCCTTGAAGTTCTGATCATGACCGACGATTTTGACGACATCATTATCTCCGGTCTTGGTTCCTACCAGGAAAAACCGTTCCAGTCGGCCATCAAGGGCGATCTTGATCTTGGTGAAAACGATAAGGAAGAACAGAAAAAGACGTTTGGTGACTTGCTTGACCTGATGAAAGAGGAACTGAAGGATGTCGTTTCCGATGTCCGGATTTCAGGACGCCTGAAGGATTCAGCAGTATGTCTGGTTGCCGGTGAGCACGACCTTGATCCGAAAATGGCTAAAATGTTTGAAGCCATGGGCCAGGACGTGCCGCAAGGTCAGCGGGTTCTCGAAGTGAATCCCGGCCATGAGCTGATTGGGCGCATGAAAGAAGCGTTTTCAGAAAACAATGGCAGCGAACAACTTAAAGAGTATGTTGGTCTGCTCTATGACCAGGCCCTGTTGCTCGAAGGAGATAAGCCCCGTGATCCGGTGGCCTTTTCCCGAGCCTTGTCCAAGTTGATGGCTCAAGGTGTTTCGATGTAATGATCGAGGCTTTTTAAAAAGGCTCAATAAACACATGATAGACACACAAAAAAACCGGCCCCATGGCCGGTTTTTTTGTGCTTGATCAACGGGAGTATCGACCGTTTACCAGTTTTCCCCCAGCAGTTCAAAGTGCGCCTGAGGATGGATACAGGCCGGGCACAAATGGGGAGCTTCGGTGCCTTCGTGCAGGTAGCCACAGTTACGGCAGCGCCAGACCACGCTTTCACCGCGTTTGAATACCTGGCCGCTTTCCAGATTGGCCAGTAGGTCGCGATAACGCTTTTCATGTTGTTTCTCCGCAACACAGATGGCGCGATAGGCCGCAGCAATTTCCGGAAAACCTTCCTGTTGGGCAACATCGGCAAAGGCGGGATAGAGTTCAGTATGTTCCTCGTTTTCACCCGTTGCTGCTGCGAGCAGGTTCTCCGCTGTGGTGCCCATGCGGCCGGCGGGGTACATGGCGGTGATCTCAAGGTCGCCACCTTCAAGGAACTTAAAGAAACGCTTGGCGTGTTCCTTTTCCTGATCTGCGGTTTCGGCAAAGACATCGGCAATCTGAACAAAGCCCTCTTTTTTGGCAATGCTAGAGAAGTAGGTGTAGCGATTGCGAGCCTGGCTTTCACCCGCGAAGGATTTCAGAAGGTTTTTTTCAGTTTCCGTTCCTTTGACGCTTTTCGACATAATGTTCTCCTTGTGGTTTAAGTGGGTAGTATCGCCATAATGGCTGCTTGTTGATGTATCCTCTTTTTCGTTGTACTGAATATGGAAATTACCTGACTATTCTATGGTCACGTTGGATTTGGATAAGAAGTACACACATAAATGAAATTGGCATGGCTTAAAAATGTAAAGAAATGCTATGAAGTTTAACTAATAGTGTCTGCCAAATCATGCGCTGAGTGCGTGCTTTTCTTGCGAACAAGTGCTAATGGTTCGACTGGCAGTCACGGCAGATGCCGTGAAGAATAAGACTGCGTCTCTCAACATGTCCCCAGTTGCTCAGTTCTTCCGGCAATTCGGAGTCATCCACCACCGGCCAGTTGAAATCGACAATCCGGCCACAATGCGCGCAAATAACATGGTGGTGTTTGCTCAGGTCCGCTTCAAAATGGGCTTGGCTTTCCGTGGTATCCACTTTATGGATCAGTCCATGTTCGGCCAAAGTGCCCAAAGTGCGGTAGACTGTGTCGAGAGACAGGGTCGGCATCCGCTTTAATAGGCGCTTATGCAACGTTTCTGCTGTTGGATGGTCTTTAGCCTTGACCAGTTCTTTATAAATTTCAATGCGTTGTGGTGTGACTCGCAGATTTTTCTGGCGACAGGCCATTTCAAACGACGTGTTTGTTTCAGAATGATGTAACATTGCCAGCTCCGTAAGTAAGAATTATTACGGATAAACATACCTTTTTAACGCGCATTGTCAAGGTAAAAACTTGCTTTGTTTCTCTGTTTAAGCGAGGGAAGATCAGGTGCCGTCCATCATACTGTGAACGGCACCTGATGGCCTATTTGGCTGAAAAGCCACTGTATGCAGCACCATGGTTATTTTGATGGTCTTCAGAGGCACTGAAGATAACGCGATAGATGCCAGCTTCCTTGACGGTCCATGAGGTGCTGAATTCACCGCTTTTCCCATCAAAGGGCAGATTGATCTGCCATGATTTTCCGGCATCATTGATGATGTGAGCAGCGACGGAAAACGTGTCACTTGGCCACAAACTGTCTGTTTCAATCGGGCAACCGCACATCATGGTGACAAATGTTTTAAGTTGGATGGTTTCGCCGACCTCGACTTTCTGATTCGGCAAAGGAGCCTGAGCTTGAACCACCAAACCGTAGAACTCAAAGACAATGCCATCCTGATCTAAGTGGTGACCTGGAATCAGCCAGACCGTTTTGCTTTGCGTACTGGCGGCTGCGCCGGCGACCAGCGGTCCTGCAACGGTAATTTCAATCTGAGTCGGTTCATCGATATCCAATGAGGTGGTAAACGCCGCTGCTCCTCCTTCGCTGATCTGCTGGTTTCTGGAAACAGGTGTGGTAAGCAGAATATCCGTGTTGCCGGTTCCACCTGTAATCAGACCCTGATCAAGAAGCTGGTTGGTGAGGGTGTCGCGAATGGTGACGGCAACGCCACCCATGGAGGTGCCGATAAATTTTGCGTCGTGCGCCTTCGCCCGGATTGTGACCTGGGTTTCTACTGCCCACAGAGGGGTGGTGATGAAGGATGTCACGATTAAGCACAGCGTAAAAAATTTAAAGAAACGCATGATCTCTTCCTTTCGATTGGTTAGCAACCGCTTATAGCATGAATCTGTTTTTTAACCATAGCACGCGAAAGAATTTTTTCATGATTGAACTGAGTGGCATCAATGAATTGGATTGAGGTGTGGGACAATACGAGCCCACAGAATCAGGACCAGTATCGACACAATCGTAGTCAGGCTACCATAGACCAGCACTGGGTAGCTCCACTGCAGCGTGACAAAGGCCATGCACAAGGCGCCGGAAATAAATTGGTAAAACACCAGAAATGAGGACGCGGATCCAACATCGGTTTTTACCAAACCGAGAATCATGTTGCCGCTGATTGGACGGCTGATACCGGTGCAAAAGGAGAAAAACGCCATGAAGGCAAAGAAATAGAGGAAATGTTGAGACCCCAGTACTATGAGGCCAATTCCGGCGATCACACAGCCGTAAATCGACACTGTGATCACGGTTTTGTCACTAACCCATTTGACAATAAACGATGAGGAGAAAGCACCGCACATTGACGAAAGAGCGTTAAGACCAAACAGCAGGCTGAACATTTTTTCAGACAGGCCGTGAATGGTAATGTAGTAGATGGGAGAAAAGGCGATAAAGCCATAAAAAGGCAACACCAGAATACCCATACTGATACTGGCAAACATAAACTCTTTATTCCGGAAATGAACCGTGTAACGGGTCATCAACCGTTTGAGACTGATATTCAGTGGGTCAGCAAGAGACTCCTTAAAGGTAAAGGTCACGAGCAGGGTGATGCTGACCATGACGCCCTGCATCACAAAGATAAAGCGCCAGTTGAAAAATTCCAGCAGCATGGCGCCGATAATTGGAGCCACCATGGGCGCTACGGCGACAATTGTCATAACATAGGCGATGGCCTGATGACGCTCTTTTCCAGTAAATCGGTCGCGAATGATGGCAAGAACAATCGCTGCCGGAGCCCCGGCGCCCAAGCCCTGGAAAATCCGAAACAGAATAAGCATTTGCGCGGAACTCGCGCCGGCACATAAAAAAGATGTCGCAACAAACAGGGAAAGCCCCCAGAGCAAGAGCGGCTTACGGCCATATTTATCCGACAACGAGCCGGAAATGAGAATGGACACACTGAAGGAGGCAAACCATAACACGAGTGTCAGGTTGATCAGGTCCTTGCCCACTCCCCATGTCGAGGCGATCTCAGGCAGTGCGGCCAGGTACATGTCTGTCGACAGAGGTGGTGTTGCTGCCAGCAAGGCAAGATAGGTAACGTAGAGTGCTTTATGATGTTCAATCGATGGTTTCATAGCGGCAGCTTTTATCAGGTATGGAAAATAATAACAAGCAGGGTTTTTTAAGGGAGCGCGTATGTAGGTGTTTGTGCGCTGTTTTGAACGCGATAATTTATCGTACGTTGTTACACGACGTCTGGTGACGATTTCTTCTGTCGAGCCTGTTCGATGATAAGACGCCCCAGACTGCGAAAGACAAAGAAATGAAACGGCATGACACTGTACCAATACAGTCGCCCCCAGAGTCCTTCCGGATAAAAATAGGCCGTTTGAATCAGTTTGTCATCATCCATCACAAATTCCAGCCAACCTTTTCCAGGAAGCTTCATCTGCGCGACCAGCAGCAGTCGTTTGTCCGCTTCAATATCGACCACTTTCCAGAAATCCAAGGCGTCGCCAACTCGGAGAGCTTCTGGTTGTCGACGGCCTCGGCTCAGCCCGACTCCACCGAAAATTTTATCGATCAGGCCACGTATATGCCAGAGTGGATCGTAGGCGCCCCAGCCGTTGCTACCACCGATGGAACAAAAGCTTTCAAACACCTCGTGTTGCAGAGCCGGTTCAAAATAAAAGACCCGCCTGTCGCGCAGGACAGCCTTATTGATGGATTCTTTTCCCGAGATATCACAGGTTCCCTCTGCGCTGCTGTCACACCAGCGACTGAGCACTTGATTGTCCTCCATTTCCTGAAGCGCTCGTTGAAAGGCATCATCCAGCGCAACAGGATGAAGGGTGGGAAAATAGCGCTGAGCGTTATCGTTGCGTGCCAGTGTTTCCGATTTCAAGCCTTCAATCAACGCAGAAGCCACACTGTGTGGTACCGGCGTAAGCAAGGTCAGCCAGTAGGACGACAGGCGGGGACTGAGCAGAGGAACACAGATCAGATGACGCTGCAAGCCCATGCTGTCTGCGGCTTGTTCCATTAGGCCACGGAAGTCCGTGGCCTGGGTGCCGATATCAATTTGCACATTGCCTTGAATATCAGCCGAGATGGCTTGCTCAAGATAAGCGAGGACATCATCAACGGCGATTGGCTGAGTTCTCGTGGTCACCCAGCGCGGAGTTAACATGATGGGTAGTTTTTGAGTCAGGTGATGGATGATTTCAAAACTGGCGCTGCCGGCACCAATGATTACTCCGGCACGAAACCATAGGGTTTGTATTTTTTCAGGCTCAGAACTGAGGACTTCTCCTGTTTCAATTCGGCTGAGCAGGTGTTCGCTGGCCGTCTCTTTATCTCCCAACCCACCCAGGTAAATAATCCGCTTAACCCCGGCACGAATACAGGCTTGGCGAAAATTGTCCGCACTTAACCGATCCCGTTTGGCGTAATCATCACCGCCGGCCATGGAATGGATCAGGTAAAATGCGACATCAACATCGGCCAGCGCCTGGTCAAGAGACGCTGTATTAAATGTATCTCCCTGAAAAACAGCCAATTTTTTACGTACGTCAGGGCGAAGTTTATCAGGATTGCGCACCAGGAGTCGCAGGCTGAGCCCGCTTTGCTTTAACAGGCGGTCTTTAAGACGACGACCAATGTAACCAGTGGCTCCGGTAATGAGTACAGTACGCGGTTGCTGTGACATGGAGCCTCTCCTCTTTCGCAGGATGTTGAAAACATTCCATCCGGGGGCAAGCACTTGAAAAAATGTCTTTGATCTTGGCCGTCCATCCTTGAGCTGCACAACCTGTTAGACAACACATTAAATGTCATTGCCGGGGAACAGAGGACTCAATGTCTGTGCCCGATCATCAAAAATATGCTGGAGCTTTTTTACGACCAGACGCTGAGCCCATTGTTCAAATATACCGAATGGTCACTGATAATGCACGATATCCGTCATTAATATCCCCGCGGTCGTTTGTTTAAAATGGTGCTGCTGATGCCCGAAACGATAAGGATCGCTACGTTGCGCATCGACATACTTTATTTCAGTAAGCCAGTCTGGCGTAATTGAGGGCAGGTTTTGAGGGTTTGAAAAGAAATGCCAACAGCGATCAGTCGTCAGCGGTAGATTTTGCTGTCTTTTTAGAATGTAAGTTTTGTCCTGTTTTTTGTCCAGGACAAAACTGGAACTATCTGTAATAGTACATTTATAAGGAGCGTCAAGGAATGCTTACCTGCGTGCAATTATTGCATTGCAGGGAGAGCTGTTGTCTCTAATTGCGTAGGTGGAGGACGAAATGGCATGGCAACGAGAAAAGTACCAGGAAACATTGGAAGGTTTGAGTGGGTTTTTTGAAGAATGTCTGGAACAAGATCCTCATGGAACCTTGCAACAGATCGAAGGGGAGTTGAAAGCCTTGTATATTCGACTGGATCAGGATTGGACAGGCCGCGGCCCAGTCGGCGATACAGTGCAGACCGCAACAATTGCCGCACTGGAGCGTGTGCGAGCACAGTGCTTGACTCGAATCGATGCAAGGTGACCACAGCGAGACTTCTTTGCATCGAAATTGATCCATTGGTGATGTTTTTCCGACGATAGCGTCTGTCTATTCGACAAAATTGTCGAATAGACAGACGCTATTTAAATACCATGACAGCTATTCCTTTCTTGCCCGTTCTTTCCATGGCCTTCTGGCTATCGCAACGTCCACCTTTTAATGAATAAGTTTTTCCCATAAATACTGCTTAGTTGCAGAGTCTGATTTCAATGCCTCTTTTGTGCACGTTTGTGACGATCACCACCTGATCGAAGTGACAACCTGTGTGGCATTTCATGGAATATTTTTTGCAAAATATTGAGTCAATGCCTCATCCCACGAACTTAGGAGTGCAACATGTCATGTGAAACGACATCAAATAATGAAGCGGGGTTCAGTTTAATTGAACTGCTGGTTGCTTTAACCGTTTTTGCTATTGGTTTGCTGGCGTTAGCCGGGATGCAAATCACGGCGATACAGGGCAATTCCGCGGCACACAGATTAACGGCGTTAACCTCTTTAGCGGATGGCTTGGTTGAAGAATTGTGGTCGCGCAATGGTGATAGTGATTTGCTGGCGGTGGCGACAGGGACTGTTAATTGGCCAACCGATTTTAATGCTCCAGGAACGGCTCAAGAATGGGTGATTGATGGGGCTGGCACCTGCACGGCAACATATCAAATTACACCAAATTCTCCTATCGATGGAGTTACCCGCATAGAGATTAACGTTCAATCTCCAGGTCGGAGTTTGGCCAAAACTGTTCTTAAAAGAACATATTGACCTGTAGGGAGAGGCGAATGAAAAAACTAAAGAATGATCAAGGTTTTTCATTGATCGAATTATTGATGGTTGCGGTGATCCTTGGTTTGGTTATGACTGCAGTTTATAGCCTATACCTCAATTCGCAAAAAAATGCCTATCAGTCTGAAGAAATTGTGGATGCCCAACAGAATTTGCGGATAGCCATGGACACAATGATTACGGATATCCGTATGTCTGGTTTTTTAACCTCTTCTTCCCTCAACGCCGTGACCTCCGCTCCGGCATCTTTGGCAGGAGGGGCAACATTGACTCTTTCCGCACCTGTTTCATCTGGAATCTATTCCCGCTCTGTTGGGGATGTCACCGTAGCTAATGGAGCCACAGGGGTTGTTACGGTTGATTCATTGATGGGAGCAAGTTTCATTCAAGCGGACCCTGTTGTAACGTTTGTTTTGCCTCAGTCGGAATTGGAAAAACAGCCCTGTTGAGTTAGTGGGTTAAAAGTTTCCCTTTCCGGGACGCTATGGTGTTGGGCGGGCCGGAGTTTTTCCAGCCGCCGTTTTTGCTTTCGTGCTTCTCGTGCTGCTTCGAGCTTGCTGTCTCGTTCTTTGAAGATTTGTTTTTCCCGGCCTTCGAGTTTGATTTTGGGAGCCACGTAGCCCAGCGCACTGTGCAGTCGTTCGTCGTTGTAATAGCGGATGTAGTCCGCAACTTGCTTTCTGGCTTCATCAAGCGACAGCGGAACCTTCGGGCGAATGCATTCCTGCTTAATGGTAGCGTGGAAACGTTCCAACTTGCCATTGCTTTGTGGGTAAAAAGGCGATGTCCGCACATGCGTCATGCCTGCTACCCGGATAAACTCTTTGAAGTCCTTGGCGATGAATTGAGGGCCATTGTCGGAAATAATCCTCGGTGTGGCGGCGGGATACTTTTCCCGGGCCCGCTGCAAAATAATTTCCACATCTGCCTCAGTCATCGCCTCGCGCAACTCCCAGTGGACGATGTAGCGGCTACAGCCGTCCAGCAGGCAGCACAGATAATAAAAGGTGCCTCGGATATTGATGTAGGAAATATCAATATGCCAATGTTCATGGGGCCTGAGCGGCTGGACAAAACCGGTCCCTTTTTTTGATTGTTTGCCGTTCCAGCGCCTGAGTAGTCCGGCGGTACTTAGAACACGATAGACGCTGCTGGGGCTGACGGCAACAATATCCTGATCGAGCATCATGAACGTCAGACGGCGGTAGCCCTCCTGAGGCGTGTGCTGATAGAATTTGATGATCGCCTGCTTCTCCCACTCTTCCAGCCAGAAATCGCGGGGGATCAGGGCGTTGTGCTCGTTGACTTTGCCGTAGCGCTGCTGCCAATTATAGAATTTACTGACAGCCAGGCCCAGCCAGCCGATGATGCGCGTCACTGCAATGCCGGTGCGCTTTGTCCAGCGCTTGACGAAGTCAACCACGGCATCGCGAATATCATGGGGGACCCAAGACGCTTTCAGAGTTCCCCAAGTTCCTTTTTTAACTGAACGTGTTCTTCCATCAGTTCCGAGAGAACTTCGTTCTTGGTTTGCAGCTTGGCTTCGAGCTGGGCAATGCGTTTCTCCTCAGCCTTTTTTCGGCGAGAGTTGTCTTTTTCGAAAGCGGCGGCACCGTTCTCGAAAAACTCCTTCTGCCAGCGGTAAAAAACCGTGGGCTGAAGCTGATATTCATCACACAGGTTTGAGACCGGTGTTTGATCAACAAGGTGGCGCTTGAGAATGGCAACTTTCTCTTGAGCCGTGTAATTTTTACGTTTTTTTCGCATGGTGAATTTCTCCGTTCGAGTAGTCTAACTCAAACGAGGCAATTCTCCAATTCACGCTGAACCAAGACACGTTGATTATTGACCCAGTTACTCTCGATCAACACGGACAATTGGTCGTAATGAGTGTTGATGGTGATGATGATGAAAACCTTAACGTCAAAAACGAATCAGGTGTGAGCATTTCAGTCTCTAATCGTGATCTCTTATTACGAAAAGCGCCTGACGACGATAGTTATCCCGTAAACATTGCCTATTTTCTCGTGGATGATCCCGATAGCGATGATGCGGGGCTTTTTTTGTTGCAGCGAAGCGTAAATGGGAATGCTGCCGCAACTGTTGCAGCCGGAATCGCTTCTGTCGAACTGGCTTACTTGAATCGTGACGGTGAGGACAGCTCAGCTGAACTTAAAGACATAACCGCCGTTTCGCTGACAGTTACAAGTAAAACCGAGGACAATAAGATCGCTGGAAATAAAAGCAGGCAACTGAGAACCATTGTCAAAATTCGCAATATTGCCGGAGCCTAATATTATGTCTTCTCAACACTACTGTCCGGTTAAAAAATCGGTCAAAGCTTTAAGCTGTTGATAATAATCGTTCTTTGACATAACTGTTCCGTTTTCGATTTGAATTCATCCCGCCAATATGGGGAGATACCATCCATTAACGTAGGAGGTATCAATGAATTCAGGTCAAACCGTTTTCAGGCAACTGCTGCAGTTTCTGCCACGTCACGATTTCAATCTGTGCGTTCGCCGCTACCGTGGCGATTACAGAGCCAGAAAGTTTTCGACTTTCGATCAATTTCTGTGTCTCGCCTACGCCCAAATGGCTGGCCGTGAAAGCTTGCGCGATATCGAAACCTGTTTGAACTCTCATCGTGAAAAGCTCTACCACATCGGTTTTCGTGGTTCCGTGTCCCGTTCAACTTTGGCTGATGCCAGTGAGCGCAGAGACTGGCGCATCTTTCAAGACTTCAGTCATGTTTTGATTCGCATGGCACAGCAACTTTACTGTGGTGAACCGTTTGCCCTGGAACTTGCTCAACCGCTGTATGCTTTCGATTCAACAACGATTGATCTCTGTTTGACACTGTTTCCATGGGCCGAGTTTCGGACAACAAAAGCCGCCGTGAAAATGCATACGCTGCTTGATCTGCGGGGAACTATCCCAACGTATGTCGCCGTCACGACAGGCAAGGTGCATGATGTTCGAATGCTCGATTCTCTGCCGGTGACCGAGGATGCCATTTACACGATGGACAAGGCCTATACCGATTTCTCGCGACTTTATGCACTGCATCAACAAGGGGCCTTCTTTGTCATCAGAGCAAAAGACAATTTGCGCTATAGGCGGATCTATTCCGCAATCAAAGACAAGTCTGCCGGGATAAAAGCCGACCAAACGGTCGTCCTGGTCACGCCAAAATCGAAAAAAGACTATCCGGAAAAGCTCCGCCGGATCAGTTATGTTGACAAAGATCGAAACAAGCATCTGGTCTTTTTGACCAACAATTTTACGGTTTCAGCAGCGACAGTTGCTGAAGTCTATAAGCAGCGCTGGCAGGTGGAACTGTTTTTCAAATGGATCAAGCAACACCTGCGGATCAAATCGTTTTACGGGACATCGATCAACGCCGTAAAGAGTCAGATATGGGTAGCAATGAGCATTTATCTTCTGGTTGTCATTGCGAAGAAAAAGCTCAAAATCCCATGTGAGCTCTACACTTTTTTACAAATCCTGGAGGTCAATCTGTTTGAGAAAAAGCCCATTTCATCGATGGTTGCTGATGCTCTCAAACAAATTCAAGACCTCCAAGATAGCAACCAGCTGAATTTATTCAGCTATTAACCGGACAGTAGTGTCTTCTCAAAAAAAGTTGATTGCCGCACAGATTAATAATGAACGAGGTGTCGCTCTTATTTTAACAATGTCGATGCTGGTGATTTTGACGCTGCTTGGAGTGATGGTGTTGAATTCAACGAATACAGAACTGGCGATTACATCAAATTATCGTATTTCAAGCGATGCGTTTACTGCGGCTGAAATGGCTTCAGAATATGCATCACAACAGGTTGTTAATACGCTTACCCCGGTAACGAATCTGGAAGATGATATGACTCTCGCCGCTGTATTGCCCGCTGGGGTTGAATTGTCAGGCACTGCTCGTAATGAAGTTGTCGCTTATACCGGAACGATTCCCTCAGAGATGATGGAATCAACGAGCACTGATGCTTATCAGAATAATATTTTTCGCACTGGAGCGACTGAAGAGGCTTCCGGAGAGGCTGCGTATTATCGCATTGCGGTTGAGAGCAATGCCCATGATCGCAGTTCTGCAAGAATTGAAAAACTCTTTGTTCACCGAGGTGGGCATGTTTATTAATCGCATGTTCACTCATGCCCAAGGAGGGTTGGGACGATGAAATTTAAAAATACATTAGGGTTGATGGTTCTGCTTGTTGTTTGTGTCGTTCAAGGCGCATGGGCGGTGCCGGACTATTATGAAGGTGATTCCGCAGTCTATATCGGTAGTGCTGCTTCAGGTGTGCGTCCCAATATTTTATTCATCATTGACAACAGTGGTGCTATGAAATCGTTGGGCAGTGTGGAGCCGTACGATCCTTCCACAGATTATTCGACTCAGTTAGATGATACGGCAACGAATTATCCCCGTTTCCATGTTTATTTGCGCAATGTTGCCAATGAAAACACGACAAACTATCAAAGCACTAAATTTGATGTCGACGATATTGTCTGTGATGCGATAACCGATGTATCAGGAACTCTAGATGAGGATTATTATACCTATACGGGTGCCGAATTATTCGACAATTACAATGAGGACTTCACAGGGAATGGTTATGACGATGTAACCACCAATCAGCATCCACGCTATGCGTTAGAGCAAAATGGGTTTTGGTACGGTGCTTTGGACACCAAGGGGAAATGCCCGAGTAATGACAATCAATGGGAAAATTATTTTACCGGTAACTATCTTAATTATCTTCAAGCGAGTGCTATCACCTATACGTGGAGTCAATGGCTCGGTCTTGATCCCGATACCGAGCAACTAGGGGCTGTCGTTAATCCCAGTGGGACGTATACCTTGGATCCTTCTGATGATGACTACTATGACGTTGATGCCGGAAAGTGGGTGGATCCCAGTGGTGATAATAGTGAAGAAGCACTGGAGCTCCTTTTCAAATGTACCGATATTGAGGACGGTGCCTCGCCAAGCACAGAGCCTGATTGGACTGTCGGCTCCGATGGCTATTTTCCCGGAGCCGGAACGACGGTTATTCACGAGGGTGTGACTTGGACCTCTCTCGGCTCCGTTATGGATATGGTTCAATATCAGCTTGAAGAAGTGATTTTCGAACAGGTCTACGAAAAAGCCAACATGGGCATTATGACGTTTGGTGATAATAATCATGGCGGTCAGGTTGTTGTGCCTATTACTGAAATTGACGATGTGCAATCGGAAGATTATAAAAAACTGGTTGCCGGTTTATCAGAGCTTGATGATCTGGTTAATGGTAACACCCAGCCCGTCAACGAATCCTTCTGGGATGCCTACGAGTACTGGATCGGCAATGCCGGAAGTGTGGCCGAAGGCATTTCCAGCGACAATGTTGCCTACCCGAGCCCGATTGAATACTGGTGCCAGACTAACCATATCGTTTTGCTGACCACAGGCAGCAATGGGGATAGTTCCCAGACAAAAACATTAATACCAAAATATGCCGGCTATTCCGCCGATCTCGATGAAGATGGTGAAGAGGGCGAAGTTGGTGACCTGGCAAAATTGATGTATGAACATTTGCCATTAGATATTGACGGCTATACGCCTCATGTTCAAACACATGTGATTCAGCTGATGACTGAAGAGGTGGATCTGCTAAGAAAAGCCGCCGCAGTCGGGCAGGGGCAATACCATATCATCAAGAATCCCGATGAATTAATCGACGCGTTGTTGCGTATTATTGGCGGTATTCTCGAAGCGAACTCTTCCTTTGTGGCTCCGGTTGTTCCGGCAAGTCCTGATAATCGGGCCTATAGTGGACAAAGAATTTACTTGGGTTTTTTCAAGCCGATGAATGAAGAACCCTGGTATGGAAACTTAAAAAAATTCGGTCTTGGTACCGATAGTCGAATTAAAGGTTTTGACAGCTCCGACAATGAAATTGATGCCACTTATCTCTATCCAGATGATACTGACGATCCAAATTTAGATGGCTATTTTCTTGTTGATGCTGATGGTAATCCTGCTGTTCGATCTTATTGGGGCAGTAGTTATGATGGTGGTGAAGTTAATCAAGGTGGCGTTGGGCAAAAACTTCTCGATCGAGTCACTTCGCGTAAAATTTATACGAGATTGGTCAGTGACGATTTGAATGCCAGCGGTAATGCTTTCTCAACCAGTAATTCAGAGTTAACTTACACCGATCTTGATGTTGAAGATGAGGCTGAAAAAGACAGTTTAATCAACTTTATCCATGGTTATGATGCTTATGAGCTGTATTCGGATGATACAACAGAAAAAAGAGCGTGGATTATGGGTGATGTTATGCACTCAAAACCGGTGGTTTTAAACTATTCCGCTTATACGGTTTCTGATGCTAATGAGGCAGATCCTGATGTGAATAACGCATATATTTTCGTTGGTGGTAACGATGGCATGCTGCATGCCTTCAGAGATGCCACCGGTGAAGAAGCTTGGGCTTTTATCCCACCGGATTTACTGCCTAATTTGCAATATGCATCGGCGACAGATCGACATGTTTATTATGTCGATAGTTCTCCTGTAATCTATGTGTATGATAAAGATGGAGACGGTACAATTCTTCCCGTAGATATGGCAGACAGTGGCGGCGATGGTGATGACCGGGCTATTCTGTTGTGCTCCACTCGACGTGGTGGTGGAACCAGTACGTTGACACAACCTGTTGACCCATCAACAGATCCTCCGCCGTCACGCGGGTCCTATTTTGCATTGGATATTAGTGATCCGGAAGATCCACAGTTTTTGTGGCAGATTAACAGCGAAGAGGATGGCTTTGAAGAACTGAGTCAGACTTGGAGCTTGCCGAGATTGAGCCGTATGAAAATCGGTTCGGAGGAAAAAGTTGTCGCGTTTTTTGGCGCGGGGTACGATACCAACGAAGACCTGCGTTTCGGCAACACACAAACATTTCCAGATACGACCACCCCCGCAACGGTGACATCTGATGGCGATGAAGGTGCCGAAGAGACAACGAGTACTGGAACTTCAACTGCTTTTTCACCGCGAGGAAGAGGATTGTTTGCTATTGAAGTGGCAACGCTGAGCAGTACCGATGGCAGCCCTGATTTAGCGGATAGTGGCTCGTTGCTATGGAGTTATACGTTTGATGACAGCTCCAGTATGCAGTCGAAAATGACTTTCAGCGTGCCAAGTGATCTCTTGTTGGTCGACAGAAACAGTGACGGTTATCTTGATCGTGTCTATCTGGTTGATACTGGAGCACAGTTGTGGCGGTTTAATGTCGCGGATAGTGATCCCGGTGAATGGGATGGAACGCGTATTTTCAAATCAAATATCAGTACGGCGGATGATGGCCGAAAGGTTTTCTTCAAACCAACGGCGACGGTAAAGGGTGACGACACCTTTGTCTATTTTGGCACAGGTGACCGTGAGCATCCGCTCAATACTGCTGTACTGGATCGTTTTTACATGGTGCGCGATCGTGAGTCTGGCGATAACCACTGGTCATATGGGACGGATAGCCCGCTGAATGAGACATATCTCGTCGATGTGACGGAAAACGAACTTCAGGACTCCAGCGTCAGTGCCGCAGATCAGTCCGCCATCCGCAGTAAGCTGGTCAGCCCGTACACCTACGACGATGGGGCTGGTGAAAAAACCTATTATGGTTGGTATCTAAAGTTGGATGAGAATGCTGGCGAGAAAATTCTTGCGTTGCCTAAAGTTATAAGTAATGTTTTATTTTTTACGACGTATACCCCGGCAATTATTGATGAGACCGATGACGATTTTGATCCCTGCCAGGGTGTGTTGGGACCTTCACGGTTGTATGCGGTTGATGCAATGACAGCTGAAGCGGTCTATAATCTAAACACTGCTAACGATACGATTGACGATGAAGCCGGGGAAGTGAAAGACGTTCTTGACCGGAGTGATCGTAGTCTGGCTGTCGGTAGCGGAATTGCATCGGAACCGCTAATTATTGTTAGTAAAACTGGCGCGGTCTCCGTAATGGTTGGCCGTGGTGGCGGGTTCTTCAATTCGGGATCTGTTGGATCTATTGATCCAGTATTCCCAATTTATTGGATGAAATGGTGATATGTTTCGACGATTGCTCATTATAGCTGTTCTAAGTTTGCCGTTTACTGCTATCGCGATGGAAGAGCGTAGCCCAGTGGTTCAACTACGTTATACTCCCGCTCCGGTTAATGTTTTGAGTGGGATTACCGTTGAACCGATTGTTCAGGATGATTTGATTGATGACGTTAGTTTTAGCTATCGCTGGCTGGTTAACGGCGAAGAAATCGACTTTGAGGATCGTCCTTTTCTGTCCGGCGATTTTTTTAAACGCGGTGATGAAATTATCGTTGAAGTCAAGGCCTATGGAATAACTGGAGAAGAATATCCTCCGTTTATCCCCAAGTCAATTTATGCCGATAATGCACCACCGCAGTTTACGAAAGCGCCCAAGGCGGAATATGACGATGATCGTTACCGTGGGCGTGTCTATGCTGAAGATGTCGATGGTGATGAAGTCTCATACCGCCTGATTGAGGGGCCTCAGAACTTTGATTTAGACGCCAACAGTGGCCGATTTCAGTGGCAGCCAGAGGAGAAACAAGGACTTTATCCCGTTAAAATAGAAGCTCTGGATCCATATGATGGTCGCGCAGAACAGACCTTTGAACTTCAATTATCAACTGTTCGGCGTTAGAAGGGATGAGCATGAATCAACGTGGTTTTACACTGACAGAGCTGGTTGTCACCATTTCTATTATGGCGATCCTTTTAGCCATTGCGTTGCCGGCAACTCAGGATTGGCGTGAACGTGCTGCCAACAAAGAGGCTGCACGGCAAATGCTGACTTGGCTTCGGCATGCCCGCAGTGAAGCTGTGACGGACAGCCAGATTAAACAGGTGACGTTGAATCTGACAGCAAAAACCTACACTAGTGTCCATCCGGAAACGTTAACGTGCTAATTTCACAAACGAAAGCAACATTTTAAGCTTTCAAGAATAGGCGTATTCTGCAACAATGGTGAATGTAACCACCTGATATTGAATGACAATTATCTTTTCAGGAGGCATTCAATGCGCCAAAAACGTAACCCCCAACTGAGCCTGTTTATGACTGTCAACAATACCCAGATCGGTAAAGAATTGGAGCAGATGTCACGAATCCTCGATGACACTCCAGGTTTGCTTCAAGTCGTTTTTGATGATCTGGTCAAGACCAAACGGGCCGATACCGGTCGTCAGGGGTTGACCGCCGAGCAGGTCTTGCGCTGTGCCGTTCTGAAACAATATCGGCAGCTCAGTTACGAGGAGCTTGCCTTTCACCTGGATGACTCCTCTGCCTTTCGTCGTTTCGCTCGCCTGGACATGGGACAATATCCCCGCAAATCGATCCTGCAGGAGAACATCAAGGCGATTTCCGAGCAGAGCTGGGAAGAGATTCATCGCCTGCTCATCGATTACGCCGTCAAACATAAGATCGAAAAAGGACGCAAGATCCGCATCGACTCAACGGCCATCGAAACCGATATCCACCATCCGACAGATTCCACTCTTTTGGCCGATGGCATTCGGATTATCACCCGCTGGCTCGGTGCCGGGAAGGCCCTCTCCCCAGCCCCTTCCTACCGCTACAGCGACCATAACCGCGTGGTCAAAAAGCGGGTGATGACCATTCTCAATACCAGAAAAGAGCAGGTTTGTAAAACCGCCTATCAGGATCTACTTCACTATGCCGAACGCGTCGTCAACTATGCCCTGCCGGCGATTGCCGAACTGCGTGCCTATCAGGGCCTTGAGTTGCTCAGCGCCCAGGGGATCGCGGCAAATCTGGAGCGGGCCGTCGGTCTGCTGGGTAAGGTCATCGACCAGACCCGGCGCCGCGTGATCAACGGCGAAACCGTACCGGCTTCGGAAAAGGTCGTCTCCTTTTTCGAGGAACACAGCGACATTATCGTCAAGGGGCAGCGGGACATCACCTACGGCCACAAAGTGTTTTTCACTGGTGGCCCATCGACCCTGATTCTCGATTGTCTCATCGAGTCGGGCAATCCGGCGGACAGTGATCGTTACCAAATGCTCCTTGAACGGCAGCAGCAACTTTTTGGGCGCATGCCGCGCCAGGTGAGCGCCGACGGCGGGTTTGCCTCCAAGAGCAATTTGGACTTCGCCAAGTCGAACCAGGTCAAGGATGCTGTCTTTGCCAAGCGGCGCGGGCTGTCCGTTTTGGCGATGGCCAAAAGCAACTGGGTCTATAAGCGCCTGAGGAATTTTCGAGCCGGAATCGAGGCCGGAATTTCTGCACTCAAGAGGGCCTTCGGGCTTGACCGTTGCACCTGGTCCGGCTGGGCTGGCTTTAAGCAATACGTCCGCAGCAGCGTGGTTTCCTACAACCTGCTGGCCATGGCGCGTATCAGGCTGGCTTAATCCAAACCAGAGATAGCCAGAAACACAGGCGGTGGTGCGCCTAAAATTGTGAAAGAACCGTGTGTCAAGATGAAAATTCAAGCGGTCCCCGGGAGGAAGGTCCAATACTGAGCCTTCTTCGCCGGAGACTGCCATCTCACTCTCTGGAAATCCAGGCTTTCCGGATGGACACTACACTAATTATAATGGTACGGCGCTTGACTTACCCGCTGACGTTGTGGAAGCTCGTAGCCTGACAACAGCAGCCTGGCAGGGGACCGGTAGCTTTACAATTACTTTTTTTCCAAAAGGATCCTGCTCTGATACCTTGTTTATTCGTATTGAAAATGACGATAATCTGGTCATTCGCCTCGATTCCACGGCAACAGGGTTGGCGCGTATGTAGCATAAAAGAACATACTCATTTGTAAAAAAGGGGTGCTGAAACAGCATCCCTTTTTATTTCAAACGAAAATCTCTGAGTGCATCAGCGACCATGTCAGCGCCTTGAGACGTCGTCCCGACTGGTATCATAAAGACGAGACGGTGTTCATCAATCATGAGTTGACCTTGTGCGGCTGTTCAATGTGGTTTGATGGTGCGATTGTTGAAGAGTGACCAGGAAAAGGCAGGGGCAGTTGGGCGCTGCACTCACCGGTCTGCTGGGAAATCAGATTAGACAGAGTCAGCCCCAGCAATCGTACCGCGCGCTCCCCGGCGGCGGAATCCTGCAATAGACTGGTCGCAATCGTCATCATGTCGCCCGCCGATTTCAGGGGCTGCTCGTTGGTAAAGCTCAGAGTGACCTGTTGAAAATCCGAGAACTTGATTTTCAGGGTAATGGTGTATGCGGACGTTTGGTAATGGGCCATCCTTCCTTCAATCTTTTCAGCCAAAGCCGAGAGAATAGTGAGCATCTGGTCACGATTGCGGATATCTTCAGAAAGGGTGGTTTCGTTGCCGATTGATTTGCGTTGACGGTGTGCGACCACCGGCCGTTCGTCGATGCCGCGGGCAATGCGGTAAAAGAAACGCCCCTGCTTGCCAAACAGACGAATCAATTCGGTCTCTGGATACTTAAGCAGGTCGGCGCCGCATGTGATACCGAGACGGAGCATTTTCTTCTCCGTGACTTTACCAACGCCGAAAAAGCGACGAATGGGCAGTTGTGCGATAAAGTCACTGGCCTGATCGGGCGTGATCACGGTCAGCCCGGCCGGTTTGTGACAGTCTGAAGCCACTTTGGCGAGAAACTTATTGTAGGAAACACCGGCCGAAGCGGTTAGCGCGGTTTCACGGTGGATTCGCTCAAGAATTTCCCGGGCTATCCAAGTGGCGGAGTTGGGCTGCCTGTCGCTGATGGTGAGATCAAGAAAGGCTTCATCCAGAGATAACGGCTCGATCACGTCGGTGTAGTGTTCAAAGATAGTGCGAATCTGGGCGGAAACCTGTCGGTACACTTCCATGCGTGGCCGGACAAATAATGCTTGAGGACAGAGCCGGTAAGCGCGTGAGGATGCCATGGCCGAGTGGATGCCGAATGTTCTGGCTTCGTAGGAACAGGTGGCCACCACCCCGCGCGAATCTGGTGTGCCGCCCACAATAACCGGCTTGCCGCGCAATTCAGGATGATCGCGTTGTTCAACAGAGGCGTAGAACGCATCCATGTCGATATGGATAATTTTGCGCTGTGGTTCCATGACGTGATGATAAAACAAATGGATGGATGGTGTAAATGGTTGTCAGCGGTGCTTGTTTTCGGCGCTCGCGGTCTTCACATCCTTTGGTGCATGCAGGACGATGTGGAGGATTTCGGCCGGCTGCCACAGGCGCATACGCGGCCCCCAGGTTCCGGTGCCGCGCCCGACGAACAAGTGGCTGCCGCCGAGCGGGTAGTGGCCCTGAATATACGGGTATTGTCGCTTGACCAGATAGTTGAACGGCCAGATCTGGCCATTGTGTGTATGGCCGCTGATGATAATATCTGCGTTGTTGGCCACAGCTTGGTCAATTTGCCATGGTGTGTGGCTGAGCAGGATGGTTATACCTTGGGGACGGCCACTTAACGCGGATTCGACAAAATTGCCGACACGCCCGCGGCGATGTGCCACCGTCAGATCATCAACCCCCGCAATGATCAGTCCGGGAACAATCTGCTGCCAGTTGTTCTGCAGACGCCGGATACCCGCTTTTTCAAATAATGGCAGTTTATTTCTGCCGTAATATTCATGGTTGCCGCTGACTCCCCATACCCCGAGCGGCACCTGCAATGTTTTGAACCGGTCAATAAACTCCCCGGCTTCATCACCATTCGTCTCAAAAATGTCACCGACAAAAACAACCATATCGGGAGATAACGCCCGAATTTGATTGAGACGTTGTTCAAGCCAGTGATGATCAAGAATCGGGCCGAGATGCAGATCGCTGGCTGCGACAATGGTCAATCCCTCCAGTTGATCCGGTAACGCCGTCAGTGTGACATCGTAACGGGTGATGACCGGCGCACGGGTTCCCTGAACGGTAGCAATCACACACAATGTCAGGCTGAGTAACAGTGCTGCAGTCAGCATAAGACGCTGAACACGCCGTAACACCAGGCCGAAAAGCGTGACCAGATCAACCAGCAGCAGTGGCATGAACAGCAGGAACAACATGCCGAGCCATTGGCTCCAAAACCACTCTGACCAATGATGCAAAATAAAAACTTGCGAGTGAAGCAACCAGCACAGGGCAAAGAGTCCCCACAGTGCACCGCTGCTCCACCACAGCCAGCGGTGGCGGTTACTCTGCCACAGGTGCAGCGTCCTGTGGATGCACCAGGAGATATAGAGCTGCATCAGTGTGCAGACGGTCAGGAAGATCAGGCTAAACATCACAGGGGATCCAAGGCTCTGGAGCGTGTTACTCGGACAGAGTCGTTGATCAGATACGGGAAGTAGTCATTATCGGTACATAACAGATGGCCGGAGATCAGGTCAATGGAGATATAGTGGAGCAGTTCACTGTAATCGGCTCGGTTCTGTTGGTACTGATCAATCAGACGCATCAGCTTTTTTTCCATGTGACGATGCTCGTGACGATGTTCCGTCAGGTTTGGATAGTGCACTTCTTCTAAAAGCTGTTCTTCAAAGCTGAAATGGTCGCAGGTGTTTTTATAGAGTTCTTCAAGTTTATCATCAACCAGTCGCTTATCCTGACGCATGAGAAAGGCTTCGATCAGTTCGTTGCCGAGGGCAAACAGGCCCATGTGTTGTTCATCGATGGTGTCGTGACCACAGCAGAATTTATGGCTCCATGATAATTGCAGAACATTATTGATCGACACGGGGGCACTGATTTCGCTGCGTGACATCTGAGAAACCTTAACGCAATTGCGCCCGGAGTCCTTGGCCTGATACAGGGCTTTGTCGCACCGTTCATACCATTGGTGAAACGTCTCATCGCTATTGAATTCGGCGACGCCAATACTGGCGGTGACGGGGATATCGTCAATCTGCAATCCGGCAATGGTCTGGCGAATTTTTTCGGCCAAAGCTGTCGCCTTAAGGATTTGTGTATCGCCTGCGACAAGGAGGAATTCCTCACCGCCCCAGCGTGCCAGACTGTCAGAACTGCGGGTGGCGGCAACCAACGCCGTTGAGACCTCTCTGAGGACCTTATCTCCTGCGGCATGGCCAAAGTTGTCGTTGATTCTTTTGAAGTAGTCTAAATCGACAATCAGCAGGCTGACCGGGGTATTGGAACGCTTGTGACGGCCAATCGCATTGTCGATGATCGGCTCAATTGCATGGCGGTTGAGTAAGCCGGTCAATTTGTCCGTCATGGAGAGACGATTTAACTCCTGGTTTTTTTCTTCCAGTTCACGATGGGCTGCCATCAGGATGAGATTGCTGCGCCGGATCAGGTACTGGCGGTAGAGCAGAAAGCCGACAATCAGCAGAACGGCTCCGCCGGCTTTGGTCAGGGTGCGGTAGTCAAGGCCATTGTCATAGGTGACACTGATCCAGCGGTTGATGATTTGCTTGCGATCCTGTGGTGTCAGCCGATCAATTGCCTTGTTAAGAATGGGCAATAACGGTGCCTGTTCTTCACTGACCAGAATCACCAGCCTGTCGTTGCTTGGGATGGCACCACCGATTTTCACCGAGGATAAGGCCAGCTTCTGGATCGCATAGCTGATACTGCCGAGCACACCGACAAATGCATCCAGTTCACGATTGGCAACCAGCTGGAGCCCCTGTCGAATCGAGGCAACCGGGATCAGATTGGCTTGCGGGTAGATGTCAGTGAGAAATGAGGCTTCCGCTGAATAAGCCACCACGCCAATACGTCCTGAGGCCAACGCATTGAAATCATTTGCCGGCGGTGAGGAACTGTGGACGGCGAACACCCGGGGGGAGTCCAGGTAGGGGTGGGTGCCCAGAGGATGTGCCTGCTCCGTCTCTTCGAGTGAATGTGCGGCAACGATATCACAGCGTTTTTGATTCAGGGCAGACAGACTGTCGAGATCATTCTTGGTGGCAACCACTTCGATGGGCCGTTGAAGCTGTGACGAAAAAAGATCCATATAGTCGGCAATAATCCCGTAATAGTTGCCTGTGTCATCAACCAGTTCATAGGGCATGGCATCTGCTTGAGCACAAACTCTGATCGATTTGAGTCCGGAAAGATAGTGTTTTTCATCAGCACTGAGCGGCAGATTTTCCTGGCTTTGTTGAGGGTAATTGTGCTGGTTGAGCCAGTGGGAGATAATATGTGAGCGCGTTTGCTCGCCTAATGAAGCAATGGCTTTATTCAGGATGCCCACCAGAGGGGCATATTGAGGGTTAACCCCCATGTAGATAGGAAACTGTCTTTCAGTGGAAAAAGCCGGGATCAGATTGGTGTAGAGATATTTTTCGATCAGATAGTGATAATTCGTGTATCCGACAATGGCATCCACCTTACCATATTGGAGAAGCTTCAATTGGTCTTCAGCAGAGTCGGAGTAAACAATCGAGACATCTGCCACCTGCTTAAGGTAATGTTCCGTGGCTGGATGCCCTTGAACAATGGCCACTGTTTTTCCCTGTAAGTCATCTCGCCCGGAGATTTGATCCGTCTTGTTTTTGTGGGTAAACACGACCAAAGGTGTCTGATAGTAGGCATCTGTAAACAAAAACGCATGGCGGCGCTCGGGACTGTCCAGAGTAACGGCGATACCAAACTGATCTTTGTGCTGCACTCCTTGATGGGGATGTTTCAGATCCGTCTGTGTGGTTAAATAGAGTTTCTGACCGATCATGTCACCAAGATAATTGAGAAAATCCGGGATGATGCCGACAATGGAGCCATCGGGTTGTTTGATCACAATCGGCTCCATACTTTCGCCCATGACAAAACTGATGTGCGGATGTTGCAGCAGCCACTGTTGCTCTTCACTGGTTAAGGTGATCTTTGCCGATGAGAGACCGTAAAAAAGTCCTTGCGGCATGTGACTGTCCATCAGAAAGCCCAGTTGGACATGGGCGTGGAGAATCGATTCTATTCGTCGAGGATCCATGCTGCCCAGAGGAACAAGCTCACGCATGATCATCCGGTCCGTGATCTTGGCTTCGTAGCGCAGGTGCTCTTGAGTCATGTGGCGGGTGTTATATTTGGTCAGGATCAGATCAATGATTTCCTGGGGATGATCCAAAGCGTAATTCCAGCCTTTCAAGGTTGCCCGGATCATTTTATCAACACGCTGAGGGTGTTTGATCAGTTCGTCGTGGCTGGTAAATAGATTATCCCCATAAAAATCAATACCATAGCTGCGTGGATCAATAATATTTACGTCGTGCCCCAATTGTTTCAGGGCAAAGGGTTGATCACTCAGATAGGCAGCGGTGGCATCGATCTTGCCATTGATCAAGCGGTTGAGATCGTAATTGATCTGCACTGCGCTGAACTGTTGCTTCTGGGTACCGATGGTTCGGTTGAGCAGCATCTGGATTGAAGCATTACCAGCATTTGCCAGATCGTAGGCCACGGTTTTTCCGGCCAGTTCGTAAGGACTAAAGATATTAGACGTGCTCAGTGTCAATAAAATCAGCGGTGAATGTTGAAAAATCTGTGTCAGCCAGACAACCGGAGCTCCCTGGGCATGCCTGAGCAGCAACCCCGTGTCAGCCGTGCCATACTGACAATCGCCTTCAATGACCGATTGAATATAATGCTTGCCGCTAATCTTACGTTCAACCAGTCGGACATCCAGACCTTCTTCAGCATAAAAGCCTTTTTCAATCGCGGCATAATAGCCGGCAAATTGAAACGAATGATGCCATTTCAATTGAATGGAGACAGATTCAGGCTCTGCCCCCTGTGACATCGCCGGACACAACACTGCCATGATAATTAAAAGCAGTGAAAAAAATCTGTGTCTGCGGCCCGTCATAATGAAGGTCCTTCATCAAGGTGAACTGTACTGTGGTGTGTTTTTCCACGATCAAAAACATCATTTCTTATAACTGGTAGTAATATTTCTTATATGGTGTTTTATATTACTATACTCTTCAAAAGTAGTGCTTACAAGGGTATGCCTCTCACAAAACGAACATAAATAGAAGTCCGGAGTCGCAAAAAAACATTTTAGAGGCCGCGGTCGGAAAGCTCGGTTCGTTTATTGTTAGCTTGAACGATTTTTCAGAGCTTATCCAGCGGTGAGCATGACAAGCGATTCAAGTGACACGTGTTTTGCATTGTTATTTATTGAAAAACTTTTATGATGAAAGAAGTTTATCTTGCGCGAAAAAAGATTAAGCAGTTCAGGTGATTGGAGACATGTACGATGCAACGTCATGTGTTTTTTATTCTTTTGCTTGTTCTTTGCTGTGTGGTCACTGCCGATGCCGCTTTATCGCCAACGGTGAGCAGCGGAGATTATCCCCGAACGATTCGCGTTGGCGTCGATGCCAACTGGCCTCCATTTGATTATTACGATCCGGAGCTGGGGCATCAGGGTATAGCGTCCGACTACCTGGACCTCGTTGCCAAGGATTTGGGGCTTGAGGTCGAATATGTGCCTGGTGACTGGCACGATGTGCTCAACAAGGTCAAAGACGGTGAGATCGACATGTTGGCTTGTGCCGCGCGCACCGAGCAACGCGCGGCCTACCTGAACTTCACCCAGCCGTATATTTACATCGACAGTGCGGTTTTCGTTCGCAAGACGGATAAGTCCATGCAACGCCTGGCTGATCTGGTGGGTAAAACCATTGCACTGCCACGAGGCAATTTTCTCCACGATTATTTTGCCACTCATTATCCCCAAATCAGACTGGTGCTGACCCGCTCCAATGAAGAAGCCCTCGAATTAGTGGCTCTGGGCAAGGTGGACGCCTATGTTGGCAATCTTGCCGTGGGCAATTATTTTCTGGGCAAAAAGATCCTGACCAACATTCAGGTGGCGTTCAAAGTCGATGCCCTGGAAAAAGGCTTCTGCTTCGCTGTCAGCAAGCAGCGTCCTGCCCTGTACTCCGCTCTTCAGAAGGCGTTGTCGCGCATTGATGATAAAACGCATCGACGGATTCGCCAGCGCTGGGTCGATTATTTTTCCAGTCAGGACGACAATGTTCTGGGATTGACGCCTGCGCAACGGCAATGGATTCTGAAACATCCGCGTGTTCGTGTCGGCACCGGCAGCACCTGGCCGCCGTACGATTTTCGCGAACAGGGCCAATACCGTGGGTTAGCTCGCGATTATCTCGATCTGATCCACAAAAAAACCGGGCTGATGTTCGATTATTCGCTCACCGATACCTGGCAAGGCCTGCAACAGCGCTTGGCCGAGGGGCAGATCGACTTGTTGCCAGCCATCTATCAGCAAAATGCAGCGCAGTCCCCCTATTTGTTTACCAGCCCTTACATTCAGGCCCGCGAGTTTCTGTTTGTCCGCGATGATCATCATGGCATCGAGGTTCTCGATGATATCCGCCACCATCGGGCGGTCATGGTTAAAGGCAGCGGCACAACGCCGCAGATCCGTCAGAGCTATCCGTCTGTCTCCATCATCGAGGTGGATACGATCAGCCAGGCGTTGGGTGCACTGATGGACGACAGAGCTGATTTCTATATTGATACCTTCGGTGCCGTGAACTTTGTTGCCGATAAAAACCACTTTGTCGGTATACGCGCTGCCTTTGCCGTTGATCTGGTCAACACCCAACTCTCCATGGCGGTTTCCCGTCAACAACCGCAGCTTCTTGCCATTCTGCAAGCCGCCCTCGACGATATTTCCAGCGCACAGCGACAGCAGATTGAACAACGCTGGCTGACCATCAATGATCCACAGCGACGGAACATACAGCTGACAGCCGCAGAGCGCGACTGGCTTAAACAGCATCCCATTGTGACATTCAGCGGCGATCCACACCGCGCCCCGACAACTTTTTATGATGCGAACGGTGTCTATTCGGGCGTTATTGCCGATTATTTAGCACAGATCAGCCAGCGCACCGGTATTCAATTCGAAGCCCGCCGCCAGCGTGATCTTGTCACGGCCTTGGCGGCGTTTCGAGCGCATCAGGTTGATTTGATTGATGTGACAGGGTATTCGCCAAGTCGATTTGAGCAGATGGATTTCTCCAGCGAACACATGCGGATCGATCATGTCATTGTCGTGCGTCGGTCTGCCCGGCAGTTCCGCAGTATCACGGAATTGTCACAGTACAAGGTTGGTGTCGTTGACGGCAATGTGGTGGGGCAAAAGATCCTCAAGGATGTGCCGGATGCTCTTTTGTTTCGGTTCAGCAATGCTCTGGCTGGTTTGAAAGCACTGTCGCGCGGGGAAGTTGATGCTTTTGTCATTGACCTGCCCACCTTTGATTATGACAGTGAAAAAGCTGGTTTGAGTAATTTGAAAGTTTCCGGTGCCACGCCGTATTCCTATGCCCTCTATTTCGGCATTCAGAAAGATCTGCCCGAATTACGCGCTATCATCAATAAAGCACTGCTGAGTATTGATGCCAACGAGCGCCGAGAGATCTATCGACGTTGGATCGCGTTTGATTACGAAGCTGACGTGGATTATCGCTTGTTGTGGCAAAGTGCGGCGATTTTCCTGGTGATTATTGCGGGGACATTATGGTGGAATCGTCGTCTCAAAGCTGAAGTTAGACGCCGCCGCCAGGCTGAGTCGGCATTGCTGGTAGCCAAAGAAGCCGCCGAACAGGCCACGAAAGCCAAAAGTGTGTTTCTGGCCCACATGAGTCACGATATTCGCACTCCGCTCAATTCGGTGATCGGCTTCACCGATATACTCGCCACCCTGATTAAGGATCCGGTGCAAAGAGGCTATCTGCGCTCCATCAAAATCGGTGGTAAGGCGTTGCTGGGTATCATCAATGATATTCTTGATCTATCAAAAATTGAAGCGGGACAGATGACCCTGCACCGTGAAAATATTAATCCTCATCAGTTGTTTCAGGATGTAGGACAGCTTTTTTATGAACGGATTCGTCAGAAAAATCTTGAGTTCATCGTTGATGTGGATGAGGAACTGCCGCAGTCGCTTCTTGTTGATGCAGTGCGTCTGCGCCAGATTTTGCTCAATTTAATCGGTAATGCCATCAAGTTCACCGAGAAGGGGCATGTGGCCCTGCGGGTGCGAAAAATCTTCCGCGATGTACAATGCAGCAAACTTGATCTCCAGATTGATGTTGAGGACACCGGCATGGGGATTGCCGAGGAAGATCATGACGCGATCTTTCAGATGTTCCAGCAATCGCGCGGTCAGGATGAACGACGCTTTGGCGGGAGTGGACTTGGTCTGGCTATTTGTCAGAAGCTGGTAACCATGATGGATGGCGAAATCGATGTTGCAAGTCAGCCGGGGCAAGGTTCCACCTTCAGTGTGATATTGCACAACATCGATGTGGGCACCACGGTTCCAGTTCATCAGGAAATGGATGAAGTGGCCCTTGTTTTCGAACCGGCCTGTGTCATGATTGTCGATGATGTGGTTGACAATCGTCAGTTGATCCGGGCCGTTTTTGCCGAGACCGCTATCCGCGTTGTTGAAGCGGAAAATGGTGCCGAGGCATTGCAGCAGCTGATGGAATTCCCTGTCGATCTGGTGCTGATGGATTTGCGCATGCCGGTTCTTGGTGGTGAGGAGGCCGCTGAACGGATACGTCAAAGTGAGGCTTGGCAACAGTTGCCTATCATTGCCCTGACCGCATCGGTGCTGGAGACGGAACTGCAACAACTCAAGCAGCGTGGCTTTGACGGTTATCTGCGCAAGCCTATCGAAAGAAACGATCTGCTGCGGGAAGTCGCCCGTTTTTTACCGGCCCAACCGATAGAGACCATGATCGACGAGCCACAATCGACACGCTGTCGTTTCAGCAGCGCTGAGCAAAAACGTCAACTCGAACAGCAGTTGCAAGGGTTTCGTCTCGAAGCAAAACAGATTCGTGAACAGGGCGACCTGTCTTTGTTTGACTCGTTTGTTGAGCAATTGACGCAGTTGAATGCAACCTACCGGCTTGAGCTTCTCACGGACTACTGCATGCGGCTGCGTCATGCGATTGAAGGGGTTGATTTAAAGGAAATTTACGGGTTGTTGGGGGATTTCACTCAACTGGTCGAGGCCGTACGAAATGGGGAGGTTGATGACGATGATCAATGATAAACCGGCCATTCTGGTGGTGGATGATGACCTGACCAATATCCAGGTGGGCATTCGCATGCTTAAAGATGTCGATGATTACCAGATGATCTTTGCGACCAGGGGTGAGCAGGCTCTGGAACGGGTGAAAGAGCATGATTTCGATTTGATTCTACTCGATATTCTCATGCAGCCGATGGATGGTTTTGAGGTGTGCCGTCGTCTTAAAGCGGATAAAGCCACACACCATATCCCTGTGGTGTTTCTCACCGCGCGCACTGACAGCGACAGCCTGATTCAAGGTTTTGAACTGGGCGGCGTCGACTATGTGACCAAGCCGTTCAATGCACATGAACTGTGCGCCCGGGTCAAAACCCACCTTGAATTGAAACGCTATCACGACCGTGATATTGAAGAAACCCAGCGTGAAATCATTTTGATGATGAGCGCCGTGTGCGAGTTCAAGAGCGTCGAAACCGGCCAGCATATCAACCGGGTTGCCGAAATCAGTGCCTTGTTGGCGCGTCTGGCCGGATGCAACGGTCAGCTCTGCCAGGAAATCCGCTGGGCAGCGGCCATGCATGATGTTGGCAAAGTCGCCATCCCCGATGCCATTTTGCACAAACCGGCTCGCTTGACACCGCAGGAATTTGAAATCATCAAAACCCATACGGTTTACGGTCATGACATCTTGCGTCATTCAACGCGCCGGTTATTGCGCTGCGCGGCGGTCATTGCCCATCAACACCATGAGCATTGGGACGGCAGTGGCTACCCTCAGGGCTTGAGCGGTGAAGAGATCGATCTGCGCGGACGCATCGTTATCATTGCCGATGTGTTTGATGCTCTGTTACAGAAACGGGCCTACAAGCCTGCCTGGAGTTATGATGAGGTGGTCGATTATATGCGCGAACGGCGTGGAACCGAATTTGATCCGCGATTGCTCGATCTGTTCTTTGACCATATCAACGAAGTGGTCGAGATCGAAGAGCGCCTCAAGGATATTGTTGTTCACCATCCCAAAGACATGTGAGTTTTTCTGCGTGCAGCAGAGACCATCACCACCGGATGCTCTCCGGCGGTGATGGTTAAAGTGAGGATCACTTGACTTCGTAAACAGTTGTGGTGCCGGATGCTTCGTTGCCGACAATGAGCAGGGCATTGCCGGTCGGGCTGTCCGCAGCGTCAACAAAGGCCATCCCTTCCGGGGCCAGATCGCCGGCCGACTCCAGGTCCGCCTCGATGTCGACCTCCAGATCACGATTGAGAAGGTACTCGACAAACTTGGGTGCTGTGGGATCGTCAATGTTGTACATCATGATGCCGCCGGTGCGTTCCAGGCCGATAAACGCATAATAATGTCCATTGACCTCACCGACCGTCAGGGCTTCCGGCTCGGGACCTTTATCGTCGGAGCGGTTGTCGCCTTTATTTTCAGTGTTGTTGTTATTGAACCCGTCGTAGCCCAAGTGCTCGGCGGTAATCTGTTCGAAATCATCGCCGGAATCATAAATCAACTCGCCACTGTCCGCGTTCCAGATCGAAAAGGAACGGGTGCCGAAAGAATACAGTTCATCATAATCACCATCACCATCGGTGTCGCCCTCGGTGGTGATCACCTTGAGACGTCCGAGTTGATCTTCATCCTGCACGGTGGCGTCGCTGAACACAGCGGCATCGAGCAGCAGGTCTTCGACCCGTGCTTCATCCGTCCACGACAGGCAGCCATCATCGTCGTCCCAATCCAGTCCGCCCGCGGCAATACAGGTGGCTTCGTCCGCGTCAAAAAAGTATTCGCGTGAATCCCCTTCGTTGGCGGTGAGCAGGTAATTGACCCCATCAATACTGAAGTTGGCCACGGTGTCCGGCATGGGCAGGCCAGACAGATGGTTATAAGTCTGAATATTGATGCTGTCGTCTTTGTTGCTGGCGTCGAGCCCGTTGCCCTCGATGGCATGGTTTTTAGCGCTCAGGCCGTAAATCTTTTCCACGGTCGCGGTTGCCAGAGTGATTACGGCAATGGCGTTGTTTTCCTGCAAAGACACATAGGCGGTGGTGCTGTCGCCGGAAATGGTGATGTATTCCGGTTCAAGATCCTGAGCTGCCGTGGTTCCGGCCGGGCCGCTCAGACGCACATGGGCATCGCAATCCTCGTCGCTGAAGGTGATTTGCGTTCCACTGTCGGCCGGGACGCCGTTTGTAATGGCCACCAGGGTGACACTGCCTTGCGGGTCATTGGTGTAGTCGCCGGAAGGTTCACCTTCATTGGCACTTAAGGCATAGGCACCGTCGGGTGAGAACACCACGTTATCCGGCAACGCTCCGGCAGCCACGGTCTTGAGAAAGCTTGCTGTTCCAGCGGCATCAAGCGTGTAAAAGGCGATGACGCCGTTGGCCTGTTTGTCGTCATTTTCCACGGCAACAGCCATCAAATTGCCATGAACGGCTACGCTGTTGATCCCACCGGCGGTGATGGTGGTGACATCCGTTGCCACATCAAGCTGTTGGCGCAATGTCAGGTTGGAGTCGGTCAACGGATTGGTCAAAGCGGTGCTGGTCAGCGTACTGGCATCAATGATGTCCACAGTCTCGTCATCCGCATTAATCACCATGATGGAATGGCTGGCACTATGGTAACTGACAATTTCCGAACGTCCCTCATCCAGAGCCTGATTTTCGGCGAAGCGTCCGACCACAGTCATTGACGCCGGGCTGACCAATGTCTTGTCGGAATCATCACTGCAGGCGGCCACGGCCAGGGTCGTGCCGAGTAAGGCCAGAGTTGTCCAACGTTTGAACAGGATATGCATTGCTTTTTTCCTCCTAGATGGAATGATGAAAATATCCGTTAAACGTTAACGATTACCGTTAGAGAAACATTCGCATCCGGTTCGACTGTTGTTTCAAAAAAACAAAAGGGCAGGGAGGAAGGGTATTGCGGTGGATCTGTATGCTGATCGGGTGGTAAGGCTGAAAGCGCGTTTG